>NZ_JADIKJ010000001.1:0-390176 GCF_044904675.1 Dyella jejuensis | reverse complement strand
GCCAGCTCATGGGTATCTTGCAGGTAGGCTTCCAGTAGCATCGGTCTGCCTTCGGCATCGCGTGCCGCTCTATCAACAGACTCATACTCTACAAAACAGCAAAGGCCCCGCAGGGCCTTTGCTTAACTGAGCGGCATTGCCCAGAAGGGCGGCTTTTCTGTGTGAGGCGGGTTTAGTTGGCTGCCGGCAGGCGGGCCAAGCCGTCCTTCGGATGAGGGAATGACAGGGATGCAGAAAAAAACAGCCGGTCCCCGAGGAGCGGGACGAACCAGGGGTGGGCCATTTTCCGGCGTGGTAGACTTCGGCCCAGCAGCCCAGGGCTGGCCCGGTGCCGGGCAAGTTGGTCCGACTTCGACAGCGCACACGAACACCCCTTGCGACCTCCATTGCGTCGGCCACAGGGACCTTAAACGGACCGTACCCGCCGGCTGACTCGTGGAGTTCCCGTGTACGTCAAGAAACTTGTCGACGACATTCGTCTCGATTTCGACTTCAACCTTTCCCTCAACCGTTATCGCGATCTCATCGCACGGATCATCTTCGGTCGCCCGTACTCGGCGGCCATGGCCGCCGAGCAGGCGGGCAAGCTGGCAACCTCCAAAGTCGATGATGAACTCGTAGAGTCTCTTAGGGAGGACTATGGGCGCGCCGTATCGGATCTTGCTCGCGTGGCGCATCGCCATGTCAACGCGCTGACCTTTGCGTTCTCCTATCTGCGTCCCATCGCCGTGTTTGAAATCGCCTCGATTTCCGCTCAACGAGCGGCAGTTCGTGCCCCGGATGAATACCGAATCGATGACTATTTCAATGCGCCTCCTGATTCGCCATTTGCCCAAAAAGGCCGACTGGGAGACGACCTGGAGGAGCGCATTGCTCAACTGGATTACGACGCCCAGTTGGAGTTGCAGGCGTTGATGTTTCTGGGCCGTGGAGACAGCGGCGACGACTACGCAGGCGCCTTGGAATACGCCAAGAAGATGCGCGACCGACATATTCCCGACTATCTGGCGGCAAAGCAGACGCTTCACTGGATGCTTGCCGATGGCTTGCGTATGGTCGGGAAGCCCGGAGAAGACATCTTGGCCCTCTACCCAGCGATGCAGCAGTGGTCGCGCTATCACGCCACGGAAGAAGAGGATGACGAATCTCTTGGGCTTCAGCCCATCGGCTCACTCCTCTGACGCTCTTTTACGAATCGGTGGTGTTCTCGATCTGGATCAGTACGCCTGGTCCAGATTGAAGAAGTTGTCGTGCTGTTGGGTGCCCCAACCTAAGTCAACGTGCTGGCCCATGGCCGTTCGTTTCTTACGCGCGATCTTCCAGTTCCCCAATGGGAGATCCAACGGACGCTGGATCGCATCGAGAAGATCGCCGATGGGCCGCACGGCCGGCCCGGTGGCCATGGCATCTAGGTTTGTGGTTGCGGGGTTGCCCTTGCGTATGTATAGCAATGTATGATGAGGCTAATCGTCTCAACCGGCGCTGCGATCAGGGGTTTGGGAATTTCGAACTTTTCGGGAATTTGTATCCTCGACCTAGCCAACGAATGAGGATCTCGTTCTTCTCGATGGCAATTGTCGGCAGGAAGTACGGGCGGCATCATTGAAGATGCCGCTGGTGCGGGCGTCTTCGAAGAGGTCCTGCCGAGGACGTTGACCTAAACGGACGAGATGAGATGGATTTACCCAAGCGCGATAAAAACCATTCGTTGGAAGCAAAGGCGGAAGCCGCATTCGAGAAGCTCATTGCGGATTCGGAATGCTTTTTTGTTCAGAGCCGAGACCGCAAGGATTACGGGGTCGACTTCCAAATCGAGGCGGTCCGGGACGGTTCACCAACAAACGTGCGAGTTCATGTCCAGCTGAAGGGGACCGCGAAGGCCATCAATGCGGATGGTTCGATCAGCGTGGACATCGCAATGGCCAACCTGAACTATCTCATGATGCAGGCGTATTCCTTTTACGTCTGCTATCACCAGCCCACAGGGAGTCTGAAATTCAGGTCTGCCGAGGCCGTTACGCGGCAATACCAGCATGGCGAAGGTGACTGGGCGCAGCAAAAGACGATCACGGTGAACTTCACCGATCCTTTGACGCTTTCGGTGCTTGAACGCCTGGCTGGCCTGGCAAGCGCGACTGCGTTCGCACAACACGACCATCGGTTTAGCCAACTATCAGCTCAATCGAAGGACTTGCCAGAACTCCTTAGAGCTACCCCGTCGAGTGTCCATGTGCCGGACGACAAGAAGGAAGCATTTGACGTGCTGAGGAGCCTATCTGATTGTGGAATGGATGCTCACATCAGCGCGGCATTCGAACGGTTCGCTGGCGTATTTGGGCCCGATGATAACGCCATGCTGATGTGTTACTTGGCCGAGATCAATCTGGGTATGGACGGCCGTAGTCACAATCCAGGACGTGTGGAAGATGCCATCGCGTATTTGGTCACGCATCTTGATAAAGGAATTTATCATCCCGGATCGCTTCATTACTGCATTGGCAATGGACTGGCGGCGCTGAATCGGCACGACGAGGCTGTGTCCGCTTATCAATTGGCCATTCCCCACCTGGCGCAACCTGATGACAAGCTTCACAAAGCTCGGTGCCTAAAAAATTTAGGGTCGAGCATCGAAAATCTAGGTCGTGAAGATGAGGCTACAAATTGCTACAGAGAAGCACTCTCTTGCGATCCCGGACTTGCCGAAGCTCATTTGGCGATCGGGCGTGTCCATCACCGCAAAGGGGAATACAGCGAGGCGCTCAAACATTTTGACGAGGCCATATTTTTGGAGCAACGCCCTGGTGCTGTTTCAACCGTCGATGGATGGAGAATCAACGTTCTGTTCAACCTGGGCGATGGTAAGGGCGCCTTCCGCCAAATCAACGCGCTTCTTAACAGCGCCGAGACCGAAAAATGGATATGGCCCTGGTGTGGCCGTCAGGTCGCCATGTTCGGGCGAACGTCGCTGGATAATGCACGTCAAGCTGTGACCTTTTGGAACCGGTTTCTTCGCGTGCATCCTGATAACTCGGTTGGAGTCCGTGAATCCTTGTTGGCAACGCTCTACGTGCGGTCAAATGGCGGGGACATTGGTATGTCCTATGCGAGCTTTAAGGAAGAGTTTGAAGCAGGCATTGTGTATGTAGACCAAGATGCGCAAGCTCATCTTTGGGACAGGCTTGGGCACTGGGCCCAGGACGAAGAGGACTGGGCAGAGGCCGAGGTTTGTTATCGACATGCTTATAACCTTGAAGGCGGCGACTATGGCTACTGCCTTGGGGTTGCACTCAACCAGTTGGGGCGATTTGAAGAAAGCCTGCCCATCCTTATGGTCCAGGCCAAAGAGATTCAACCCGATGCTTTGAGTTGGTATCACGTTGCTACTGCGCACGAGAATCTGGGGCAGGCGTCTAGTGCTATCAGCGCCTATGAACAGGCTATTGCCTTAGATCCCGATTATGCGCCTGCCTGGTTCGACCTCGGTGGCATTCATTGGAACAGTGGGGATCAAGCCAGTGGTGTCAATATATGGAAAAAGGCGGCCGCACGCTTTCCTGAGCATGAACTGACATCCGTGCTTCGTCGGGATTTTTCAATTCTGTTCGATGAGCCAAAGTCTCGCGATTTCGAATAGCCATGGGTTTAGGCCTATTCAAGCATGCGATCACCCCAGCAGATCCATCAGCACCGGCACCAGTCCATCAAGCCAGCCGAGATCAAACTCTTGCTGGAGCAGGCATCCTAAGGCATGCCCGCCGCGGCATGTGGGGGCATTTCCATCAACGAGTCCAAAGGGAGCAGAGGGAATGACGGTCACTCGAAGCCAGCACTACGTATGGCGCTATTACCTGCGCGCATGGGCGCCCCAGGAAAAAGTGTGGTGCTTGCGGGACAAAGAGCCTTTTTCGGTCAGCTTAATGAACATTGCCCAAGAGAGCTATTTCTACGAGGTCAAGGAGATCTCCGACGACGAGGCCAGTTTTCTCGAAAAGGTCTTTGAGCAACCGAATCAGTCACCGGTGCTCAAACAGATCAACCAAAGCTGGGTCAAAACTTATAAGCAGCTTTCAACGCTCAAACGCGAGTTGGAAAGTAGGCAATTGCTCGAAGGCGAAATTGCCCAAACGTTGAAGGATGCCTGCCGACAAAGCGGAGAAAATCTTCAAGGTGCTATCGAGAATATGGGGAAGCCTGGCCTCGATGCGTTGAAGAATGGTGATGTTTCGTTCTGGAACAACGAGGACGACCGAATGGCGTTCCAGATCTTTCTGTGTTCACAGTATTTTCGAACCAAGAGAAGGCGCGAAGCGGTCTTAACTCAAACCAAGGACGCCGCGCCAAGCTATGTCAACGTCGAAAACATTGTGGACCCTCTCATGCATATGGCCGCCACGACGTTGGCGTTTTCCATGTTGCGAAAGCCTCTCGACGCATACCTGCTGCGCAACGCGACCTCCGAACCGTTGATCACTGGTGATCAACCCGTCATCAATACCCATGCGAACGATTTAGGTGACGATGAGGAGGTTACGCAGCTGGAGCTCTATTACCCCATTGCCCCCACGCTCGCTGTCCTGCTTTCGGAAAAAGCCCCGGATAGTTCGGATCTGACTTTGGAACAGGTTCGTGACTACAACCGGCAGATGCACATCCAGGCCCACTCTCAAACGTTTGCGAACTCCGGTGCGGCGTTGTTGCCCTTCAAAGGCGTGGAGCGACAGGGTGTCGCCGGAGCGGCAGCCTAAGCCTGATCCTGAGGGAGGGCTACCCCAGCCAGGTATGGACGGGGACGGCGCCGTGGGCGCATACCAAGGGGCCGGCCACTAGGGCGGCTCCTGCGGAGGGCCTCCCTGGGGCTGTGCCCGACACGAGGGCTGGTTCGACGTCCCCCCGGTTTTGAGTAGCGCAACGATTTGGAGTCCAATCCCTCAACGAACGGAGATTGGACGTGAAGAAGCGGTTTACCGAAGAACAGATCATCGGCTTCCTGCGTGAAGCCGATGCCGGCCTGCCGATCAAGGAACTTCCACCTTGGCGTAAACCATCCAGATAGTCTGCCCAGGCTTGCGTCATACGCTTTCGCTCATCTAAGTATTGCGCTCGGTTATAGGCAGCGCGCACTTTGTTCTTTTCGGTATGAGCTAACTGGCGCTCGATTACATCCGGTGTCCAGCCCATTTCGTTGAGACGGGTTGAGGCCATAGCTCGAAAGCCGTGGCCGGTCATGGTGTTCTTGTCAAACCCCATTCGGCGTAAGGCAGCATTGATGGTGCCGTCTGACATGGGGCGTGCGCGACTACGCTCGCCAGGGAATACGTATTGTCCGCGTCCGGTCAGTGGGTGTAACTCGCGCAATATGGCTACAGCTTGAGCGGGTAAGGGGACGATATGCTCTCCACGCATCTTCATCTTTTCGGCCGGGATGCGCCACTGCGCGGCGTCTAGGTCAAATTCAGTCCACTCGGCTTGTCGAAGTTCGCCAGGGCGTAGGAACACGAGCGGCGCCAGCTTCATGGCAGTACGTACTACAAAGCTACCGGTATAACCGTCGATGGCATGCAAAAGCTCACCGATCTTCGCCGGATCGGTAATGGCTGCACGATGGGTCACCTTTACCGGAGTTAGCGCGCCACGTAGATCTGCGGTGGGATCATGCTTTGCACGACCAGTGGCAATCGCATAACGGAAGATTTGTCCGCAGCGCTGCTTAGTGCGGTGAGCGGTCTCATGGGCACCGCGATCTTCTATACGGCGCAGCAATCTCAGCATTTCTGGAGCATCGATTTCGCTGATGGGGCGGCTGCCGATCCAAGGGTTAACCAGGTCATCCAGTGTCCACTGCGCTTTTTCCATCGTGGCGGGCGCCATACGCGCTGTCTGTTTGGCTAGCCATTCTTGCGATTACGGCAAAAACTGTTAGCTGCGCGCTCCTCCCCAGCGGCCTTCGCAACTTTGCGTTGCACGCCGGGATCAATGCCTGTCGCAAGTAGTTCTCGGGCCTTATCGCGCCCTTCGCGGGCCTTGGCTAGGCTTGTGTCTGGGTAGAGCCCAATGCCAGCCGTTTTTCCTTGCCTTCAAACCGATACTTGAGCCGAAACAGCTTGCCACCTGAAGGAGCGACTTCTAGGTACATCCCTTTCTCGTCATACAAGCGATATGGCTTGTCAGCGGGCTTGGCCTTTTTGATCGAAATATCGCTCAGGGGCATGGTTGTACCTTTGGGGGCATCGAAATTCACGATGGGCTATATGCCCCCAAGAATGCCCCCGATAAGGGCTGGATTGCAATGGATGCCCCCGGACATCATCGGACACAAAAAAAGCCGGAACCTTTGCTAATGCTAGGGTTTCCGGCCTTCGTTGGACTTGCTTGGACTACTAACTGGTGCCGGAAATAGGAATCGAACCTACGACCTACGCATTACGAATGCGCCGCTCTACCAACTGAGCTATTCCGGCGGAGCCGCTTAGTTTAAGGGGAGGTCCGCGAGGCTGCAAGGTACCCATGGGCGGGTGGGATTCGGACTACGTGGCGGGTGGATGGCCGACTGGCGTGGGCAGCTGCGGCGGGCCAGAGTGCTTGCGGGATCACAGGGAACGTCCTCCATGCTGCCTGGACCGCGCCAGCGGGGTGTTACGTTGATCGAAGTGCTGGTGGCCATGCTGGTATTCGGCATCGGCCTGCTGGGAGTGGCCGGCCTGCTGTTGCTGTCGGCGCGCGCCAATCATGCGGCCTATCTGCGCACGCAGGTCACTTTCCTGGCGCAAGGCATGGCCGATCGCATGCAGGCCAACCCGGTTGGTGTCTGGAATGGGGATTACAACGGCGTTTATCCGGATACGGCGGCGCAGGATTGCGCGGCCGGCTGCACGCCGCATCAGCTGGCCTTGCACGACCGTGGCCGGTGGAGCAGCCAGCTTGCCACGTTCCTGCCGCCCGATGCGAAGGCGGATATCGCCTGCGATAGCCACGGTCTCGCCTATGTGCCGAGTGCGGAACAGCGGCTCCTGCGGCCGCCTTTCGGCGGCAACTGCGCCATGACGATTACCTGGACCGAGCAGGGCGTCGGCGCCGGAGCGTCCGAAGCAGGCGACCATGCGCCGCAGACCTTCGCCTGGACGTTCCAGCCATGAATGGCCGCCGCCAATACGGCCTTTCGCTGGTCGAATTGCTGATCGCGATGGTGATCGGGCTGCTGGTCAGCGCGGGCATCATCGGCGTATTCATTGCCACCTCCAAGGCCGAGCGCGCGCAGGCGCAATGGGCGCGGCTGCAGGAGGAAGGACGCTACGCCATCACGCAGATCAAGCACGACCTGGCCATGAGCGGCGCCCAGTACTGCACCAATACGGGTGGCGACGTCCATGCCAGCGCCAGCGGCCTGTATCTGGACGCATGGCGTGCGCCGACTGTCTATGCCAGCGATCCTGGCGTACTCATGTCCGCGCTGAACGACGTGACCACGCCGTGGGGCCATGCCTATCCGCCGCCGAACCGGCCTTATTCATGGCCATCGTTCCTGGTGATGCGCGGCTACGACTGCACGGTAGAGCTTTGCACGCCGATGGATCCCAGCAATAAGCGCGATGCGAATGGCTTCGGCATTCCCGCCATGGGTACGGCCGTCGACGATCGCGTGGTTGGCGCTTCGGTGATCACCGTGCGTTATCTCGATCCCGCGTCTGGCTGGACGATCGCCACCGAAGAGGGTGAGCCGGGCAGCACGCTCGAACGCCATGCGGATGGTTCGCTGAGCATCGCGCTGAAGCCGCAGCCGGGCGAGCCCGATAATTTCGATCTTGGCGATCCGCTGGCGATGTTGGCCGATTGCTCGAATGCACAGATCTTCGCGGTGTCAGGGCAGAAAACCTCTGTGCTTGTTTCGACCGGAAACAATTTTATCCAGCCCGATGTTTTCCAGCATGGCGCGGCGCCCAGGCTGTTCGATCTCAGCCGCGATATGCAGACTGTTACCTATTTCCTGAAAGTGGTGGATAACGGCGACGGCATGGGACATACCACGGGCGCGCTGGTGCGCCGGGTCAACGGCGGCGATACCAGGCTGCGCAAGGGCTCGTCGGAGGAAATCGCCCGCGGCGTGGAGCGCCTCGATTTCAGGTACGGCGTGCAACGCGCGGACGGCACCTTGCGCTATTACACGGCGGCGCAGGTCGATGACAGCACGCGCGCGGATTGCACGAGCGTGCCCCTGCCGATTCCAGGCAGCGACGATCGCGGTTGCCTGTGGCGTTCGGTCAGCCTGATCGAGGTCAGCCTGCTGATGGACGGCCAGGAGCCGCTGTATACGCTGAGCCCGGATGAACTGGCGTATGCCTACACCGTCGATCAAGCAACCGGCGGCGCAAGCAGCGTGCAAGCGCCGAACGCCCCGAATCGCCATGTGACACCGCTGCAGCAAGGCTTTCCGTTGGCGCTGTTGCGCCGCGAATTCAGCGCGGTGGTGGCGGTACGCAACGTCAACCCATAAAAGGACGAATGGCAGGGAAGCCCCTATGCACAGCTATCGCAACATGCCACGCGCGCATCGCAACGCGACGCGCCACAACCAGCAAGGCTTCGCGCTGCTGGTTGCACTGATCTTCCTGCTGCTGATGACGATGCTCGCCGTGGCCGCATCGGAACATTCGCTGTTGCAGGAGCGCATGGCCGGCAGCTTGCGCAATGCTCAGCAGGCACGGATGAGCGCCGAGACCGCCTTGCGCGGGGCGGAATACAAGTTATGGTCCATCGCGAGCCGTGCTGGCGCCACGCTCCATTGCCAGCAAGACCGCCTTTCGCAAGACGATGGCTGCGTGATCTATCGACCGCTCGGCACACCCTATGGCGACCATGGCGAGGTAACGCAATTCCGCTCGGCACCTGGCTGGATATCCGGCATGGGAGTGCCTTATACCGGTCCCGCGCATGCGGGATATACCGGCCAGGTCAGCCAACCGACGGCGGCGTTGGCGGAAAATCCCAGGTACATCATCGAAGACCTAGGCAGCGAGCGTCCGCCGTTGGCAGGTAGCCTGCATGAATCGGGCAATACGGGTCCGAACAACCGTGGGCAAGGCGAGGCCGACATACACGTTTATCGCATTACCGCGCGAGCCACGGGTGGCAACCCGAACGTGGTGAGCGTGATGCAGAGTACGTTCGATGCACCGGCCAGCCGCTGACCGCATCCGCATGGCCCCGCGCATGTCCACCGTGCTGCTGTCGTTTGCACTCTTGCTGATGCTTGCCAGCCATGTCCAGGCATCCGCTCCGGCAGGAACGGTGGAATTGAGCCCGGTGCCGCTGGATCGAGCGCAAGCCGTACCGCCGCTGGCCGTATTGGGCTTGAACAGCAGCGTGCTCGGCCAAGGCTCGCTTGCTTTCGAGGGCGGCTATGACGCCGCCGACTGGTCCGGCGTGCTGAAAGCCGTCGCGCTGAATGCGGATGGCACGGATGGGGACGTCATGTGGAACGCCGGTGCCATGTTGTCCGACGCGGCCACATCGCCACCAGCCGGCCGCCGCATCCTTAGCGCGAGCGCGGATGCAACGGGCAAGGTCTTGGCCATCGCCTTCGAACCCGAGGCCCGTTTCGATGCCTTCGAATCGAAAGGACTGATGACGCCGGCATCGGAGCATCCGTCCGACATGCTCGCGGCGCGTGTGAACTATCTTCGCGGCGAGCGTGCGCAGGAGCGCGACGGCACCATGCGCGTGCGCGGCAGCCTGTTGGGAGCGATCGTCGATGCGCAGGCGGTCTATGTCGATGCGCCCACCGGAACCTATCGCGACAGCTGGCCGGCCATCAACGGTGTATCCGCAACGGCGCCCGAGTCCGCTCCCAGCGCGCAGACATACGCCGCGTTTCGCGCCGAGCATGCCGATCGCCCGCCCATGCTTTATGTCGCGGCCAACGATGGCATGTTGCATGCGTTCAACGCGCCGGTGCCGGTGTGCAGACAGCAAAGCCCGGCAGGCGATTGCCTTGTCTACGACGCCGGCGCGAACGCCGGCAGGGAACGATGGGCCTACATACCGCGTGCCGTGTACGGCAACCTTGGCCGTCTTACCAGCCTGAGTGGATTCCAGTTCGAGCCGAGCGTGGACGCCACGCCGGTCGTCCGCGATGTGTTTTTCAGCCAGCGTGGCAGGCACGAGTGGCATACGGTGTTGGCGGGCGGGCTGCGCCTGGGAGGCCGCGGTGTGTACGCCTTGGATATCACGCATCCGGATGCAGTCAGCGAGAACTCGCCCGAGAATACTGTGCTGTGGGAATTCGATGCCGATGCGCCCGCCGGTGATGCAATGGCAGGAGGCCGCTACGATCCGGCCGACCTGGGATATACCTACGGCCAGCCCGCGGTCGCGCGGCTCGCGGATGCACGCTGGGCGTTACTGGTTCCCGGCGGCTATTTTCCCGATTGCAACCAATCGGATCGGCCCACGCCGTGCGATACGGCAGCAACGCCGCCTGGCTATAGCGCGTTATTCGTACTGGATGCACAAACCGGCGCCGTTATCCAGGAATTGAAAACGCCAACCAGCATGGAAGGCGTAAGCAGTTATGGACTCGCCACCCCCGTCCTTGGCGATTACAACGATGACCAGATCGACGATGTTGCATTCGCCGGCGATCTGGCAGGCAACCTGTGGCGCTTCGATCTTTCCTCGCCAAGGCCGGCCGAGTGGAAAGTGACGCTTGCCTACCGGCCCGCTGTGCAGGGCACGCAACCGGTCACCGTGATGCCGCGTCTTTTCCCCGATCCGGCTACCGGCCGCTTCATGGTCGTGTTCGGCACCGGTAAATACCTGGGCGAGGGAGATAAGGCCGTGACCGGCATGCCGACGCAATCGGTGTATGGCATACGGGATATGGTCGATGGCAATGGGCATGCTGTTACCGTCACGCACGACAGCTTGCAGTCGCAGGCGCTGCGCCAGGAAACCGTGGATGGCGCGATCGTGCGCACGCTTACGGATCGTCCGCTGTCGGACAGCGCGGGAGGCTGGCGTATCGATCTCGACGTCGTGCCTGGCGAACGTGTGGTCACCACGCCGATGGCATTGTTCAACAGCAACACCGCGCTGGTCAGCACGCTGGTACCGGCCGGCGATGCGCCATCCGGCGCAGTGCTGGCGGTGAATGCGGCGAATGGCGGGCCAGGCAATGGCTTGTCGTTCGGTGGGCATGTGTATGCGGGCGCCATGGTGGAAAAGCCGCTCACTGCCGGCAGCTTGCCCGCGGCAAGCGTCATCGGTGGCGGCAAATTGGTGCTGCCCGGCGTTGCCCTGAAAGGCAAGCACAGCGATCTGGCGCTGCCGCTTTCTTTCGGCAGCCTGCTCTGGCGCCGGCGTTCGTGGTCGATGCTCACACCGGATAATTGAAAGGAGAGATGCGATGGAACGCTGCCGTGGCTTCAGCCTGCTTGAGTTGATCATTGTCACCGCGATCATCGCGATCCTGGCGGCACTTGCCACGCAGTCGTATGCGCGCTACGCATTCCGCTCGCGCCGCTCGGACGCGCAGCAGATGCTGATGGCAATCGCCCATGGACAGGAGCGCTGGTACGCCATCCATAATCGCTATACCGATGACCTGAGCAAGTTCGGCTACAACGATCCGGCGATATCGCCGCACGGCTATTACGAAGTAACCCTGGCGGTGGCCGGCTCCAGCGCGCAAGCATTTATCGCAACGGCAGCGCCGATCAACAGCCAGGTCGGCGATGTGTGTGGCAGCCTGTCGATCGACAATGCCGGCAACAAGAAACCAACCCGGACGGATGGGATGGCGAATGCGAATGGCGGTTGCTGGTAGGCACGACGCGGTTCCGCTGGAAATGCGGAGCCTGCTTCGCAGCGAGGCAGGCCGCTGGAAATCGCCAGGCTCACTATGGGGCGTTGCCCATCGACAGCAAGCGCTCGGCAAGGCCTGAATAACGCCGCGTGCGTTGCGCCAGCGCCTGTTCGATGCTGGCCCGCGTGCCGATCAGGCTCAGCCAGCGGCGCGCGCGGGTGATGCCGGTGTAGAGCAGTTCGCGGGTCAGGATGGCCGACGTGTCGTCCGGCAATACCAGCGCCGTGTGTTCGAACTCCGAACCCTGCGACTTGTGCACGGTCATGGCGTATACGGTTTCCACGTCGCCCAGGCGAGAGGGCAGGACGCAGCGTACCTGCGCGTCGTGTCCTGCCGCGCTATCCTGCGTCGCGCCGCGCGTCAGCGGAAACGCGACGTAGAGCCGCAGCGCATGGTCTGTGCCGCGCATGCGCAGCGCGATACCTACATCGCCATTCATCAGGCCGAGGCTGTAGTCGTTGCGAGTCATCATTACCGGCCGGCCTTCGTACCAGCCGCGATCGCTATCGATCAATCCCGATTCCAGCAATTTGGCCGCGATCTCCCGGTTGAGGCGCTCCGTTCCGGCCGGGCCTTGCCGTACCGCGCACAACACCTGGAAATGGTTGAAGGCGTCGAGCACGGCCCGCGCCCATTGGCGATAGGCTTGGGCGTCGGATGCCAGCGTGGGGCGATGCCGGTTCAGATATTCCAGATAAAAGCGAAATCCCCGCGGTGCATCGCCAGCGGCGGTTGCCGCGAAACATTCGGCATCGCCAGATACCGCCAGATCGGCAACGGAAGTATCCGCGGCACCGAGCCAAACGATGTCGTGCGAGTGTGCGCCGAGCATGGCGCTTACCTGCGCCACGTCGCCCAGGTTGACAGCGGCCGCCAATCGACCGATGCCGCTGGCGGCATCGAAGCGATGGCTGGTGCGCAGCATTGCGATGTGCTGGTCGAGCGGCTGCGCATCGTCGCGCACCAGGGCGCTCACATCATCGCCGCTGGTCGCGCGCAGCCACTGTGCCGTCGCCGCGCTGTAATGGCCCTGTTCCGCGCGTTGGCCGAGATCGCCCAGTACTGCGCCGGCCTCCACCGACGAAAGCTGGTCCTTGTCGCCAAGCAGGATCAGCCGCGCATGCGGCGGCAGGGCGTCCAGCGCCGCCGCCATCATTTCCAGGTCGATCATCGAGGCTTCGTCGATCACCAATACATCCACGTGCAGCGGGCGCCGGCGGTCGTGGGCGTAGCGGCGGGTGTCCGGGCGTGCCCCCAGCAAGCGGTGCAGGGTTTCCACTTCGAGGGGAATGGCCGCGCGCACCTGGTCCGCCACGTCCAGCAAGGCAAGATGCCGCGCTATCGATGCATTGAGTCGTGCCGCGGCCTTGCCGGTTGGCGCGGCCAGCCGCATACGCAAGGGAAGGGGATGCCCGCGCAGATGCAAGGTTTGCAGCAAGCCGAGCAGGCGCACGACCGTGGTGGTCTTGCCGGTGCCGGGGCCGCCGGTGATCACGCTGAAGGCGCCGCGCGCGGCCAGCGCGCAGGCTGCTCGTGGCCAATCGATGTGATCGAGCACCGTGGGAAACAACCGCTGCAGTTCCTCATGCAGGTCCGTGGCCGGCGCGGCGTCGTGATGCAGCCGCATGGCGATGCCGCGCGCCACGCGGCATTCGTCGTGCCAGTAGCGGCGCAGGTAAAGCCGATGCCGATCCAGCACCAGTGGCGCATTGGCGGGCAGTCCATCGGCGGCCGCCAATAACGGCGAGGCGGGCGGCGGTGCGTTCTCGAGCATTGGCAGCCAGGATTCGGGCCACTGCTGCGCCTGCGCAAGCGCACCAAGGGCGTGCATGTCCAGGCAAGGATGGCCGTCGCCCAATTGCCGGCTGGCCAGCGCCGCCATCAACAGCAAGCAGGGTTCGGCCTGCGGATCGCGTTCGGCGATAAACCGGGCGAAGGCCAGGTCGAGCGTGCGCAACAGGCGTTGCGAAACGGCCTCGGCAAGCATGCCCAGCATGGCGTCATGCGACATCGGCATGCGCCCCGTGTGCGAACAGCCGGTCCATGGCATCGACCAGTGCGAACGGCAAGCGTTCGGCATGCACGCCGTGGCCGGCCCGGTCGATACCGCGCAGGTAGAGATAAAGCACGCCGCCGACATGGCGTTCGTAGTCATAGTCGGGCAGCCGCGCGCGCAGTTGACGATGCAGCGCGAGCGTGTAGATGGCGTATTGCAAATCGTAGCGGGACTGCAAGGTGGCCTCGCGCATGGCGTCTGGCGTGTACGCGGCAGTGGTATCGCCGAGCCAGTTGGATTTGTAGTCGATCACGTAATAGCGGCCATCCTGTTCGACGATCAGATCGATAAAGCCCTTGAGCATACCGTTGACGTGATGGTGCGGCAGCGCCGGACGCGGCGCGCCACCGAGCGTATGGCGGCTGACCAGCTGATCGAGCTGGCGGGTATCGACCCGGATGGCTTCGAACCAGAATTCGAGTTCCGCCTGATAGCGCCTGCGATCATCCAGCCGCGCCAGTATCAGCGATCCGCCCCACGGCAACGCCAGCGGCGTATGCAGCAGCGCCGGCAACCATTGGCTCAACGGCATGATCCACGCCTGCCAGCCACGTCGCTGGCAGCGGCGCGCGATCTCCCGTTCCAGTGCATGGGTATCGCGTGCACTGGAAGCGAAGCCGGTTTCCGCCAGCCATTCGAACAGGTCGTGCAGGAAAGTGCCGGGTTCTGCGCCGCGTGGGAACGCATGGATGCCATAGTCGGTAGCGGTCGCAGGCCCTTCGCCGGATTCGCGCGTCGCTTCGGCGAGCACATCCTGGGTGGCGGTTTCGGGCGCGGCCTGACGCGCCGTGTCGTTCGCGCCGTGCGTCAGCGCGCTGTAGCTGGCAATCCACCATGACTCTGGCGGCGTCAGTGTATAGATGCGCGCCCGATCGGCATGGCGCGCGGGTTGCGCCGGGCGGTAGATATGCATGCCGGCGGGTTCCTCCGGCCGATGCACATGGATGTCAGGCAAGCCGTTGCGAAGTGCTTCCATGCGCGGCGCCAGTTCACCGGGTTCGATCGGTTCGCCGCCGGCCAACACATAGCCGAACGCCGAGCGATGTAGCAGCGGCGCCTTGCTGCGGCCATCGGCAACATAGGCCACGCCCAGCCAGCAAGCGTGCTCGGCGCGGGTCAGCGCGACGTAGAGCAGGCGCAGGTCTTCCTGCAGGCGTTCGCGTTCGATGCGCGAGGAAGCGTCCGCGTTCGGCTGCAAGTCGATCCAGCTTCGTCCCTGATCGTCGTGCCAGGACGGACAACTGCCTTGCGACGCTTCCTGGAAGCGGCATACGAAAGGCAACATTACCAGCGGATATTGCAGGCCCTTGGACTTGTGGATGGTAACCACCTTGACCAGGTCGGCTTCGCTTTCCAGCCTAAGCACCAGGTCTTCGGGGGTCTCCGTATCGCGTTCGATAGCGCGCGCGATCTGCTGTGCAAGGTAGCGGATCAACGCATATTCGCCATCGAGGCCGGCGGCGGCATGCTGCAGCAGTTCGGCCAGGTGTTGCAGGTTGGTCAGCACGCGCTCGCCATGTGCCTTTGCCAACAGGCGCGCGGGCAGGTCGAACGCATGCAGCAGGTTGTGCAGCATCGCCAGTACGCCGTGCCGTTGCCAGGTTGCCAGCAGCTTGCGGAACTGCTCGCCGCAGTGTTCCCAATAAGCTTCGTCGTGGTTGAGCCGGTCCAGTTCGTCCAGGCTGCGGTCCATGCTGAGGCTGGCGAGCGCTGCGCGCATGCCACGATCTGAAGCCGGCATGGCGCAGGCTTGCAGCCACAGCAGCACATCGGATGCTTCGCCGGTGGCGAACACCGAATCGCGTTCCGATAGATAGACGCTGGCCACGCCGCGCACGCCGAGCGCGCGACGGATGCAGGCAGCCTCGCGTCCGTTGCGTACCAGCACAGCGATATCATGGGGACGCAGTGCCGCGCGTGCGCCATCCGTGCCGACGAACGCGCAGCGGTCCGCCTGGGCGGCATCGAGCAGCGCCACGATGCGCGCCGCTGCGTGGTCGCTCGCGGTTTCCATATAGGCGCCGGCGGCCAGCGGCGCACCGTCAGCCAGCACATCGATCTGCATCGCGGTAACCGGCTGGCCATCGCACACCAACGTGCGCGCGGTGCCGGCTGCGTGCACCGGCGTAAACGAAAGCGCATGCGCGCCATGTCCAAACGCAAAAGCGCCGGGCGGCCAGCCATCGGCATGCTGGAACACGCGATTCACGGCATCGACCAGCGCCGGCGTGGAACGATAATTCGTGGTCAGCGTCCAGGTGGGCGCATCGGCCTGGTCGCGCGCCTTCAGGTAGGTGTGGATATCGGCGCCGCGGAAGCCATAGATCGCCTGCTTCGGGTCGCCGATCAGCAGCAATCCGGTAGACGCCCGGTTGGCGTAGACGCGCTGGAAAATACGCCATTGCAGCGGATCGGTATCCTGGAACTCGTCGATCAGCGCGACCGGATATTGCGTGGCGATGGTGTCGGCAAGCTGCGCGCCATGCGGGCCGTGCAGGGCGGCATCGAGCTGGCGCAACATGTCATCGAAACCGGGTGTGGCCTGGCGTTGGCGAATCTGTTCGATGCGTGCGCCAATCCACGGTAGCGCATGGGCCAATAGCAGGGGAGCGAGTGGCGGTTCGGCCGCCCACGCATCGAGCAGCCGCTGGATGGCGGCGAACGCCTCGTGCGAGGGCGGTGCATTGCCTTTGCTGGTAGCCGCATCGAGCTTGGCTTGCGTGTAGCGCGCCAGCAGCGCCTGCTCGGCGGGCGCGCCATGCGCCCACGCGCGCAATGCGCTCAGCTCGCGTTCCACGCTATCCGGCTTGAAGATATTGTTCTTCAGCGCCTTGGTCCGTACTGCTTCGCGCAGACGTTGTTCGATTGCGTCTACATCGCCGCGCCACAGTGCGCGTGCGGCCTGCTGCGCATCGCATCGTGGCGCTTCGTGCTGGTGCAACGCCCGGGTCAAATCGTCCACCACTGGGAGCGGCTTGCCGTCTACGCGCACTTGCTGGATCGGCTGGCGCAGCAAGGGCCTGAGCCAGCGCTGCAAGGCTTGCGGATCACGCCATTGCGCAGCGACGCATGCCGCCTCGGCCGGCTCGAGCTGGGTATAAAAGCGGCGCCAGTAATCGCGCACGGCTTCGGCCAGGCGCGCGTTTTCATCGGCGACGTCGTCGCTGGATTCGCTGCCTTCGAACGCATGCTGGGCGAGCATGCGCTGGCACCAGCCGTGAATGGTGTAGATGGCCGCTTCATCCATCCATTGCGCGGCAAGTTCCAGCTGGCGCGCAGCGGCGGCGCGTTCATCGGGATTCGCGTACTCGCCGATCAATCGTTGCAGCAACGCATCGGCCGCTTGCTGGCCGCGAAAAGCCGCTGCCGCGGTGGCGAGACGTTCGCGAATACGCTCGCGCAGCTCGGCCGTGGCGGCGCGCGTGAAGGTGACGACCAGGATCTGCGCCGGCAACTGCGGCGCTTGTCCGCCGTGCCCGAGCACCAGCCGCAGGTACAGTGACGCCAGCGTCCAGGTCTTGCCGGTACCGGCGCTGGCCTCGATCAGGCGAATGCCTTGCAGCGGCAAGGACAGCGGATCGAGCGGAGCCATCGCGCTCATGCGGAGCCTTCCAGGGTGGCGGCGTCGAGCAGCGGACGATACAACGCCAGCCAGCGTTCGAAGCCATCGGCGTACAACGCATCGAAGCTTCGCCAGGTGCGTGCGAGGCCCGGTTCGCGGTCCATCTCGCCGGGCGGCGCCATCGGCGCGTCGCTGCCTTCGTAGCAGGTCCGTGCGGCATCGTGAGGGTTTTTGTCGTTGCGCTCGGCAAGCAGCCACGCATAGGCGGTTTGCCGCGCGATCGGCAGCGGTGCCTGCATGCCTTCATGCCACGCATCCAGCACGGCGCTCAACTGCGCGGACGCTTCCGTGGATGCCTGGGCTTTCAGCATGACGGTAACGTCGGTGCCGAAAATATGCGTGGCGAGCGCGATCCCGCCGGCATTGGCGAACAGCTGCAACAACCATGCTTGCAGCAGTTTGTCGTAGCGGATCGCCTTGCCCTGGCACAGGTTGCCGGCGATCGGCAGCAATCGCGCCGGGGCCTGTCCGGGACCGTTGCGCACATCGTCCAGCCAGCCTTCGACCCGCACGCCGGCATGCGCGAAGTGCAACTCTTGCGCATCGCTACCGTGCGGCCAGCGCGCGATGGCCGTTTGCCAGCGAGCAAGGATATGGCGAACGTCCGTGCTGACCTCGTCCAGGATCAGTGCACCGAAGCCACCGGAAGGCAGCACGCCTTGCTGGCGCAAGCGTTGGGCTGCCTCACCAAGCGCACTGGCATCGTCGGCCGCCAGGGCATGGTGCAACAGGGCGGAAGTCGCCGCATGGTTTTCCAGCCGGTCAAGTGCGAACGGCTCGTCGTCATCGGGGCCGGCATCGGTTTCGCCGAAGCGTACCTTCAGCCGTTCCGCGTAGAAGCTGGCCACAGGCCGCGCCAGGAAGCGTTGCAAGCGGGCGATGTCCAATACTGCCGGCGCTTGCCAGGGCGATAGCGGTAGCGACGCGGCAGCCGGAAGGTCGCGACGCGCGCGCGCCCACTCCGAGGCATAGGTAAATAGCCGCGCATGTCCACCGCCGAGGAAGTAGCGAGAACTGAATGCCTGCAACGGATGGACGGTGGTGACCGCGGCGAGCAGGTGCTTGCGTGCATCGGCATCGTCCATTGCGGTACCCGGCGGTCGCCAGCCCGCTGCCAGATAGTCGCGCAGTTGGCCGACCAATACCGACGGCGGCAGCTCGCTATTGTCGCGCACGCTATGGCCGACCCAGCTGATGTGCAGCACGTCGCGCGCGGACAGCAACGCTTCCAGGAACATGTAGCGATCGTCCTCGCGCCGCGAGCGGTCGCCTGGCCGATGCTGGCCGATGCGTGCCATCAAGTCGAAATCGGGCGGCGACACGCGGCGCGGATAGTCGCCATCGTTCATGCCAAGCAGGCAGACCACGCGAAACGGAATCGCGCGCATCGGCAGCAAGGTGCCGAAATTCACCGCGCCGCCCATGAAACGTTGCGACAGGTGGTTCTGGTCGATCGCCTGCAACCATTCCTCACCTACGATGCATATTGGAATGGCTTGGGCGAAGCCGGCTTCGCCGCACGCATCCAGCCAGGTATCCAGCGCGTCTTCGAGGCGGCCAAGCCGCAGCGTGTCGGCTTGGTCGTCGCGCGTATCGAAGCAATCGCGCAGCAGGCGGCGCAGGCGTTCGCTCCATTGACTCGGCGTGGCCGGCGTGGCGAACCATTGCCAATAGCGTCGCAAGGTTTCCAGCAGTTGGCTGAGCGGCCCAAGCAGCGCAGCGTCGAGTCCGCCGATTTCCGCATACGGTGCGATGCCGTCCAGGGCGGGGCCATCGCCTACCGCATAACCGAGCAGCATGCGGCGCAGGCCGAAGCGCCAGCTGTTCTGCTCGTCGGGCGGCAGTCCAAGCGTCTGCTTCTGTTCGCCATCCAGCGCCCAGCGGATGCCGGATTCGCCGATCCAGCGGCGCAGCATGGGCAGGTCGTCTTCCGCAATGCCGAAACGACGGCGCAGCGATGGCACGTCGAGCAGGTCGAGCACGTCGCTGGCGGTGAAGCGCGATTCGGCCAAGCCGAGCAGGCGTTCGAGCGCCACCAGCATCGGCGACGCGCCACGGCCGGGCTGGTCGGCCACGCTATAGGGCAGGTAACGCGGGTCGTCCGGCGCCATGCGGCCGAACACCGCCTGCACATGCGGCGCATAGGTGCGGATATCCGGCACCATCACCATCACATCGCGCGGCGACAACGGCTGCCCTTCGCGCGCGGCGCGCTCGAACAGATCGAGCAGTTGGTCGTGCAATATTTCGACTTCGCGCTGCGGACTGTGCGCGATGTGGAAATGCAGCGAGCGATCGCCGTCGCGCAACCGCTTACGCCGCGACGGATCGGCAGGGATCGGCTCCAGGTCCAGCACGGCCTGTTGCACTTGATGCAACAGCGCACCGTTGCCGATATCCCGGAACACATCGATGCTGCGCTTGATCGACGCGAAGTGCTGGCGATAGCGTTCGGGCTGGTCGAATGCGTCAAGCTGGCGGATGAAGTCGCGACCTTGCTTGCCCCAGGCGGCTAGCAACGGGTTCGCGTGCAGGTGCAGGTCTTCGTAACGCGGTTCGGGCGGAAGCCCGGGCTTGCCGGCATGGCGGCGCTGCCCGGCCATCAGCAGTTCGCGGTCTTCGATGATATCGGCCCAATAGTGCCGGCACGGATTGGTGACCAGCAACAGCACCTGGCTGCAACGCGCCAAGGCCGTGAGCGCTTCCAGCACCTGCTGCGGCAGCGAGGTAATGCCGAACACCACGATGCGGCGGGGCAGCGTATCGGCGTGAAAATCCGGCGCCTGCAACTGCTGCATGAAACGCTGATGCACGCCCGCGCGATGACTGTCGCGCTGCGCCGCCGGAACGTCCTCCAGCAACAGGCGCCAGAGCTTCGGTTGCCAGCGTTGCGCGGCGGGAAGTTCGACCACCCGGTGGCGCAGGGTGTCGCGCAATACGTCGTTGCGATGCTGCCAGTCGTCCAGCCAGTCGGCGCGGAACACCTGGTACTGGTCGAACAAATCGGCCACCTGCAGCGCGAGCCGGTAGCGCCGGCGCCAGTCGTCGGCATCGCCCAGCAGGTTGCGCAGCGGCGCGAAAACCGCATCGCCCAAATGCTGCGGCAGCAGCCGCAACAGCCGCCACGCGAGGCGCGATTTGTCGAACGGCGAGGTAGCCGGCACCGCGGTCTCGCCAAGTACCGCACGATACGCCTGCCACAGGAAGCGACCCGGCAGTTGCACTTCCACCGCGGCACTGACGCCCAGGCCGTCGGCCTCGATCGGCCGCGCCAGCGCCAGCTTCAGCCACTGCGCAATGCCGTTGCTCTGCACCAGCATCACTTCGTTTTCCAGCGGGTGCAGCGGGGTGCGCCGCAACCACGCCACCAGCAGATCGCGCAGATCTTCCTGGCGATTGCCATGGATCACCATCAGGCCGGGCTCGATCGGATTGGTTGAGGGCGTGATATCCAGTGCGGTCACGATCGGTTGCGTCGGCAGGCAGTCATGGATGTCGCGCTTCACATGAGACGATTTGGCAAGTTTGCCCGATTCGCGTCGCAGCGGGTGCGACGCTCGGGATCGGATGACCCGCTTTCGTGTGGCGAAGTAGAAAACGTTTCAGGTACTCATTGACACTAGGCGCTACACCGATACTGCAAAGAAGATGGTGTGCATCAAAGCAAACAGCGCTTCACGCACGAGGCGTAAAGCGGTTCGTGCGTGTCTGGGAAACTCTGACCGGTCCAGCACATGCGCAGCTCTGACCGTGGCCTGGCTTTTGTCTATTTCTGAATGACCATTGCCCCAAGTTATGTCACGTATACGTGACATTGATATCAAATGTCGTATATTTGAGACATGAACGTGACCGCAAAGACCGATCCCCTGCAGGAACTCGGCGCCACGCTAAGGGCCGGGCGGGAGCGCATGGGCCTCACTCAGGCTGCCGCGGCCGCCTTGGCGGGTATCGGCCGCCAGAAGCTCATCCAGATTGAGCAGGGACGGCCGAGCGTAGCTATAGGTGCCTACGCGGCCGTGATGCGGGCGCTGAATTTGGCGCCGGCCGTCAAAGAGCCGACCGTGGCAATCGACACGTACCCCCAGCTAAAGCTCGTGGCATGGAACCGACCGGGCAAGCGGACGATTCCCGAACGGGAAGCCCTGGCCCTCTATGAGCGCAACTGGCCGCTGATCGACGAGGCCGCCATGGATAGCCAGGAGCGTGCGCTGCTCAATGACCTGGTGAAGCGTTACGGGAATGGAGTGCTGCATGTTTAAGCGCCCGCACCACCAGCGCATCGCGCAGGTACTCCGTGCGATCGACGGCGACCTGCTACGCCGGGCGAAGTGTTATTTCGCCGGCGGCACCGCCATCGCGCTGCAATGTGGTGAATACCGCGAATCCGTCGACATCGATTTCCTGTGCGCGGATGTGCACGGTTACCGCATGCTTCGCGAAGCCATTGCGTTACCCACCTTGGGTCATCTAATGAGCTACCCCGTCAAATATCTGCGCGACGTGAGAACCGACAGGGACAAGATTTCGACGATACTTGAGGTCGATGGAATTCCCATAAAGTTCGAACTGGTTCGTGAAGCGCGCATCGAGCTGGACGACAGCAATCAGGATCTGCTCGGCATTCCCCTGATAGAGCCGGTCGACGCCTATGCTGAAAAGCTGCTCGCGAATACCGATCGAGGTCTCGATAAGTCGACACTCAGTCGCGACATGGTCGACCTGGCTATGATGATCGATAAATGGGGACCCATCCCGCCGCGTGCGCTCGAAAAGGCGGAAGGGGCCTACGGTGCATCCATCCTCAAGGCGTGGAACAAGAGTGTGGAGATGTTGTCCGACGACGCCTATCTTGCAAACTGCCTGCAGGCAATGTCCATGGACATCGCCTTGGCAGGGGATATCAAACATCACTTGGAACATCCATGGGATGACAGTGCACTCGCGATGAAGCCATAGCAAAGGCTGTGGACGATAGGGCCGCGGAACCAGCGTGTCATGCGCACCCTCCGACGACGTCAAGAGGATTTGGTCGTAAGGTCGGCAGCATCCGCAGTGATGCGTCTCGTTGCCCGCATGCATTGGCGGGATATGCTTCTCTATGCGAACGCACGATCTTCGCGATGGGTTCGCCGGGTGTACGCGCTCGCGAAGTAATAGCCTCTGATCCGGCGTGGCGGCCCCGGCAATCTCCGCTGGCATCGCCAATGTCTTTTATCGCCAATGTCTTTTATTGTCGCTTCATGTGTCAGTTCAGATCGTGATGAACCTTTCTCACTGAAACGCAGATATAAAACGCGCGCCTTAACTTCAGGAAGGTGGAGTTCTTCGCGTAGCGATCGTCGTAAGTCGTTAACGAGTTCGTCGACTGATGCCTCACTGTCTTGGGCCATGTCGTGGGCGAATTGTCTCGCTAGATGGACTTGTGCTGGGGACCCAGGTAGCTGGATGTCCGCGATGGCACTTTCGAGCGTTTGCCTGTGGCTAATCGGGTCTTCGCGGTTTGAAGCACCTTTCGTGCGTCGATACGCCTCGAGGGTGAAACCGGATGGATTTGCGGTGAATCCCCGTCTGATGCAATTGCAATTTGTTGAGAATGCCTGTCTGGGGTATCGGCGATAAGCGAGCGCTCAATCGTCCGGTCGATGGCACAAATTTGGCACACCGCTAGTGCCAAATTGCGCCAAACAAAAACAAAACAGCGGCATACGATGCAATCGTACGCCGCTGCTTTTAAGGGATGAATTGGTGGAGCGGAGGAGGATCGAACTCCCGACCTTCGCATTGCGAACGCGACGCTCTCCCAGCTGAGCTACCGCCCCACGTGAGCTGCGCATGTTAGCAGCGCCGTGGGGCGCGGCCAAGCCCTGGTCAGTCGGGCAGCAGGCTTGCCAGGCGCTCGTGCAATATGCCGCGGCGCCAGCCTTCCAGGGCTTCCGGCCAGTTGGCGGTGACCACGTATTCCTCCAGCACCTTGCGCGAGCACAGCAGGCCGGGGGGCAGGTCGAGTTCGGTGGCGAGCGTGTCCACGGCCAGTTTCATGGCGGACAAGGCTTGCTTGGCCTTGCCTTGCGGGTGTGGGGGAATGGCATGGGTGGCGGCGATCTCCTCGTCGCTCACCGCCGGTTGCAGCAGCTCGAACAATTCCGTGCGCTGCGCGGAGCGCAGCGCACGCTGGCCGCTGCTGCGCTGTTCGAGCGCGGCGAGAGTGGCCGGCGGTTGCTGGGCGATGCTGAGCATCAGCGCATCTTCCAGCAGCCATGGGCGCGGCTTGTCCAGGCGCCGGGCAGTGGTATCGCGCCAAAGCAGGATACGGCGCAGCAGCGCCTGCTGCTCGCGTGGCCATTCCGCGGCGCCGCGATAGACGAGTTGCGGCTGCGGATCACCCTCGCGCGAGCAGCTTTTGCGTTTGAGCCGTTCGCAATCTTCCGCATGCCATGCCGCGCGGCCACGTTGCAGCAGGCGCTCGGCAAGTTGTTGGTGGATGATCTGCAGATAAACCACGTCCAGCGTGGCGTAGTCGCGCTGGGAGGGGGTGAGCGGGCGCTGCATCCAGTCGGAGCGCGTCTCGCCTTTGTCGAGTTCGGCGCCGGCCAGTTCGGCAACCAGGCCGCGATAGCTGATGCCCAGGCCCATGCCGACGAAGGCGGCGGCGATCTGCGTGTCGAACAGGACGCGCGGCCCTGCGGGCAGCCATGGCGAGAGTGTTTCCAGGTCTTCGCTGGCGCTGTGCATCAGCGTGACGACGTGCGCGCTTTCCAGCGGCAGCAGTGCGCCGGCGATGTCGAAGGCGAGCGGATCGACCAGCGCGTAGCGCCCGTTCCAGCCCAGCTGTAGCAACGCGAGGCGCGAATAAAAGGTATCGCGGCGCATGAACTCGGTGTCTAGGCCGAGCACCGCGCCGGCAGCAAGCCCGGCCAGCCACTGCTCGAGTTCGCTGCGTTGTTCGATCCAGTCTGCCTTGGGCGGCGATACGGGCAGGAGCATGAGCTTTCCTTGGGGCGACGAAAAAGCAATTCGCGATTGCCCCATCATCGGTGGTGCCATATGGTAAGCAGCGAACCATAGCAGGCCAGTCACGGAACGCCCACATGCCGAGCAAGGAAACCGTACAACGCCAGCGGGCATTCGGTGGGGCGCTCGGCGTGCTGGTGCTGGCGTTCGGCCTCACGTATCACTTTTTTCCCGAGCTATTCCACGTCAGCCCGGAAGAGGTGGCGAACCCGAGTTCATCCAGCGCGGGGCGCCCCCGGACTTCTGCTCCGGCCAGGGCAGGGAGTGCGCAATCGGCCGCGCAGGACGCGATCAACGCTGGACCGCCGCTTACCCTGGCGCCCACTGCGGTGATCGCGGCGCGCCTGAATCGCAAGGCGGTGCTGCTGCCGGAGCAGTTGGGGGCTGATCCGCCAGAAGTGCGGGCCTTGCTGGAGCGTGCCAACAAGGCCTTCCTCGCCGGCCAGGTAACGGGCGACAAGAACAGCGCGGCCGGCCTGTACGAGCAGGCGCTCAAGCTCAAGCCGGACAGCCGTGCCGCGGTCCAGGGGCTGGACCAGGTACGCACGCATCTGATCGCCGCCATCACGCAGGACATTGCCATCGGCGACTCCGAATCGGCGGGCGCGTTGCTGGACAATCTCAAGGCCTTGCCCAACAGCGCCAATGACGTGGCGCCGCTCGAAGCCAGCATGAAAACCCTGCTGCAAGTGCGGCCGATGCTGGCGCAGGCGGCCGATCTGCTGCAGCAAGGCAGGGTGGACAAGCCCGCTGCCGACAACGCCCTGGAATTGTATCGGCAGGTGCAGCAACTGGATCCGGACAACGCGGTGGCGGTGCAAGGCATCCTGCAAGTGCAGCGGGTAGTGCTGGACCGTGCGCTGGCAGCGGTGGCGCAAAACGATTTTGCGGGTGCGCAGGCGGCGATTGCCGAAGCGCAGTCGATCCAGCCGGGCTCCGCGCAGTTGCAGACGGTGCGCGAGCAGGTCGATGGCATCCGCCAGCAGCGTGCGGAAGGAGTCCTGGCGCAGGCGCGCTCGGCGCTGGACGCCGGCAATATCGCGCTCGCCAAGCAACTGGCGGGACAGGCCCAGTCGATCAGCCCGCAACTGGCCGGCGTCGCCGAGTTCCAGGAGCGGTTGACCAATGCACGCCTCTACGCCAGCTACCGGCCTGGACAGGTGTTCACCGATCACTTCGTGGATATGACCGGCCAGTCGCCGACCATGTTGGTCGTACCAACCGGCAACTTCATGATGGGGGCGCCGGACGGCGAGCCGGGTCGCGCGGACGCGCAGCTGCCGCAGCACCAGGTCACCCTTGGCAAGGGCTTCGCGCTGTCGCAGTCTGACATCACGATCGGCCAGTTCCGGGAGTTCGTGCGCGCCAGTGGATACAAGCCCGATTCGATCAAGCTGGGCGGCGCCAGCATCTACGACGAGCGCACCGGCGTGATGCGCGACGATTCAAACGCCAACTGGGAAGACGATTATGTCGGCCATCCCGCTAACGAAGCTCTGCCGGTGGTGAATATTTCCTGGAACGATGCCAACGCCTACGTGCAGTGGCTGAGCCAGCGCACCGGCAAGAAATACCGCTTGCCCAGCGAAGCGGAGTTCGAATACGCACTGCGCGCCGGCAGCACCACACGCTATTGGTGGGGCGCCGGCACGCCTAAGAGCAAAGTTGAAAACCTCACCGGTTCGCTAGACCGCTCGCCGAGCGGGCGCCGCTGGAGCCATGCATTCGAAGGTTACGGCGACGGCTACTGGGGACCGGCGCCGGTGATGTCGTTCGCGCCCAATGCGTTCGGCCTGTACGACATGGATGGCAATGTATCGGAATGGATGGCCGATTGCTGGCACGACAACTACGTGCGCGCACCGGTGGATGGCAGCGCGTGGATCAATCCGGGCTGCTCCACGCGCGTGGTACGGGGCGGTTCGTGGGGCAGTTCGCCGGAGCAGGCGAATTCGGCCTATCGGCAGGGTGCGGATGCGAGCGTGCGCAGCGGTCGCGTCGGCTTTCGCATCCTGCGTGAGTTGTAATGTCGGCATGCGGAATGAAAGCCGCTTCGCGGCGGCGCTCATTGGCATCCGTAGTGTTCGGGTCCGTCAGGCAAAGATGGCATTTAGAGGCCCAGATCGCCCAGCCCTGGGTGTTCGTCCGGGCGCCGGCCCTGCGGCCAATGAAACTTGCGCTCGGACTCCTTGATCGGCAAGTCGTTGATGGATGCGAGCCGGCGCCGCATCAGGCCGTCTTCGTCGAACTCCCAGTTCTCGTTGCCATAGGACCGAAACCAGTTGCCGGAATCATCGTGCCACTCGTAGGCGAAGCGCACCGCGATCCGGTTGCCGCCAAAGGCAAATAATTCCTTGATCAGGCGATAGTCGAGTTCCTTTTTCCACTTGCGTTCGAGGAACGCCTTCGCCTCGGCGCGGCTGGTGGCGAATTCCGCGCGATTGCGCCACGCCGTATCTAATGAATAGGCCAACGCTACTTTCTCCGGATCGCGGCTGTTCCAGGCATCTTCTGCAAGCCTGACCTTTTGCGTGGCCGTTTCCAAGGTAAAGGGAGGAAGCGGTGGGCGACGTTCTTGGTGTGCCGACATCTCAATCTCCTTGCCTGGATGGTGCGAATCGGATCTCGCCCAGGGATGGGAGGGCGCTCAGGTGTTGGTTCGTTCGCCTGGAAAGCTGCGTTCGCGCAGACGTGCAAAAGTCACACGTCTATCGCACAGCTCTTGATCGCCACAGGATACTGCGAATGGCCACGGCGATGCCGAGCACGCCGATGGAAATTCCGTATCCGCACAGCGACGGCTTGACCTGGTTCCATATATCCCCGCTTTGCCGGCCGAAAACGCCGGCGGCTGGGCTGGAGGATGCCGCGTGGAAACTTGTCGTCGCCCAAGCGCATGCCATGACGGTGAGCAGCGTGACGACAAGGTTGTAAAGAAGACGCCAGCGATTGCCGAGCCCGCCTTTTGGATAGACCCAAAATAGCCATAGCAGGACCAGCAACAAGGGACTGAGCAATAGCAAAGGAAGGTGGCGCATCGGCGTGGCCTTATTGAACAAACAGAGGAGCTGCTTCGAATGCGCCTGGGAAATCGATCATGGCTGGTGTCTGGCGCAGCCGTGATCGTTGGCATCGGCGGCATGGTGACGTTGGCATTGTGCATGACTGGTGGCGCGCCCGCGACGACACGTTGTGCGACGCATGAAGCGGGCGCGTTATTCTGCTCATCGCGATGGCTGTTTGCGCTGGAAATCGTGAACGGCACTGACCGCCGCAAAGCATGGACGCTCGCGATCGATCCGCAGTGCAGAAGTGATGTTCCCCTGTAGGCTGTGCCGTCGCGCGCGCTTACGGGTATGTGGCATGGTGGCGCACCATGTTGGCCAGTACACACGTTTTGGTATGCGCTTCGGCGGTGCATGCGCGAAACATCTGCGCAGAGGCGGCTCGCCATGCCGTGGATACGGCCATTGAATCCGTCGAGGGGAGATGATTCACGCGCCAGAAACGAAAAAACCAAGGCTTTTCAGCGCCTTGGTTTTATGTTGGTGCCCAGGAGAGGACTCGAACCTCCACGGTTTTACCCGCTAGTACCTGAAACTAGTGCGTCTACCAATTCCGCCACCTGGGCAGGTGTCGCGCGAACCTTTCGGGCTGCGCGAGCCGCGTAGACTAGGCATGTACGGACATGTTGTCAACTCTTTCTTCACCGCAATTGTCGCATTGGCTGGCGTGGCGAAGAAACGTTTATCGAATGCTCCATCAAGGCGATACTAGGCCGTGACCCAGAAAAAAAAGCCCAGCAAGGATAAGGCCCCGCGCGTAGCGGCCAAGCCCACGAAAGCCCGCCAAGGCGAGCTCAAACCCACACGCCGCGGCCGTGCCGGTGCGCCGGCCGAGCCTCCCTCGGGACAGCCGGCCGACCCATTCGCCAAGCGCGAGGCGGAGCGTTACGAACGGCCGATTCCCAGCCGCGAGGCAATCCTTGCGTTGCTGGAAGAGCGCGGCGAATTGCTGACCGAAGCGCGCATCGCCGAGGCGCTGCACCTGGACGACGAGCACAGCATCACCGCGCTGGCGCGGCGATTGTCGGCCATGGTGCGCGACGGCCAGTTGCTGCTTGGCCGGCGCGGCGGTTATGCGCCGGCACGCAAACTGGACCTGATTCCCGGCGTGGTACTGGCCAACGCGGAAGGCTACGGTTTCCTCCGCCCGGATGAGGGGGGCGACGATCTTTACCTCTCGCCGTATCAGATGCGCAGCGTGATGCATGGCGATCGCATCCTCGCCAGCGTGGTCGGCGTGGACCGGCGCGGGCGCAAGCAAGGCTCGGTGGTGGAGGTGCTGCAAAGGCGGTCGCCGCGGCTCGTCGGCCGCGTAGTGGTCGAGAACGGCGTCACCCTGGTGGCCCCCGACGACCGTCGCCTGCACCAGGACGTCATGATCGTGCCGGGCCAGGAACAAGGTGCGCGTTCGGGTCAGATCGTGGTGGTCGAGATCACCGATCCGCCGACGGCCTATCGCGGTCCGATGGGGGCGATCCGGGCCGTGCTCGGTGAGCGCTTGCAGCCTTCGCTGCTGGTGGAAATGGCGATCGCCAGCCACGATCTGCCGCACGTATGGCCGGCGGAAGTGCTGCGCGAGGCGGCACAGATCGAACCGGAAGTGACCGCCGCCGAACGTGAAGGCCGCATCGACCTGCGCAAGCTGCCGCTGGTAACGATCGACGGCGCGGACGCGCGCGATTTCGACGACGCCGTGTACGCCGAACCCAGGCGTGGCGGCGGCTGGCGCCTGGTCGTGGCGATCGCCGACGTATCGCATTACGTGCGCGTCGGCAGTGCGCTGGACCAGGAAGCCTACGAGCGCAGCACGTCCACGTATTTTCCCGGCTTCGTGGTGCCGATGCTGCCGGAGACCTTGTCCAACGGCATTTGCTCGCTCAATCCGAAAGTGGAGCGCCTGTGCATGGTCTGCGACATGCAGGTTGACGCCACCGGCGAGGTGACCAAGGCCAAGTTCTACGACGCGGTAATGCGTTCGCACGCGCGCCTTACCTACGACAAGGTGTGGCAGGCGATCGGCCTGCGCGACGCGGATGCCCGGCACGAAGTGGCGGACGTGTTGCCGCAGCTGGAGAACTTGCATGCGCTGTACCAGGCAATGCTGGAGCAGCGCCGTCGCCGCGGCGCCATTGATTTCGAAACGCCGGAAGTGAAATTCCGCCTTGACCAGACCGGTGAAGTGGAAGCGGTGGGCGCGGTCGAACGCAACGATGCGCACAAGCTGATCGAGGAATGCATGATCGCCGCCAACGTGCAGGCGGCGCTGTATCTGGAGAAGCGCAAGATTCCCGCGCTGTACCGCGCCCACGAACCGCCGCCGGTGGAGAAGTACGAGGACCTGCAACAATTCCTGCGCGAATTCAAATTGCGCATGCCGCCGCTGGAAGAGGTGACTCCCGCTGATTTCGCCGATGTACTGCGCATGGTGCGCGACCGTCCGGAGCGCGAACTGATCCAGTCGGTGCTGTTGCGTTCGCAAAGCATGGCGGCCTATCAGCCGGACAACCGTGGTCATTTCGGGCTGGCGCTTTCCGCCTATGCGCATTTCACTTCGCCGATCCGCCGTTATCCCGACCTGCTGGTGCATCGCGCGATCCGCTACGCCCTGAAGGGCGGCAAGCCGGCCGCCTATGACTACACCGACGCGGCGATGGCGGCGATGGCCGTGCATTGTTCGCAGCGCGAACGCCGTGCCGAGGAAGCCGAGCGCGATGTGGACGAACGTTTCCGCTGCGCGTGGATGGCCAAGCATGTCGGCGAGGAATTCGCGGGCGTGGTGACCGGCGTAACCTCGTTTGGCTTGTTCGTCGAACTGGACGAATCGAAAGTGTCCGGCCTGGTGCACATCAGCCAGCTTTCCAACGATTACTACCATTTCGATCCTGTGCGCCATCTGTTGAAGGGCGAGCGCAGCGGCGCGCAGTTCCGCCTGGGCGATCATGTGCAGGTGCAAGTGCTGCGAGCCAGCCTGGAAGATCGCAAGATCGATTTCCGCCTGGTCCAGCAGGCGCGGCATGCGGCTGCGCCGAAAGCGTCCGAAGCGCCGGCGCCGGCCACGCCGCGGCATTACGATTACGCCGCGGCGGGCGAGCGTTATTCACTGCCTTCCGGTCGCAAACCGTTGCCGTCCTTGCCGCCGTTGCCGGCGCGCGACGACAAGTCGGCCAAGCAGGGAGCGACGCGCCCGGCCAGGAAAACCTCGGCAGGCAAGGGCAGCGTGGCATCCGCATCCAGGGGTAAATCCGCCGGTGGCGCGGCAGCAGGCAAGGCCTCGAAAGGCCGCGTACAGAAACCGAAAGGCAAACGATGAGCGAGAGTTGGATCGTCGGGATCAACCCGGTGGAAGGCGCGCTGAGCAATGACGCCGAGCGCGTGCGCGAAGTGCTGGTGGAAAATGGCCAGCGCAACCCGCGCGTGCAGGCGTTGGCCGAGCGCGCCAAGGAGTTGAAGATTCCCGTGCACCATCGTCCGCGCGAGCAGCTTGATCGTGTGGCGGGCGAGGCGCGGCATCAAGGAGTGGTGGCGCTGTACCAGGCGCCACCGCTGGCCGGCGAGAACGATCTGCCCGACCTGCTCGAACAGGCTGGCAACGATGCCTTGGTGCTGGTGCTCGATGGCGTCACCGACCCGCACAATCTTGGCGCATGCCTGCGTAGCGCCGCCGCGGCGAACGTTACGGCGGTGATCGTGCCGAAAGATCGTGCCGTTGGCCTCACCCCGGTAGTGCGCCGGGCCTCGGCCGGCGGCGCGGATCGCGTGCCGCTGATTGCCGCTACCAACCTCGCGCGGGCTTTGCGCAGCTTGAAGGACGCCGGTGTCTGGATTACCGGACTGGCCGGCGACACGGAGCAGTCCATCTACGACATCGACCTCAAGGGTCCCGTGGCGCTGGTGCTGGGCAGCGAAGGCGAAGGGATCCGCCGGCTGACGCGCGATACCTGCGATTTCGTCGCCAGGATTCCGATGCCCGGTGCGATGGAAAGCTTGAACGTGTCAGTGGCCTCCGGCATCGTCCTGTTTGAAGCATTGCGTCAAAGGAGAGTGCGATGACGTTCTATTGGCACGATTGGGCGGGCTACGTGGGTGTGGCACTGGTGTTGCTGGCTTACCTGCTGCTGCAGGCGCACAGGTTGCATGGCAACGGCCTGGTTTATCAGCTGATGAATGTGCTGGGCGCGCTCGGCGTGATGCTTTCATTGATATTTGGCGCGTTCAATGCGCCGGCATTCTTCATGCAGGTGGCATGGCTGCTGATCGGTCTTTACGGCATCGCGCGCGGCATGCGGCTACGGCGCGAGGCGCGCGCAGCGGGACGCCATGTTCCATCCTGATCGCTTTGTCGCCAATGGCCCATGGCGGCGAGCATGGTTCGAACCGCATTTTTTGTAAGCCGCCGCGCTTGGTGCCGATTCCCCCTCCGGTCGTGCACGGAAGGACAGAAAGCAATCCGGGTCGAACCGTCAATCAGGCCGATGGCCCAGCTTCACCGGCTCCGGATTGGAAGTGAGATCGCGCTTGTCGCGCTGTGCGTTGAGCGGCTCGCCCTTGACCTGGAACCACACGTTTTCCGCAATGTTGGTGGCGTGGTCGCCGATGCGCTCGATGTTCTTGGCCATGAACAGCAGATGCGTGCAGGGGGTGATCACGCGCGGATCTTCCATCATGTAGGTAAGCAGTTCGCGGAAGTAACCGGTATAGGCTTCGTCGAGCTGCACGTCGTCCTGCCATACCTTGAAAGCAAGTTCGGCGTCGCGGTCACGATAGGCGCGCAGCACCTCGCGCACTTCCTCGGCGGCCAATTCGGCCAGGTGCGCCAGGCCGCCGGTGGGCGTCATCGGCGCCGCCATCGACAGGGGAATGGAACGCTTGGCGACGTTCGCGGCGTAATCGCCAATGCGCTCGATATCGGCGGCGATGCGCAGGGCGGCGAATACATTGCGCAGGTCGCCGGCGATCGGTGCGCGCAAGGCGAGCAGGCGCACCACGTCGTGGCTGATGTCCTGTTCGAGCTGGTCGATCGCCTCGTCGTTGTTCACCACGTGCTGCGCGGCACGCTCGTCGCGGCGGTCCACGACATCGATCGCGGCTTCCAGCTGGCTCACCGCCAGCTCGCCCATGCGGACCAGTTCGCCGGTGAGGCGAAGCAGTTCGTCGTCGTAGCTCTTGATGATGTGTTCCTTGCTGCTGCCGCTCATGGGTGTGGTCTCGTCATGTTTTTGGTGGAGTGGACATTCGCGGAAGCTGATTCCAGATTTCGCGAGGCTGGCCCCTCACCCTGCTCTCTCCCCGGAGGGGAGAGGGGAATTAGTGGCGCATAGCGCCGATTATCCAAAGCGCCCGGTGATGTAATCCTCGGTTTGCTTCTTGCCCGGCTTGGTGAAGATCTTTTCGGTATTGTCGTACTCGATCAGCTCGCCCAGGTACATGAAGGCGGTGCGGTCGGAGCAGCGTGCCGCCTGTTGCATGTTGTGGGTGACGATGACGATCGTGTATTCGTGCTTGAGCTCTTCCACCAGTTGCTCGATGCGGCCGGTGGCGATCGGGTCCAGCGCCGAGGTGGGCTCGTCCAGCAACAGGACATCGGGGCGCAGCGCGATGCCGCGCGCGATGCACAGGCGCTGTTGCTGTCCACCGGACAGGCCGAGCGCGCTTTGCTTGAGTTTGTCTTTCACTTCATCCCATAGCGCCGCGCTGCGCAGCGCCTGCTCGACGCGCACTTCCATGTCGGCCCGCGACAACCTTTCATGATGGCGGATGCCATAGGCCACGTTCTCGAAAATGGTCATCGGGAACGGCACCGGCTTCTGGAACACCATGCCCACCTTGGTGCGCAGGCGGTTCATGGAGTAGGCCGGATCGAGGATGTTCTCGCCGTCGAGCTCGATCGAGCCTTTCGCTTCCAGCTTGGGATAGATCGCATAGATGCGGTTGAAGATGCGCAGCAGGGTGGATTTGCCGCAACCGGAAGGCCCGATGATCGCGGTAACCTGTTTCTCCGGAATATCCATGTCGATGCCTTTCAGCGCATGGTATCCGTTGTAATAGAAGTGCACGTCGCGCACCTTGATCTTGGCGGGCGACGCGGCGCCGGTCAGTGGCGCCGCGGTAGCGGCGGCGAGGTCATTCATAACTCACCTTCTTGCGCGAAAACAGGATCCGGGTCAGCAGGCTGAGCGCCAGCACGAACAGGGTGATCAACAGCGCGCCGGCCCAGGCGATCGCATGCAGCGCCGGATTTGGATCGTTGGTGTATTGGTAGATCGTGCCCGGCATGCTGGCCATCTTGTCCAGCGGGTGCACGGTCATGAAGTTGTTGCCGAAGGCGGTAAACAGCAGCGGCGCCGTTTCGCCCGCCAGGCGCGCCAGCGCCAGCAGCACGCCGGTGAGGATGCCGGAGAACGCCGCGCGCATCAGCACCTGCACCGTAAGCTTCCACTGCGGAATACCCAGCGACAGTGCCGCCTCGCGCAGGGTGCCTGGCACCAGCTGCAACATCTCGTCGGTGGTGCGCACGATCACCGGCAGGCCGATCAGGGCCAGCGCCACGCTACCGGCAAAACCGGAAAACGAAATGTTGCCATGGGTCAGGTTCGACATCGGCAACACGATGATCACGTACACGAACAGGCCCAGCACGATCGACGGCGCGGAAAGCAGGATGTCGTTGAGAAAGCGGATCGAGGCGCCCAGCTTGGTCGAACTGGCATACTCGGCCAGATAGGTGCCGGCCAGCACGCCGACCGGCGCGCAGATCAGCAGCGCGATCAGGTCCATGATCAGGCTGCCGACGATGGCGTTGGAGAGGCCGCCCTGGTCGGCGTAGGCGGTGATCCTGGTGAACAGCGTCGGCTTCAGCGCGCCAAGGCCATTCTGTACGGTAATCCACAGGATCCACACCAGGAACATCAGGCCGAGCAAGGTGGCGCAGCCGCTCAACACCAGCGCGACGATATTGGTCATGCGGCGGCGTGCGTAGACGGCGGACATCAGCGGCCCTCCTTGCGTGCCAGCTGGCGCAGCATCAGGCGCGCGATCAGCAGCACGATGAACGTCACCACGAACAACAGGAAGCCCAGCGCGATCAGCGCGGAGCGGTGCAGGCCGACCGCTTCATTGAATTCGTTGGCGATACTCGAGGAGATCGAGGTACCCGGCATCAGCAGCGAGGAAGTGATGTTGTAGGAGTTGCCCAACACGAAGGTGACCGCCATGGTTTCGCCGAGCGCGCGGCCCAGCCCCAGGAAGATACCGCCGATCACCGCCGAGCGCGTATACGGCAGCACGATGTCCCACACCACTTCCCAGGTGGTGGAGCCGAGCGCATAGGATGATTCCTTGAGCCGCGCGGGAACGGTCTGGAACACCTCGCGCATTACCGCCGAGATGAAGGGCAGGATCATCACTGCCAGCACGATGCCCGCGGTCAGCAGGCCCAGGCCCAGTGGCGGCCCCTGGAACAGCACGCCGATCACTGGAATGTTGCCGAGCGTGTCGTTGAGCCAGGGCTCGATGCTCGCCATGAACGGCACGAACACGAACAAGCCCCACATGCCGTAGATGATGGAAGGAATGCCAGCCAGCAATTCGATGGCCGCACTGACCGGACCGCGCATCCAGCCGGGAGCGATCTCGGTCAGGAACAGCGCGATGCCGAAACTGACCGGCACGGCGAGCACCAGCGCGATCAGCGAGGTGATGAGCGTGCCGGCGATCGGCGCCAGCGCGCCATACTGATCCTCGACCGGGTTCCAGTCGGCACTGAACAGGAAATGCAAGCCGTGCTTGAACAACACCTCGCGCCCGCCCCACAGCGTGGACAGCGCGGCGCCCAGCAGGGTCGCCAGTACCAGCAGTGCACAGAAGCGCAGCAAGAACCGGAACAGCCGGTCGTGGCGGGCATCGGTGCGCGAACGGTGTTCGGTGTCACGGGCGAGCGGTTCGGCACTGGTCGCTTGCATGCTGGGTTGTCATCCACGATCGGTTTCAATCAGCGCGACGCGCACAACGAAGGGTTGCGCGCGTCGCAGGTTACGGCTGCCGTTCTTGCTCTCCCGAAACATGGCGGAGAGCGGAAAAGTCAGCTTACATCTTGTATTCGCCGGACCAGTACGCTTCGATCTGCTGCACCAGCGTAGTGGGCAGCGGCACGTAGTCGAGCGCGCGGGCCGAATCCTGGCCGTGTTCGTAGGCCCACTTGAAAAAATCGAAAGTGACCTTGGCGTTGGCGGCGTTCTTCGGCGTCTTGTACATGATCACCCACGAGGTGGCGGTGATCGGCCATGCCTGGGCGCCGGGAGCGTTGGTCATCAACAGGTTGAAGTCTTTGGCGCTCTTCCAGTCGGCCGTGTCGGCAGCGGCCTGGAAGCTGGCGGTATTGGGCTCGATCACGTTGCCGGCGGCGTTCTTCAGCTTCGCGTAGCCGATCTTGTTCTGCAGCGCGTAGGCATATTCCACATAGCCGATCGAGTTAGGAATCTGCTTGATATAAGCCGACACGCCCTCGTTGCCCTTGCCGCCGATACCGGTAGGCCACTGCACGGCAGTGCCTTCGCCGACCTTCGATTTCCATTCCGCGCTCACCTTCGAGAGATAGTCGGTGAAGTTGAAGCTGGTGCCCGAGCCATCCGAACGGTGCACGACATAGATCTTCGCGCTGGGCAAATGCAGGGACGGATTGAGCGCGGCGATCGCCGGATCGTTCCAGGCAGTGATCTTGCCGAGATAAATGTTGGCCAGGGTCGGACCATCCAGCACCAGCGAACCGGCGGCCACGCCGGACACATTGAAGGCCGGTACGATGCCGCCGATCACGTCAGGGAACTGGCCCAGGCCGAACTTGGCCAGGTCCTCGGCCTTCAGCGGCATGTCCGAGGCGCCGAAGTCGACCGTGCCGGCCTTGATCTGCGCGATGCCGCCGCCCGAACCGATCGACTGGTAATTGACATGGTTGCCGGTTTTCTCTGCATACGCGGCCGACCACTTGGAAATGACCGGATAAACGAAGCTGGAGCCCGCACCGGTGATGTCGGTAGCGTGCGCCGTCAAGCCATACAGGGACGCGACGACTGCGATGGCGAGCGTGCCGAGACGAGACGGAAGTTTGAATGAGGTCAACACAAAGGCTCCTTTGGGAGGGTATGGCGCGTAAGGCCACATGTCCCCTCTATTGCAGAGGCTGGGTGTTGCAATGAGATGAGATGAATATTTCAGCTTGATGACAGTCGCAAAATCTTGAGGCTGTCCGGAGCGCTATGATTGTCCTGCAACGCCGGCGGGACATTGGAAAACCAGGTTTTTCCTCGCCTTTGCAACAGGGGAGATTCATCCGGGACCAATGCCGAGCCCCGGCCAGCGCGTGCGTTCAAAAGGCGGACGCTCGCATTGCCAGCGAGACGCGGCCGGCGGCTCAATGAACGCCAGGAGCGCCACGATGGCGCATTTCAGGGCAGGATAGCGCCCACACGTTCGAGCTCCAGCACTTCCAGCGTGCGCAGGCGATTGACGATGCGACAGAACAGCAGCGCGGTGCGCTCGGCGTCATAGACCGCCGAATGCGCTTCCCGCGAATCGAAGGTATAGCCGGCCGCCAGCACTGCCTTGCTCAAGACGGTTTGCCCGTAGGCGAGGCCGCTCAGTGTGGCGGTATCGAAACAGCTGAAAGGATGGAATGGATTGCGCTTGTGTCCGGTGCGACGCACGGCAGCGTTGATGAAGCCCAGGTCGAAAGCGGCGTTGTGCCCGACCAGGATCGCGCGCTGGCATTCATGGCCGCGTACCGCATGGCGCACGGCCTGGAAGATGTAGTCCAGCGCGGCACGTTCGTGCAACGCGCCGCGCAGCGGATTTTCCGGATCGATGCCGGTGATTTCCAGTGAGCGCGGATCGATGTTCGCACCGGGGAACGGTTCCACATGCGTGGAAACGACCGGATGCGGATAAAGATGGCCATCCTGATCCATGCCCACGGTTACCGCTGCAATTTCCAGCAGCGCATCGCGGTCGGCATCGAAGCCGCCGGTTTCCACGTCCACGATCACCGGCAGGAAGCCGCGGAAACGATCGGCCAGCCGGGCCGCCAAGCTGTTGTTGAGTTGCTCCATCCGGCAAGCATATCAGTCGCTTCATTGCGCCAGATGACCGAACGTATGTTTTTGTCTTGGTTCTGTCACATAACATCCATCTAACGGTAAAGCTCCCGCTCGATCATGCGCCCAACCCGCAACGCCGCTCCAGGGGAAATATCTAGAGTGCCGACCGCGGTTCCATTGATATAGCGGAGACAACTACATGCGTTCCAAGATGCTCACGGTGGCGATCGCTGCCGGTTTGGGCTTGACCAGCGTTACGGCTGTGTCGGCACAGACGTCCAACAAGAAAGTGACCGTCAGCGCGGCCGAGCTGGCCCAGATGCAGGCCGAGATCGCAGCACTGGAGCAGAAGGTTCAGGACTTGCAGTCGCAGTCCGCCGCGCAAACGCAGGCGCAGCAGCAAACGGCGCAGAGCGTGCAGGCCACCCAGGCGCAGGTGCAAGCCACGCAAGTACAGGTGCAGCAGGCCGAGCAGCAGGCTTCGGCCAAGCTCGGCGACACGCTGGGCGGCAGCGGTGGCGTGAAGTGGACCTTCGGCGGTTTCCTGGCGGCTGAAACGGCGTACCGCTCGCGCGATACCGCCGATGACGTAGCCACCAAGTTCACTGCCATCCCGTTCCAGGGCGGCACGAGCACCGCGCCGATCAACACCGGCAGCGGCGCAACCACGAGCTATCCGGTCACCAACGCCAAGAATGATCAGTTCTTGTACAGCGCGCGCCAGAGCCGCCTGTCGGTCAAGGCGGAAGGCGACATCAACGACTCTACGCATGTGACGGGCTACTACGAGACAGACTTCCTCGGCGGCGCCCAGACGGCGAACATGAACGAGAGCAACTCGTTCAACATGCGTATTCGCCAGTTGTGGACCAATATCGATTGGAACGCCTACGGTCTGCACTTGCTGGCCGGCCAGGCGTGGTCGCTGCTGACGCTCGACAGCGTAGGTATCACCCCGACCAAGGAAGTGTTGCCCCCCACTATCGACGCACAGTACGCGGTGGGCTTTACCTGGGCGCGCCAGGCGCAGCTGCGCATCGTGAAAGACTGGGACAAGATGTGGTGGTTGGGCGTGTCGGTGGAAAATCCGCAGACCGCGGGTGTCGGTTCGCTCGCCGGTACGGGTACCAAGGGCTATGCGACGACCACGGCAACAGTCCAGGCCGGCTCGCTCTACGACACCCTCAATACGGTGTCGCTCAACCAGATTCCGGATGTCATCGTGAAGTTCGCGGCTGATCCGGGTTGGGGGCACTACGAACTGTTCGGTATTTCGCGCCAGTTCACCACTCGCGTTACGCCGACCACCGCCAACGGCGGTCCCGCAGGCACCAGCAATCAGACCGCGCATGGCGGTGGTTTTGGTATCGGCATGGTACTGCCGCTGGTTCCGAAGGTGCTGGACTTCCAGCTTTCGGGCATGAGCGGCAAGGGCATTGGCCGCTACGGCACGGCCGGGCTCAGCGACATTACCTACACGACGAGCGGCGCGCCGCATCCGCTGAAGGAAAACATGGCGCTTGGCACGCTGACCTGGCACGCCACGGATGCCTTCGATCTGTACGCCGCCGGCGGCCGCGAGCAGCAGGACAGCTACCTGACCTCCGGCGTAAACGGTTTGCCGCTCGGTTATGGCGCCGCTGTACTGGGCTACAACAACAGCGACTGCCTGGTCTACGGCGCGCCCAGCGATTGCACCGGCCAGACCCGCAGTGTCACGGAACAGACGATCGGCTTCTGGTGGAAGTTCTACCAGGGCAAGTTCGGTCGCGTGCAGTTCGGTACGCAGTTCTCGCACGCTTCGCGCCAGCTGTTCACCGACATCCACGGCAATGCGCCGACCGCGTCGGACAACATGTTCTTCACCAGCTTCCGTTACTACCCGTTCTAAGCGGCGGATAACTGGATCGGTTATCGGAAGGGAGTTCGGCCTAAGGACGGAAAAACGGCGGGCATATGCCCGCCGTTTGCTTTTTTGGATGTGCAGCTTATTGCGCTGGGGTCTTGTCGCGATAACGGCACAAGTCGCGAATCGCGCAGTTCGGACAGTCGGGTTTGCGCGCCTTGCACACGTAACGCCCGTGCAGGATCAGCCAATGGTGCGCATCCTGCTTGAATTCCGCCGGCACCACTTTTTCCAGCTTGTCTTCCACCGCGCGCACGTCCTTGCCGGGCGCCAGGCCCGTGCGATTGGCGACGCGAAAGATATGTGTGTCGACCGCCATGGTGGGATGGCCGAACGCGGTGTTGAGCACCACGTTGGCGGTCTTGCGTCCGACACCGGGCAATGCCTCCAATGCTTCGCGGGTGTCGGGGACCTCGCCGCTGTATTGCTCGACCAAGATGCGGCAGAGCGCGATAACGTTTTTGGCCTTGGCATTGAACAGCCCGATCGTGCTGATGTAGCGCTTGAGCTGTTCCTCGCCCAGGTCGAGGATCGCCTGTGGCGTGTTCGCAACCGGGTAAAGCTTGCGCGTGGCTTTGTTCACGCCCACATCGGTCGCTTGCGCGGAGAGCACTACCGCAACCAGCAACTCAAAGGGCGTGGTGTAGACAAGTTCGGTGGTCGGATGCGGGTTGAGTTCGCGCAAGCGGGTGAACAGTTCGATGACGTCCGCTTTCTTCATGCCTTGGGTTCCTGTTTCCTGGCCCTGGCGCGGGCAAGCACATCGAGTACGTTCTGGCCAGCACTGGTGACTTGTGCCTTGCGCGACGCGAGTTCTGCCTCGCGTTGCGCATGCTGCGCGGCCAGGCGCGCTTCGCGGCGCTGGAAATGGGCGCGGGCGGCGTCGGCGTGGGCCGGATCGTCGGCCTGCGCCAGCGGCATGGGCTCGAGCACGATGCAATCGACCGGACATGCTGGCACGCAGCGTTCGCAACCGGTGCAATCGTCGGCGATCACCGCATGCATCAGTTTGTTGGCGCCCACGATGGCATCCACCGGGCAGGCCTGGATGCACTTGGTGCAGCCGATGCAATCGGCTTCGACGATGCGTGCCAGGGTACGCGGCTTTTCGGTGCCGTTATCCGGATTCAGCGGTATCGGCGTGCGGCCGAGCAGGGCGGCCAGCCGGACGATACCGAGCTGGCCGCCCGGCGGGCATTGATTGATATCCGCCGTGCCATCGGCGATCGCCTCCGCATAGGGGCGGCAACCGTGATAGCCGCATTGTTCGCATTGCGTTTGCGGCAGCAGGGCATCGATGCGATCGGTCAAAGAGGGGGTCATGACCGTATTTGCGCTCTCCCCAGAAGGCCGGAAAGTTCGGATCAGCGTACCGTCGCGCCCGGCTTCGCGCCCTGGCCCGCGTCGAGCAGGAACAAATCGCTGCCGCCATCACCTGCGGAAAGGATCATGCCTTCGGACAGGCCGAAGCGCATCTTGCGCGGTGCGAGATTGGCAATGAAGACCACATTGCGGCCGATCAGCTGTTCCGGCTCGCCGTAGGCCGCGCGGATGCCGGAGAAGATCTGCCGCTTGCCCAGCGGACCGGCGTCCAGTTCGAAGCGCAGCAGCTTGTCCGAGCCTTCCACGAATTGGCAGGTGAGCACCTTGCCGACGCGCAGGTCGAGTTTGGCGAAATCGTCGATGCTGATGATGGCGGCTTCTTGCGTGGTGGCAGGGGCTGCGGTGTCGGTCATGGCTTTGCTGTCTTTCTTGATGGGTTTCTTGGGGGTGCTTTCCGGTTCCGGCGCGGAGCCCAGCGATTCTTTCGAGGCTTCGACCATCGCTTCGATACGTTTGGGGTCGATGCGCGCAAGCAGCGGCTCGAAAGCCTGGATCGCGTGGTTATGCAGCGTGGTGCAGGCGGCGTCGAAGTCGGCGATCGGTGCGGCCATGAATTGCTCGGCCGCCGCGACGGTGGCCGGCAGCACCGGCTTGAGCAGGCCGCCGAGCAAGCGGAAGGCGGCCAGCGAGAAGGAACAGATCTGGTGCAGTTCGTCGCGCTGCGCTTCATGCTTGGCCATCGCCCACGGCGCCTTGGCGGCAATGTGCGCATTGACGAGGTCGGCCATCAGCACGAAGCGACGCATGGCCTCGGCGAATTCGCCGCTTTCGTAAAGTGCGGGTACGCCCTGGTAGTGCGAGAGCAGCACGCCCCACAATTCATCCTGTTCGGCCGAGAAACGCGGCGCCAGGCGGCCATCGAAATACTTGTGTACGAAGCCGGCGGTACGGCTGGCGATATTCACCCACTTGCCGATCAGGTGCGAATTGACGCGCTCCTCGAATGCCTTCAGGTCCAGGTCCACGTCGACCGGCGCATCGCTGAGCATGGTGGCGAAGTAGTAGCGCAGGCATTCCGGATGCAGTCCGGCATCCAGGTAGGTGCGCGCCTGGATGAACGTGCCGCGCGATTTGGACATCTTTGCGCCGTTCACGGTGAGGTAGCCGTTGACGTGCAGTGCGGTGGGCGTGCGCAACGCCGCGCCATGCAGCATCGCCGGCCAGAACAGGCCGTGGAAGTTGATGATGTCCTTGCCGATGAAATGGTGCATTTCTGTGCGGCTGTCCGGCGCGAGGAACTCGTCGAACTTCAATCCGCTTTTGTCGCACAGGTTCTTGAAGCTGGCCAGGTAACCCACCGGTGCGTCCAGCCATACATAGAAGAACTTGCCCGGTGCGTCCGGAATAGGAAAGCCGAAGTAGGGGGCATCGCGGGAAATGTCCCAATCCTTCAGTCCGCCATCCAGCCATTCCTTGAGCTTGGCGACCACGCCCGGATTGGCAACCGGCGCGCCGTCGGTCAGCTTGCCGCCGAACCACTCGCGCAGCAGTACGTCGAACTTGCCCAACTCAAAAAAGTAATGCTCGGAATCGCGCAACACCGGCGTGGCGCCCGAGACCACCGAATACGGATGGACCAGGTCGGTGGGCGCGTAGGTGGCGCCGCAGTTTTCGCAGTTGTCGCCATATTGATCCGGCGTGCCGCACTTGGGGCAGGTGCCCTTGATGTAGCGGTCCGGCAGGAACATCTGCTTGTCCGGATCGAACAACTGCTGGATGCTGCGCTTGGCGATGTAGCCGCCATCGCGCAGCCGCGTGTAGATCAGCGAGGCCAGTTCGCGGTTTTCCTGCGAGTGCGTGGTGTAGTAGTTGTCGTAGCTGAAATGGAAATCGGCGAAGTCCGCTTCGTGGCTGGCACGGATCCCGCGGATGAAGTCTTCGGGCGAAACGCCGGCCTTTTCCGCGGCCAGCATGATGGGAGTGCCGTGCGCGTCGTCCGCCGCCACGAAATACACCTCGTTGCCCATCATCCGCTGCGCACGGACCCAGATGTCGGTCTGCATGTAGCCCAGCATGTGACCCAGGTGCAACGGGCCATTGGCATAAGGCAGGGCATGGGTGACGAGGAGGCGTCGGGACATGGCTTCGGCGCTGGGGCTGGAGAGCTGCGCATTATGGCACGAGCCGCCATGAGCCTTCCGGTGATTGGCGCTCCAGGCAAGCAGGGATGGTCGGCGTAGCCGATGTTGCAGGAAGCGCCGATATCGGTGAATTGCAGCGACACGGAAATCGTGCGCGTACCGGCGGGAGGCTTGCCGGTCGCCGATGTCGCTACGAAATCGCTCGTGAGGTGCGCGCCTGGATGCGCGGGGGCCGGCTCGTGGCTGCCGGGAAGTCCAGGCGCGTCATGCGTTACTGCTGGCGAATCCAGATCTGGCTGCGGCCGAGCAGCGAGAAACCGACGTAGCCGTGCACATCGAGCTTCTGTCCGCCGTCGGCCATGGTCAGCTTGACCTTGTAGACGGTGCCGCTTTGCGGATCGAGGATCTTGCCGCCATCCCACACATCGCCGTCCTTGCTGACGCCCCACAGGATGGTCATGCCCTGGATCGGCTGATCCTTCTTGTCGCCGTCGCACTTCCTGCAAACCGGGTTCGGGCCGTCATCGGAAACCAGGATCTGCTGCACTTTGCCTTGCAACTGGCCGCCCTCGTCGGTGATCTGGATGATCGACTTGACCTTGCCGGTCTTGTCATCCACCTGTTTCCAGGTTCCCACTGGCGTATCGCTGGCGGCCCAGGCTGCCGCCGGTCCCAGCAGCAGGCAGGCGGCGATGGCGAATGACGATAGGCCTGATTTCGGCAGGTATTTCATCGTAAAGCACTCCCTACGTTGGCGTATGGAGAGCGTGCCGAGCCGCGCCGCATATGGTCAAGCTGCATTGCGCCATGAGCGGGCAAGCAGAACCTATCGATGCCTAAGTCGGTCGTATCGCAGCCGGCAGCCAGACGGGACTGGCATAATTGACGACCTTCTCAGCGATCGATCCCTCTCATGACGCAGGCGAATGAAGCCCTGGTCCGCCGTTTGCTCGGCGACCTTATCGATCCCCACACCGGCGCGCCGCTGGTCGACGCCGTTCGCGCGGTCGGCGTGGATGGAAACAGGGTGTCGGTGGATATCCAGCTGGGTTATCCGGCCGCTGGCGCGAGCGACTTGCTGATTGCGCAGGCCCGGCAGGCGCTGGAAGCCGACCCGGCGATCGATGCGGCAGCCATATCCCTGAGCAGTCGCGTGTATGCGCACAAAGTGCAGGGCATGCTGGCGCCGCTCGGCAACGTCAAGAACATCATCGCGGTGGCGTCGGGCAAGGGCGGCGTGGGCAAATCCACCGTGTCGGTGAACTTGGCGCTGGCGCTGGCGGCCGAAGGCGCGAAGGTCGGCATCCTCGACGCCGATATCTATGGTCCCAGCCAGCCGCGCATGCTCGGCATCCACGGCAAGCCGGAGTCGCCGGACGGCAAAAGCATCACGCCCATGACGGCGCATGGGCTGCAGGCCATGTCGATCGGCTTCCTGGTCGATGAGGAAACGCCCATGATCTGGCGTGGCCCGATGGTCACGCAGGCGATGATGCAACTGCTCGGCGATACGCGCTGGGACATGCTCGATTACCTGATCGTCGACCTGCCCCCGGGCACCGGCGATATCCAGCTTACGCTGTCGCAGAAAGTGCCCGTGGCAGGTGCGGTGATCGTCACCACGCCGCAAGACATTGCGCTGCTCGATGCGCGCAAGGCGCTGAAGATGTTCGAGAAGGTCGAGGTGCCGGTACTCGGCATCGTCGAGAACATGGCCACGCACCTGTGCAGCCAGTGCGGGCACGAGGAGCATATCTTCGGCGCGGGCGGCGGCGAGCGCATGGCCGCGCAATACCAAGTGCCTTACCTGGGTTCGCTGCCGTTGGACATTCGCATCCGCGAGCAGGCCGACGGCGGCACGCCCACGGTGGTGGCGATACCGGAGTCGGACCTGGCGGCGCGTTATCGCCAAATCGCACGCAATACCGCCGGCCGGCTCGCACGCCAGCCGCGCAATAAATCGCTGGGGTTGGGCAAGGTCATCGTGCAGGGCGCGCCGCCGGCCTGAGCGCCGTGGTCCATCCCTGGGCGCAGTTCGGACAAGGCGCCCATCGCTGGCACAGAGGCCCACAGACCATGTATTTTTGCCGCTTTGCGCCCGGGCAGCCGGGCGCGGCGTGAGCACCGGAGTCCGCGTGAGTATCAAATCCGACAAATGGATCCGCCGCATGGCGGAACAGCACGGCATGATCGAACCGTTCGAGGCGGGGCAGGTCAAGCTGCGCGATGGCAATAAGCTGATTTCTTACGGCACGTCCAGCTACGGCTACGACGTGCGTTGCGCGCGCGAGTTCAAGATCTTCACCAACATCAATTCCACCATTGTCGATCCGAAGGCGTTCGATCCGACCAGCTTCGTGGATGTGCAGGCGGACGTGTGCATCATTCCGCCCAATTCGTTCGCGCTGGCGCGCACCGTGGAATATTTCCGCATCCCGCGCCAGGTGCTTACCGTGTGCCTGGGCAAGAGCACCTACGCGCGCTGCGGCATCATCGTGAACGTGACGCCGCTGGAGCCGGAATGGGAAGGTCATGTGACGCTGGAGTTCTCCAACACCACGCCGCTTCCCGCCAAGATATATGCCAACGAAGGCGTCGCGCAGATGCTGTTTTTCGAATCCGACGAGGAATGCGAAACCAGCTACAAGGACCGCGGCGGCAAGTACCAGGGCCAGCAAGGCGTGACCTTGCCGCGGACCTGAACGCAGTGTTCAGTCACCTTATCCACCCTTGCGGGGCGGCGCTACACTTCGCTGGCCCCACCGATATTCGCAGGAGATCCACATGATCCGCTTTTCCACGCTGCCGGCCCGCGGCGCCGCCGTGCTTCTGCTCGGCAGCCTGCTGGTGCTCGGTGGTTGCCATCGCAACGCTGCCAAGGACACGGTGAAATCCACCCAGATCCAGAACCAGTTCGACATGACGGTCCAGGCATACAAGAGCGGCCAGTTCCTGATCGATGGCGCCGTGCTCTCCGCGCTCGACGCCGGCAGCCACTTCGCCTATCTGAAGGACACCGGCAAGTTGCCCAAGACCGTGCTGCTGGTACCCAGCGACGACTCCAAGATCCGCAAGCAGCACCTGCAATACATGGCGCGCCTGGAGCTGGACTACGGTTTTGTCGCGTACTACGACGATGGCGGCAAGCTCGCGCGCATCAACCCAATCGAAACCAAGGCCCGCGCATTGGAGGACTACCACGCTCCCACCGCGGCACCGAGCAGCGACACCAACAAGGATGCCAGCGGCCATTCCTACGGCGGTGGCGATGATGCCGGTGGCTCGGGTAGTCCGGGCCACTGAGCCGGCACGTAACGTAAAAAACGCCCGCACTCATGCGGGCGTTTTTTTACGAATTGCCATTCCTGCGCAAGGCGGAGGAAGGGCGCAACGTTCAACCGGCCAGGGCAGCCAACCGATCGCGCAGCAGGGCGATACGTGCCCGTCGTTCCAATGCTTGATAGGGCTCCGCGCGGCCATGGCCCCATACCGGTCCGGGCCAAGCCGCATCGCCCTCTACCCGTGCGATCACGTGCACATGCAATTGGCGCACGCTATTGCCCAGCGCGCCGATATTGAGCTTGTCGCAGGCCACGACATCGCGCATTACGGTAGCGACCAGGCGGATTTCTTGCCACAAGACCAGTTGCGCCTCATCGGGCAGATCGAGTATTTCCACCAGGCCGGCGCGACGCGGTACCAGGATCAACCAAGTAAACCGTGCATCATCCATCAACAGCACATCGCACAGTGCTAGCGACGTAACCGGATGCGTGTCCGCCTGCAAGCGCGGATCGAGTGCGAATTCGGCCGCCCTCATGCGCCCGCCAGATGATCGAAGAAAGCCAGCGTGCGTTTGAGGGCCAGCTCCGCGCTTTCCCGGTGATAGTGGCTGGGATCGATATCCCGATTGAAGGCATGGCCTGCGCCCGCGTAGGTATAGACGTCCATGTCCGGCAGCATCTGGCGATGCTTGGCGACCATGTCGGCAGAAATGGAAGGGTCTTTCTCGCCGAAATGGAACATCACCGGTGCCTTGAGCGTTTCACCGAGGAACGGCACGTTGCGAGCGCCGTAATAGCTTACCGAAGGCAGCCCCAGGCGGATCGCGGACAGGAACGCCACGGTACCGCCCCAGCAATAACCGACGGTCCCGATCTTGCCGGCGGAAGCGATGGCATCCGCAGCACTGGCTACATCTTCCACCGCGCGGTCGAGCCCTACCTCGCCCACCAGTTGCTTGCCGCGCTGCATGCCTTGCTCGGAGTAATCCAGCTCCACGCCGGTTTCCAGATGATCGAAGAAAGCCGGCGCGATAGCCGTGTAGCCCATCGCGGCGAAACGGTCCACCACGTTGCGGATATGCTCGTTGACGCCGAAGATCTCCTGGATCACCACCAACCCGCCCTTGGGTTTGCCTTCCGCCTCGGCCACGTAGGCGCCGATGCATTGAGTGCCGTTGGTCGGGAGATTGATGTGCTTGCCCATGATGCGGTTCCTTCTGGTTGTGCGGGGATTTTAGGGGACGATTAGGGAGGGTGAAGCGGCGCGGCCAGCATGCAGTGCGCTGTGTGCGAACGACGCGATAAAAACGTGTAAGGGGTGAGTGCCCGCGCTATTTCCTGGATCCCGCTATAATTCTCGGTTTATCGCTTATTGAGCGGTCCGACAGGCCAGGTCCCAGGCTACCCCCAGCCTCGGCCGCCCTAAGTGCACTGGATATATATATCTATCTTGCGAGCTGGCATCTAGGCCGCATGGGGCGTGTAACTGTCGTCCCGTGGTCAAAAGTGTTCGCTATTCCTGTCCTTTATTCGTGCGGGCTTTTCGCAACGAGTAATGTTGGTCTGTATGCCTTTCGGCACTCCATCAAAGCCGTTTCGACCGCTATGTATTTGCTTTTAGTTGGCCCGAACGGCCACGGGGGATGACATGGATTATCCGGTTCGCGCGTCACGAGCTGCGCTGGCAGCTGTCTTGTTGCTTGGCCTAGCTCCCTTGGCTACCGCTTCGGGAACATCGCCGTTCACCGCTTCTGCCGATCAAATCATGTCTCGCTTTACAGCACAGGATGGTCCAGGGGTTTCCGTGGTGGTCTCCAAGGACGGTAAGGTGATTTACCGGGCTTCGCGCGGAATGGCCAGCATAGAGCTTCACGTGCCATCGGTGAATGATGATGTCTATCGCATAGGCTCGATCACCAAGACCGTGACGGCAGCGACCATCCTGTTGCTGAGCCAACAGGGAAAGCTATCTCTTGACGACCATTTGTCCAAATTCCTGCCGGAATTTCCTCACGCTTCAGACATCACCCTTGCCGAATTGTTGAGCCATACCGCTGGCGTAAGTGACAACTGGAATGCAGATCCAACGTTAAGGTTGGACACCAAGACGCTTGTCGGTTTGATTGCGAAGCAACCATTGGACTTCAAGCCCGGAAGTAAGTGGCTTTACAGCAATTCGGGATATGTGCTGCTGGGTGCCGTCATTGAAAAGGTAACGGGCCATCGCTGGGACGAGGTAGAACGTGAGTTGGTACTGGCTCCCTTTGGCATGGACCATTCGGGCTATTACCCGGACGATGTTGTCGTCAATCAATTGGTGCAGGGCTACAGTGTTAACGAGCAAGGTACCGTGGCTCGGCCGCCTTTTGTGTCTATCAGCGGTCCCATGACTGCGGGGGCGCTCTCTTCGACGGCTGACGACATACGCCGTTTGGCAATAGGCCTCAACACCAGCAACGTGTTTCCGCCATCGCTGCTCAAAGAAATGACGACGCCCACCAGACTTCCGGAGGGAAGCATCGTTCCTTATGGCTATGGCGTGATGCTATATACCGTGCGAGGCGAGCAGGCCTTCGAACACAACGGCGGTATTGAGGGTTTCTCATCGCAATATGTCTACGTGCCTGGCGAGAAAGTGACCGTTGCGGTACTCGCCAACTCAGATTCCGGAAAACCAAATACACACGCCATTGCTCTTCAGTTGGCCGCGCTGGCCATCGGGAAGCCTTACCAGCATTTTGTCGATGTGACTTTGACCAAACGTGACGAAGATGCTCTTTTGGGAACGTATGAAATCCAAGGAGATTCCAAGCACGTCATAACATCAGAGGGCGGTCAGCTCTATATCCAGCGAAGCCCCGGTCCCAAACGTCCATTGACCCCAGCCAGTGGCGATCTTCTCTATTATGCCGGCGACGGCACGGACTATTTTCATGTCGTAAGGTCGCCGGATGGTCATGTTACGGCACTCGAATTTTATCCAGATGGCGTGGCTCCTTCGCGGCTGGAAAAGCAAGTGACCCCCCGATGATCGGCGAACAAGCAAGTTAGAGTCGCTAAATCGGAAACGCGTTGGGCAAGGCTCAGTGATGTTTCGGCGTGTATGCCCACACACGGGAAGTTTCGGCGCCATCCGCAACTAAAAGCGGACGCCGCCACCGCGCGGCAGCCATTTGCGCCAATCAATCGGTTACGAACTGGGTGATCAACGATGAGGCGAACGCTTAGCGGCCTACTTTCGTCGACTGTCCGGGTGGGTGTCCGCAGGAGTGTCCGCGGACGCTGCAACACGCGATAGTGTTTCACCGTAACTCCATGATTCCGATGGCCACTCGTCTCAATCAAGAGATGGCATATTGTTTGCTCATTCACTCCCCTGACTGTTTCTGACGTGGCCGTATCCGTCCGCCGCGCAAAGACGTGCGTCGCCACTGTGATTCTGGAGAATGATGAGGATGAATAAATGAAGTGGAGCCTCGCCTTTTGCCTGTTGGCTGTATCGACCGCTGTCGGAGCCGTTGTCATCAGGGCAGACGTTGATGATGCCAAATATCGAGTCCCGGCTTCGGCATTTCCCGCACTGGTAGATATGCCTGGAGAGGGGCAGGGTGTCTTAATTGCGCCTCAGTGGGTCGTAACTGCAGCACACGCAGCGCCAATGCAAATGCAAGGCATGGAAGACGAAGTATCTATCGGCGGTGTGGCGCGCAAGGTCAAACGTGTCGTCACATATCCCGGCTACAAGAAACTGCCCGACCAACTGATCACGGAGGCATTGGCGTCCGGCGACCTATCCAAGATGTCTGCATTTCTCGCATCGTCTAACGATATCGCGCTGATTGAACTTGCGTCGCCAGTGAAGGATGTAACTCCTGTTTCTCTTTATCGCGGGAACAAAGAACTGGGGATGACCGTAGAGCTTTTGGGCAAGGGCGCCACGGGCAATGGCACCAAAGGCCAGGACCCCCACAGCGCGCACCGCACCGTTTTGCGCCGTGCCTTCAATGTGATAGTGGGTGACGACGCACGCTATGTCTGGTATCGATTTGACCCGCCACCGTCCGCCCTGCCTCTTGAAGGCATCACGGGGAGCGGTGACAGCGGCGGCCCCTTGCTCGTCGGGGACGGGAGTTCAAGGCAACTCGTCGGCCTGGCCTCTTGGGGCAAATACCCAACGGGCCATCCCTTTTGGAGAAAATGGGCACCGGGTCGCCCGTTCGTCGAGGGCCTCTACGGCGAAATCGTGTATGCCGTTCGCGTCTCAAGCTACATCCAATGGATAGAAGGCGTGATATCTGCACCCGCGAATACCCGTACTCAGCTTCAGTCGGCGGAGGCTAACAACTCAATCCAGCGCACACGCTAAGCGCGCCGCTGATTTTGGGCGTTTGGCAATCGGCCTTCGAGAAAGCTGATCGTCGCGACTAGCCGGAATGGGGCGGTTTCTGTCGGTCGATGCGAGCCTTCGACTGACCATACCGGTCGGCGGCCTGGTCACCTAAGGTTGAGTATTGTGCACGGACGCGGCTTGGTGTCCGCTTTCGACCCGAAGCCGGCAACAGGGTAAAATTCCGGCTTAGTGAATTAGGGCGCTCTCGTCCCTGTGAAATTCGGTGAGCTAGTGAAAAAGCATTTAATATCAAAGACCAATATTGCGCCCGCGCCCAAAATCGGGCTGGTCAGCCTCGGCTGCCCCTGGGATACTGGATATATACCGGTTGCCTCGTAGTGCAGACGTTTTGACGTAAGGTCTGACGTCAAAATCGATCCTCAGTGTGTCTATGAAGTATCCAATCGCCATTGAGTGCGGCGACGAAGCGACTGCGTGGGGTGCGGTTGTTCCCGATCTTCCCGGCTGCTTCTCTGCCGGTGATTCGTTGGACGAGGCGTATGCAAACGCTGAAAAGGCGGTTGCGTTTTGGATTGGAGAGGCACTCGATCGCGGAGAGCCTGTACCTACGCCCAAGAGCCTAGACGAGCACTTCAACGGCAAGAGATTCGAAAGATGGCTTTGGGCGATCATTTCAGTGGAGGACGTCTAAGCCTCTAAGCGCCTCCGATGATGGCGATCGATGCACCTTGAGGAGCCCAAACCGGATCAGCGGGTTGGGGGCGCATCGTCGTTGGCGGCCCGTACCTGGCGCCAGGCGGGTTTCTTACCGGCCTCCTTAACCTGCACGATTTGACCGGTGTCTCTGAGTCGGTAGAACACGGACTTCATAGTGTTTTCAGAGGATATGCCGGTGATCTCGCGTCCAATGCCGTTGGTGATGAGGTCGTTCTTCGAGAGGTACTCCATAACCATCTGTTCGGGCGAGCCTAAAGATTCGTGACGTAGAGTCACTGTTACAGATGTATCTGTCTCGACGATTATCGGCTTTTTCAAGCGCAGCTTATTCATTGCATCGAAAGCGGTATTTAGACCTTCGCCGACGTCCTTATTGGGTGGATTTTCGAACTTATTAATCAAACGCACTAGCTTCGGGTTGCGAGCGAACTGCGTCTGAATAATGTTGCCCAGGGTAACGTGCCCTGGAAGTCGGCCAGGGCTTTCGATTTCGACACGATTGTCGAAGATTCGCACCTGTACGTCGGCAGCGGCGTTATAGTCCCTATGCAAGACAGCGTTTGTGAGGATCTCATGCAAGGCCTCATGAGGATATTGGATCCGCTCCATCCCGTTGGGGCCCAGCTTCTCGATGCTTTCGATGATCTCTTTGACCTTTTCGACGCAATCGTAGATCAGACTGTAAATCGGCCCCTCAATAGTGATCGGATCGAATGCTAGGAAATCTCGCTCGGCGTCAGTCTTGGTTTGATACCGAAGCACCTTGACCGCGCTTCGTTTGGCGAGCGTAGCTTGCGGTAGATCGGAGAACAGTAGAACGCCAGCCACCGTTGCACGATTATCGATAATGACCTGTTGCTTTTTTAGCCACTCATCTGGCTCGCCGGTAGGAACGATACTGAGCATGAAATCAATCACGGTGGCCGAATTGGTAATGTCGGCCGTATCAATGTTCAGCAATTCGTCCTCGTACGACTTGACTCCTTTGTCGTAGCGTAGGCGCTCCAAAGCGTCATCTGAGACAGTCAGGCTCTGTGCACTTCGCCGAATGAAAGCCTTCTTTTCAGTTGAGAAGACGATTTCTCTGCTCTTGAATATCGTCAGATGCAAGACCAGGCCGGTGAGATCCTCGGCTGTCAAGAATTCAGCGCGCACCATGCCCGCGAGAGCACCATTTTCCGCTATGACCTGGAATATCGGGTTGGCAGCCTCTTGGTCGGCAAAGCCATCCCAAGTACGGCGCTTGCCATCTAGGTTGTCCTCTTCCTGGATGCCCACGTAGATCTCGCCGCCACTGGTATTGGCGAACGCGGAAATCGTTCGGCTGAGCTTGGCCGGCGCTATTGCCGCAGCTTTGAGATCCACAAAATGAGACTCCTGGAGGCTCAGGAGCGCCTTAACCTCATCCTCGGTCACTTGCTTTACTTCGACTTCCATGCTGCCTCGCTGTTGGTCCGTTCGTGGCGTCCAAGGGACACGGTGAGCTTTCTTGCGCGTAGGGCTGATCTTAGCTGAGTACCATAGGCCAACAGCATGCCCTCAAAGAGGAGAGGAAGCGGTGTCCAACAAACTCCTCCCCTTCGACATTGCCGACTACCTCGACAGCAAAGGGGCGATCGCCGAATACCTCTCCCAGGTCTGTGCGGATGGTGGCGCGGATGAACTCCGTCGCGCTTTGGACCATATTGCCGAAGCCAAGCGCCGAAGGGCGGTTGAAGGGTAAAATATTGGTTTTGTCAGCTAGGGCACTATCCTGGCAATCTCGGTGAACTAGTGAAAAAATCTTTAGAAACAAAGATTAACGTTGGCCCGGCCCCCAGGGTAGGCATGATATCCCTCGGCTGCCCCAAGGCGCTGGTCGATTCCGAGCGCATCCTCACCCAGCTCAAGGTGGAGGGTTACGAGATCGTGCCCAGCTACGACGCGGCGGATGCGGTGGTGGTCAATACCTGCGGCTTTATCGATGCGGCGGTGCAGGAATCGCTGGATGCGATCGGCGAGGCACTGCACGAGAACGGCAAGGTGATCGTAACCGGATGCCTGGGCAAGCGTTCGGAACTGATCCGCGAAGCGTATCCGGACGTGCTCGCCATTACCGGTCCGCAGGATTACGCCAGTGTGATGAATGCGGTGCATGCGGCGCTCCCGCCCAGGCGCAATCCGCTGCTGGATATCGTTCCACTTGGCCGTCTAGACGCCCAGACCGATGGCTCGGTCGGCGTCAAGCTGACGCCGAAGCACTACGCATACCTGAAAATTTCCGAAGGCTGCAATCATCGTTGCAGTTTTTGCATCATTCCCTCCATGCGCGGCGACCTGGTGTCGCGCCCGGTGGACGAGGTGTTGCTCGAAGCCGAGCGCCTGGTCAAGGGCGGCGTGAAAGAGCTGCTGGTCATTTCGCAGGACACCAGCGCTTATGGCGTGGACATGAAATATGCCGAACGCCGCTGGCGCGACAACAGCTACCGCACGCGCATGACCGAGTTGTGCGAAGGCCTGTCCGAACTCGGCGTGTGGACGCGCCTGCACTATGTCTATCCATACCCGCATGTCGATGAAATCATGCCGCTGATGGCGCAGGGCAAGCTCCTTCCGTATCTGGATATTCCGTTCCAGCACGCCAGTCCGCGCATCCTCAAATTGATGAAGCGTCCCGGCAACATCGACAAGACGCTGGAGCGCATCCAGAACTGGCGCAAGCAGGTGCCGGAGATTACTTTGCGCAGCACCTTCATCGTCGGCTTCCCTGGCGAGACGGATGCGGAGTTCGAGGAATTGCTCGATTTCCTGCGCGAGGCCGAACTCGATCGCGTTGGCGCCTTTACCTATTCCCCGGTGGAAGGCGCGAAGGCGAACGAGTTGCCGAATCCGGTTTCCGAGGAACTGAAGGAAGATCGCCTGGAGCAGTTCATGGCGGTGCAGGCAGAGATTTCCGCGGCAAAACTGCAACGCAAGGTTGGCCGTACCATCAAGGTGCTGGTCGACGAGGCGGGTGCCGAGGGCGCGCTTGCCCGCTCGGCGGCGGATGCGCCGGAAATCGATGGTGTCGTGCGCATTGGCAACGGGCAGGGGTTGAAGCCCGGGCAATTTGTCGAGGTGCTGATCGAGGCGGCGGACGAGCATGACTTGCACGCTCGCCTGATGAACTGACCGGCACGCGGCCATGCGTTACCTGGCGCCGGCGCGGAACGCGATCGATCCATCGGTTTTTTCGTTTGCGCCGCTGAATCAATGGCATGACTATGCCGGCTGGATGCAGGGGTCGCAGTGGCCGTCGATCGACGAACTCAATGCTTGTTGGCCGTGCGACGCGGACGAGCGCTTTGTCGCACAGACGCGCGACTTGCTGGACGATGGCCTGCATTACGAAGAACGCATCGCCAACCATGCGTTGATCGCCACGCGGCAAGCCAACTGGCACGATCTGTTCAACGCGATGATCTGGTTGCGTTATCCGCGATTGAAGCGGGCGCTCAATCGGCAGCAGGCGGCCGACGTGGTGCGCTTCGGCCGGCACGAACGATCACGCGCGCAGTATGCGCAAACGCATTTCGACGAGGCGGGCGTGATCGTCACCTTGCGCGATCCGGCCTTGCTGGCGGCGTGGGATGCGCATGACTGGCATGGCTTGTTCTGGCGGCAGCGCGATGCGTGGCGGGATGACCGTATCGAGGTGGAAGTATTCGGCCACGCCCTGCTGGAACATGCGCTCACCCCGGGCAAGCTGCTGGTGGGCAAGGCGCTCGTCGTATTGGCGGAGGAGCCTATGCGGCCATCCGACGCCATGGCCTGTTGCGCGGATGCGATTGCCGCCGGAGCAGTGTTGCGCGATCCCCTGGAGCTGCGCCCGCTGCCGTTATCGGGCATTCCGGGCTGGCATGCGGAAAACGAAAGCGAAGCCTTTCATCACGCCGCCGCGTGCTATCAGCCTTTGCGTGCTGGGCGCTGTTATCTGCCACCCTTGCGCAGGGATGGCGGCTAGAAGCGCTGCCATCTCAGCTGGACGGATACTCCACGCCGATCACGGCAAAGCGCATGCGGCCGCCCGGCAATTCAGCCTCGAATTCATCGTCCAGCTTTTTCTTCATGACCGCGCGCGCCACGGGCGAATCGATACTGATCCAGCCGCGCTTGGCATCCGTTTCGTCCGGGCCGACTATCCGGTAGCGCAGGGTATCGCCGCTGTCGATGTTTTCCAGTTCAATCGTCGCGCCGAAAAATACGGTTGTGCGATCGGCTGGTGCGCCTTCCGCTACCTGCAACGAAGGAATGCGTTTGCTGAGATAGCGCACACGACGATCGATCTCGCCCAGCTGTTTCTTGCGATAGGTGTATTCGGCGTTTTCCGAGCGGTCGCCTTCGGCGGCGGCGGCGGCGAGCGCTTTCACCACTTCCGGACGCAGCGTGTGCCAGAGATGATCGAGTTCGCTCTTTAGCTTCTCGAAACCTTCGCGCGTGATGATCGCGGTGGAGCGCGGAGCAGGAGGGCGCCAGCGGGTCATGTCGACACGGTACTCATCGCTTGCCTCCGAAAATGCCGCCGGCCACGCCGCGAAGTATCTGCCATCGGAGCTGGCTGCCCGTGGTCCGCACCATCTGCTTGCAGGTCGAGCACCACCTCGGCATGCGCGTTTCGTCCGATCAGAATATCTGGCATGGCTGGTCCTTCGCTGAGAATTGCGATTGTAGCGATCTGTGCACGTTGCATCGAAGAAGCCGTTTGAGTCTGCGCGCGCCGCCCGCTATGGTTGCGTCATCTTTGCTGGTACCGCCGACATGCCCGTCCGAAACGCCGTTCGCTTTTTTCGTCTTGTTCCATGGATCGCGGCACTGATGCAGTTGACAGCCTGCGCTTCGGGCGGGGGAGCCACCAAGCCGCCGTCAGCGTCGGTGAACGCGCTTTATGGCCAGCTCGATCAGGCAAGCCAGGCTTACGAAACCGCGTTGCAGCAGACCCGCGCCGGCGATACGCAGGGGGCGCAGAAGACGCTGGACGCCTCGCTGGACCAGCTCAAGGAAGCGGCCGCGCATTGCGGCAACACGCCCGGGTGCGATCCGCAGCGCTTTTTTTCCGTGTTCGATCACTTGTTGCGCCTGAAGGATGGCAGCTTTATCGGTGACCAGACCCCGGGCGATGACACCGGTGAAGCGGAGGCCACGTCACCGGCGGGCCAGCCTGGCGCGGCCAGCCTGCCGCAGGCGCAGCGCAGCGTAACGCTGTTGCGCGGGCACCAGTTGTCCGAGCTGATCGCCATGAACGGCCCGGTGAAGGCGGCCCTGGAGATGTGGCTGACGCAGTGGCGCGGCAACTTGATGGACGCCTACGTGAATTACCAGTACCTGCGCCAGGAAATGTGGCCGCAATACCAGGAGCAGGGGCTGCCGGAAGCCTTGCTGTTCGGCATCCTGGCCAAGGAATCGGGCGGCAAGGTGCATGCGGTATCGCGTTCCGGCGCGGCCGGCCCGCTGCAGTTCATGTATGCCACCGGGTTGCGGTTCGGATTGGGCGATCAGGAGGGTTTCGACACGCGCTTCGATCCGGCCGAGTCGGCGCGCGCGAATGCCGCCTACATGGACGAGCAGCTGAAGGTCTTCAACGATAATCTCGAGCTTACCCTGGCCGCCTACAATGGCGGCGAAGGCCGCATGCGCCGGCTGGTCGGCGACGATACCTCGGTGAGTTTCTACGATCCGCGCATCTATGGCCAGGTCTCGCAGGAAACGCGCGACTACGTGCCGTCGGTACTGGCCGCGGCATGGCTGTTCCTGCATCCGGACAGTTACAACCTGCGTTTCCCGCGCGTGGATGGTCTTACCGGCAGCGTCACGTTGCAACGCGCCGCCTCGCTCTCGGAGCTGACCGTCTGCCTGGGCTCGGCCAATGATATGCCCGATGGCTGGTTCCGCACCTTGCGCAACCTCAATCCACGGCTCGACCCGCAGCAGGAGCAACCGATCGGCGCGGTCTTGCAGGTGCCCAAGGCGCTGGAAAATGTCTACGCAGTGCGCTGCGTGAACGGGCCATGGCCGATCCTCGCCAGCGATCTGCATAACGCGGTAGTGCCGGTATTCCCTGACCCGCCGCCGGCTTCGGCGCCGGATCCGGTGGTCCGCTACACGGTGCGCCACGGCGATACCCTCAACGGCATCGTGCGCAAGCGGAGCGGTTGTTCAAGCGAGAGCGAGGTCGCGCGCATGAACAATCTCAAGTTCAACCATGTGAAGGTCGGGCAGGTCTTGAAGTTGCCGAGCTGCCGATGAAATTGCCAGGGGATCAATCAGGAAGCGCGCCGTAAGCGGCGCGACCTGGCTTCAGCACTGATTTGCCGCGGTTACGCTGCCGCGCCTGATCGCATCCACTGTGCCGTGGCGTCCACGTGTTCATTGCCGGCGTCACGCAGCTCGCGCAAGACACGCAGCAGCTGGCGGTGTTGCGGCTGCATGCGGGCGTGCGGGGAATCCTTGGTTTCGTGATAGGCCACGGCCAGCCATAGCGCAATGCCGCGCAGCGCGACTTCCGGGTTGTCGGACTGCGCGCGCGCGAAACCGATATCGGTGCCCTGGCCCCAAGGCACATAGCGCTGCTCGGGGGCCGTGCCGTAAAGATGCGGAAATTCGCAGCGCGAAGCCTGTCCGATCTCGCGCAGCGCCATCACGCCCAGGCGCGAGCGAATGCGTGCCGGCAGCGAACCGATGCTGCGCTCGATCTGCTTGAATTGACGCTGCAACTGCCGGGCACGGTTCATCGCGATAAGGCGAGTGATGATCTGCATGGGATCCCTCGTTGGACAGATGCCGCATGGCACGCGGATTGGCTGGGAAGGATAACCATCGACGCAAACGCCGTGCGCCGAAAACGTCACAAAATGACGACGTGTGTCAGATTTTGGCGCACCAGGCCTGTCGGCGGCGGCGATGCGACGCCTCAGGCGTGACGCAGTTCGCCTATTCGTTCGCCGACCTTGATTGCCTGCTGCGTGGTCAGGGTGTCCAGCTCGGCCGCTCCTTCGGGCAGCAGCAGGATGACGGTGGAACCCATATTGAAGCGCGCCATCTCGCTGAAGCGCTCCAGCGGGAAATGCTGTCCGGCGAACGATTTGCGGCGGATCGAAGCGGCATAAGGAGGAATCACCAGGCCATCCCACACGGTGGCGACGGACGACACCAGGATCGCGCCGACCATGACCACCGCGAACGGACCCTGCGCGCCTTCGAAATGGCAGACCAGGCGTTCGTTGCGAGCGAACAGGCGCGGTATCGCCTCGACCGCAAACGGAGCGACGCTGAAGATCCGGCCCGGGATATGCACAGTCTCTTTCAGCTCGCCGCGCAGGGGCATATGGACGCGATGGTAGTCACGCGGCGACAGGTAGATGGTGACGAATCGGCCATGCCGGTAAGGCTTGGCGGCGGCGTCATCACCTAGCAATTCGGCGGCGGTGTAGTCCTGGCCCTTGGCCTGGAAAATGCGGCCGTCGACGATCGGGCCCGCCTGGCTGATGCGTCCATCGGCCGGCGAGAGCAAGGTGTCGGGCGCCGCATCCGCCCGGCGGGCATCGGGTCGCAGCTTGCGCGTGAAGAAGGCATTGAAGTGAGGGTAGGCGAGTGGGTCCGGTTGAGCCGCTTCTGCCATGTTGACGTGGTAGCGGCGCACGATCTGGGTGATCAGGAAATTCTTCCAGGGCGCGAACGTCCAGCGCGTGGCCCAGTAAACCACGCGCGAAAGCGCCCGGTGCGGAAGGATGTATTGCAGGAATACTCGGAAAGTCATCCAGCCAGTATAGGGAAATCGAAGCGGTTCCAGACGAGGCGGCGACGCTTCGGGAGGTTGCGATGCCACGGCGAATGACGCCAGCCGCCGCGCTGGCCGCGCGCGAGCAGGCCGGCAAGACCTTGGCCGGCATGGTCGGGCACGGCTCGCCCGAAGTGGAAATCTTCCAACTGGCCGGGACCGGCATGCAGGCGCCGCATCGTCGCGAGCGATGCGTGGTTAGCTCCGGCAAGGGCCATGTCGTTTGCAGCGATGCGCGACAAACGTTCGGACCCGGCGACGTGCCGTTCGCGCCACCCTGCTGCGGGGATTCCAGCAGGATTTTCTGCGCCTGGACGATGTCCTGCGGACCGAGCGGGAGCCGGACGCGCTGATGCCATGGATCCGCATGAGTCCGCCGCCGAGCAGTCGCTATACTTCACAGCCCCCAAGCCGGACCGTGCCTACGTGACTGACGAACTCGCCTCGATCATCGACTTTATCCGCTACGGCGCCAGCCGCTTTTCCGCGGCAGGGCTGACCTTCGGACACAGCCACGACAACCCGATCGACGAAGCCACGCATCTGGTGCTGGCCAGTCTGCACCTGCCGCCGGATATCCCGCCCGCCTACGGCGCGGGCAAGCTCACCGCCGAAGAGCGCGTGCGCGTACTCAACCTGATCGAGCGCCGTATCAACGAGCGCCTGCCGGTGGCCTACCTGGTGGGCGAAACCTGGTTTGCCGGCATGAAATTCAAGAGCGATCGTCGCGCCCTGGTGCCGCGCTCGCCGATCGCCGAGCTGATCGAGTCCGGGTTCACGCCGTGGCTGGACGGGCGGCATGTGGAACGTGCGCTGGACCTGTGCACCGGTTCGGGCTGCATCGGCATTGCCATGGCCGAATACCATCCGCACTGGCAGGTGGATATTGTCGATATCAGTGACGACGCCCTGTCGCTGGCGCGCGAGAACGTGGCGTTCCAGCACGTGGGCGACCGGGTGGAACCGATCCGCTCCGATCTCTTCGCGGCACTGCAGGGACGCAAGTACGACTTGATCGTGTCCAATCCTCCCTACGTCACCGAAGACGAATACGCGGCGCTGCCGGGCGAATACAGCCATGAGCCGAAACTCGGACTCACCTCGGGCGACGACGGGCTGGATATCTGCCTGCGCATTCTCGACGAAGCGGCTGATCACTTGAGCGACGACGGCCTGCTGATCGTCGAGATCGGCGAAAGTGAGCACGCGCTCAACGCCTTGTTGCCGGAAGTGCCGTTTGTGTGGATCGAGTTCAAGGTCGGACCGATGGGTGTGTTCGCGCTGGAGCGGCGCGAGCTGGTCGAACATGCCGCCGCGATCCGTGCCGCCGCGGCGGCGCGCGCCTGAAGCATCCGGAGACCGCCGGCGCAACCGTGCATGGACCTGGAGCTCATCACCGCACGGCTGCGCCTGGACCCGTTGCGCGAAAGCGATGCGGACGCGCTGTATGCCTATCGATCCGACCCGGCGGTTGCGTTGTATCAGGGCTGGAAGCCATCGACACGCGGCGAAGCGCTGGATTTCATTCGCGCGCAGCAGCACAGCACGCCGGACCGGCGCGATAGCTGGCTGCAGCGCGCGATCCGTCTTGCCGATGCGACCTTGATCGGTGATCTCGGCCTGCATATCCCGGCTGGTGCTGACGGTTCGTATGCATTCGGCATCACCATCGCGCCCGTGTACCAGGGCATGGGCTATGCCCGCGAAGCACTGCGGGCGCTGTTCGATATGGTATTCGGCGAACTGCGCGCCCATCGGCTCCATGCGTCGATCGATCAGCGCAATGCACCATGCGCAGCCTTGCTGCGGTCGCTCGGCATGCGCCAGGAAGCACATTTTCGGGAAAGCCTGAAACTGCGCGGCGAATGGGTCGATGACGTGATCTTCGCCATGCTGGCACGGGAGTGGGCGCACGCCCGGGCAGAGCGCTGACGGCGACAGTCAGCAGGCAGCAGGGCGCGAGCGGCGTCGGCGTGGCAAGATGCCGGATCATCCGGATCGCGATCCGGCCCATTGTTCTCCGCCTCTCTGGTTTTTTCCGTGTCCAGTAACGCCACCGGCAAGCTTTTTACCGTCACCACCTTCGGCGAAAGCCACGGACCGGCCATCGGCTGCGTGATCGATGGATGCCCGCCGGGCTTGTCGATCGAGCCCGAAGCCTTCCGTGCCGATCTGGAGCGCCGCGCCACCGGCCGCAGTCGCCATACCTCGCAGCGCCGCGAGTCGGACGAGGTGGAGATGCTTTCCGGCGTCTATCAGGGGCGCACCACTGGCACGCCGATCGCGCTGCTGATCCGCAATACCGATCAGCGCAGCAAGGATTACAACGATATCGCCGGCAGCTTCCGTCCGGGCCACGCCGATTACACCTATTGGCAGAAATACGGTATTCGCGATCCGCGCGGCGGCGGCCGTTCCTCGGCGCGCGAGACCACCATGCGAGTGGCTGCGGCGGTGATCGCCAAGAAGTGGCTGGCCGAGCGCCATGGCGTGCGCGTGCGCGGTTACCTGGCCCAGCTCGGCGAGCTGGTGCCGGATGCATTCGATTGGGATGCCGTCGAGCAGAACCCGTTCTTCTGGCCTTGCGTCGCGCAGGTGCCCGCGCTGGAGCAGTACATGGACGCGCTGCGCAAGTCCGGCGACTCGGTCGGCGCGCGCGTCAACGTCGAGGCCGAGGGCGTGCCGCCCGGCTGGGGCGAGCCGATCTACGGCAAGCTCGATAGCGACCTGGCGGCCGCGCTGATGTCGATCAACGCGGTGAAGGGCGTGGAAATCGGCGACGGCTTTGCGGCCGTCGCCCAGCGCGGCAGCCAGCACCGCGATGAAATGCATATGGACGGCTTTACGTCCAATCATGCCGGTGGCATCCTGGGGGGCATCAGTACGGGGCAGGTCGTGCATGCCTCGATGGCGCTCAAGCCCACCTCGAGCATTCTGGTTCCCGGCCGCAGCATGAATCTGGCGGGCGAGCCGGTCGAGGTGGTCACCAAGGGACGTCACGATCCCTGCGTCGGCATCCGTGCCACACCCATCGCCGAAGCGATGATGGCGCTGGTGCTGATGGACCACGCCTTGCGTCATCGTGCGCAGTGCGGCGACGTGGGCGAGATAAAACCCCGGATCGCCTGAATGCCGGCGCGAGTCGTCATGATCGCGCTCCGTCCGAACCCTCGCTGGCCTGTGGGTTGCCGTCGCTGGAGGGCGACTCGCCAGGCTGGATGACGAACAAGCGCAGTCAATGATGAGCAAGCCACACAGCGTCTGGGTCTCGCGCCCGCTCTTTCCGGAAGTACTCGCCAGCCTGGCCGGGTACGTCAACGTGCACGCCGAGACCGGGGAGGGCAAACGCACGCCCGGCCAGTTGCGCGACAAGCTGGCCGATGTCGATGGCGCGATCATCGGCCTGGGCGATCGCATCGATGCCGAAGTGCTGGCCGGCAACCGCCGGCTGCGCGCCATCGCGAACCTCGGCGTGGGACACAACAACCTCGACCTGCCGGCGTTGACCGCCGCACGCATCCTCGCCACCAATACGCCGGATGTACTCACCCAGACCACCGCCGACTATGCGTGGGCGCTGATGTTGGCCGCGGCGCGACGGGTCGGCAGTGCCGAGCGCTGGCTGCGCGCAGGCCATTGGCATGGCGGCATGCGCTTCGACGACTGGCTTGGCGTGGATATCCATGGCAAGACCCTGGGCATCCTTGGCATGGGAAGGATCGGCCAGGCTGTCGCGCGCCGCGCCGTGGGCTTCGACATGTCGGTGATCTACCACAACCGTTCGCGCCTGCCGGCAGCGATCGAGCGCGAGTGTGGCGCCGCCTGGGTAGAGAAGTCCGAGCTGTTGCGACGCGCCGATCACCTGGTGCTGGTATTGCCTTACAGCGCGCAGAGCCATCACGCGATCGGTGCGGCCGAACTGGCGCAGATGAAAGCCACGGCCGTGCTGCTGAATATTGCCCGCGGTGGCATCGTGGACGATGCCGCGCTGGCGGAAGCCTTGCGCGAAGGGCGGCTGGCCGCGGCCGGCCTGGATGTCTTCGAAGGCGAGCCGGCGCTGCATCCCGCCCTGCGCGAACTCGAGAACGTCGTACTCAGCCCGCATATCGCCAGCGCCAGCGCCGAGACGCGCCGCGCGATGGCCCGGTTGGCGGCCGATAATCTGCTCGCCGCGCTGGGCTACGGTCCCCGTGCCGGCGATCCGCCTTCGCTGCTCAATCCCGAGGCACGGGGCGGACGTGCTGATGAAACGTGATATGTCTCACGCCAGCGAGGCTGCGTCGTGTTGTTTGCGTGCCGTGCAGGCTAGATTCCCCGGTTGGGGTATCGGCGTGATCGCGGCGACCTCCGAATCCCTGACAAGTGATCCCAGATGAGCAAGAAGAGCAGTTACAAGGTAGCGATAGTGGGCGCGACCGGCGCCGTCGGCGAGACGCTGCTGGGCATCCTGGCCCAGCGCGACTTTCCGGTCAGCGAGCTGGTCCCGTTGGCGAGCGAACGCTCGGCTGGCGACCAGGTGTCCTTCGGCGGCAAACAGATCACCGTGAAGAACCTCGCCGACTACGACTTCAGCGGGGTGGATATCGCCTTCTTCTCGGCCGGCGGTTCGGTCAGTCGCGTGCATGCGCCGCGTGCTGCGCAGGCGGGTGCGGTGGTGATCGACAATACCTCGGAGTTCCGCTACCAGGACGATATCCCGCTGGTGGTGAGCGAAGTCAATCCGCACGCTATCGCGCAATACACGCAGCGCGGCATCATCGCCAACCCGAATTGCTCCACCATGCAGATGCTGGTGGCGCTGGCGCCGATCCATCGCGCGGTGGGCATCGAGCGCATCAACGTGGCGACCTACCAATCGGTGTCCGGGGCCGGCCGTTCGGGCATGGAGGAGCTGGGCAAGCAGACCGCCGCGCTGCTCAACTTCCAGGAAGTCGAAAAGGGCAAGTTTCCCAAGCAGATCGCCTTCAACGTGATCCCGCACATCGATGACTTCCAGGCCAACGGCTACACCAAGGAAGAAATGAAGATGGTGTGGGAAACGCGCAAGATCCTGGAAGACGAATCCATCCAGGTGAACCCCACCGCGGTGCGCGTACCGGTGTTCTACGGTCATGCCGAGGCGGTGCATATCGAAACCCGCGACAAGATCAGCGCCGGGCAGGCGCGCGAACTGCTCGAAAGCGCCGCAGGCGTCGTCGTTCAGGATGAGCGCAAGGCAGGCGGCTATCCCACCCCGGTTGGCGACGCGGCGGGACAAGATCCGGTCTTCGTAGGCCGCATCCGGGAAGATATTTCGCACGACCGTGGCCTGGATTTGTGGGTCGTGGCGGACAACATCCGCAAGGGCGCGGCGCTCAACGCTGTGCAGATTGCCGAATTGCTGATCGAGGATTACCTGTAATGCAACGCCTTGCGTTGACTTTCGCGAGCTGCTGCGTGCTGGTGTCGACCACCCTCTGGGCCGGGGCGCCGCCAGCAGGCGCCGGCCAGCAATCGGCGGCCAGGCTGAGCCAGCGCGTGGCGCAGCACCAAGCGGAAATCGAGCGCTTGCAGAAGGACGTAGGCCAACAGGAGTCGGCCAGCCAGGCAGCGGCGCAGCGCCTGCAGCAACAAGATCACACCATTGCCCAATTGCGCGAGCAACTGAAGGCCGCGCAGGAGGCTGCCGGGAAACCGCCGGCCGGGCATTGACGCCCGTCAAGCGAGACAGGAAATCGCCTCCCAGGAGGCGGCCAGGGCCCATTCTGGTATTGTTGATTGACGTTTATCTAACTAAAGTGACGCCTTATAAGAGGAAGTCGCCGCAAGCTGCGGTGATCATTTACTTAAAGCGTCCGGGTTGTCTCGGGGGAGCACGCGATGAATCGTTCGTTGAAGCTGTCGATGCTGATAGCGCTTGCGCTAGGCAGTACTCAGGCAGCCGCGGTGGAGTTGGGCCAGGTGCAGGTCAAATCGGCGCTGGGACAGCCGCTGCTGGTAGAAATACCGGTCACGCGGGCAACCCGGGCGGAGCTGCAGAGCCTGAGCGCCCAATTGGCATTGAACGAAGCCTTCGCCAAGGCGGGTGGCGAGCGTCCGACCGTCCCCCTGCAGTTCAACGTGGTGGATGAGAACGGCCATAAGGTGATCCGGATCACCAGCAATGTTGCGGTGGACGATCCCTATCTCGACTTACTGGTGGAAGTCAGCAGCAGCAGCGGCAGCAACCTGCGCGAATTCGCCATCCTGCTCGATCCACCGGGCAGGCAGGCGCAGGCGCCGGTAAGCAGTACGCCTGAGCGCCGCCAAGCCGCAGCTGGCGGCACTTCGGCTGCCGCAAGCCAAACCGGTACGGCCGCTGCGGGCCGTCCCGCGCCATCCGTGCGCCATGCCGCGGCGGAGACCAGGAGCGGTCAGTTCGGACCGGTGGAAAAGGGCGCCACCTTGTCCCACGTGGCAACGGAAACCGCGCCGGCTGGGGTCGATACCAATCAGATGATGATGGCCCTGAAAGCGGCCAACCCGGATGCTTTCTATCGCGACAACATCAATGCGCTGAAGGCTGGCGCGATCCTGCGCGTGCCTTCGCGCGATGACGCATTATCCACCTCCGTCGCCGCCGCGCTGGCCGCGGTACGCCAGCAAAACAGCGATTGGCGCAACGGCACGGCCAGTGCGCCCATCGCGGTCGCCGCCGGTGGCACACGTACGGGTGCATCGGTGGCGCCGACTGCCAACAGCCATGCCGACAAACTCGCGCTGGTTCCCCCGGGCAGCGAAGGGCAGTCCGCCGGCGGTGGCAACGGCAAGAACGGGAGCAGCGCCAGCGCCCGTCAGGACTTGCAGCGCAGCCAGGAAGCGCTCGCTTCCTTGCAGCAGCAAAGCGGTGAGTTGAAGTCGCGGTTGAAGGATCTCGAAGATCTCAACAGCAAGAACCAGCGCTTGCTTTCGCTCAAGGACGACGAGATCGCCGATCTGCAAAAGAAGCTGGCCGAAGCGCGCAAGGCGGCTGGCACGCCGGCGGTTCCCGGCACGCCCGCAGCGCCCATTGCGAAAGTCGCACCAGCCGCCGCCAAACCGGAACAGCCGGCTGCCGCCGGTTCCACCCGGCAGACGACGCCCGCCGCACCGGCACTGGCGGCCGCATCGACCGCTGCCAAACCCGCGGCACCGGCCAGCAGTTCCACCGCTGCGCACGCTGCCGTGGTCACTACGCCATTGAAAACGACGCCGGCAAAGCCGGTAGCCCGTCCGCCGCATCGCGCGCCCGCACCGGCACCTGCCGAGCAGCCCTGGTACATGCAGACCTGGGCCTGGGGGGCTGGCGGTGCCGTGATCGTCCTGCTGCTGCTGGGCCTGTTGGCGCGCCGCGGCAAGTCAGGCGGCAAGTCGGCCAACGCAATGTCGCCGACTGCGCCAAGAGGATCGCTCGCCGACCGCTTCGGCACGGTAGATGACGAGTCGCTGGGCCTCGGTTCCGACCCCGACCAGGACGAACTGCTCGACCAGCTCGCCGAACAGCCGGACGATATTGGCCTGCACCTTGAACTGGTGAGCCTGTATTACACCCGCCGTGACGTGGAGCATTTCGAAGCGGCTGCGGAAGCCATGCACGCGCACATTACCGATCCCGACCAGCCGGAATGGCAGGATGTGGTGCACATGGGCGAGGATCTGGTGCCGGGGCATCCGCTGTTCGCGCAGGCGGCGATTCCGTCGTCCACGCACGATGAGCAGTCGCCGTTGCATCATTTCGACCTGGACAGCTATGGCGCCGCACCGGTGGAGCCGGAAGTGGCCGCTCCCGCCAAAAGCGCGCCGCCGCCGCTGCCTTCCAAGGTGAGCGAATACCATTTCGATTTCGACCTGACCCCGGCGCACCACGCCGAAGCTGCCGCTGGTGTGGTGCCCGCCGCCAAGCAGGCCGTGGAAGAAGAGCCAACCTCGACCTGGCATTTCGACGAGCCGGCGGAAGCCCAGCCAGCCGCGCACGTCGATCAGGTTGATCACGATGATTTCGGCGAACTGCACGATGATCCGGTCGATACCAAGCTCGACCTGGCGCGTGCCTACCTCGACATGGGCGATCCCGAGGGTGCGCGCGCCATGCTGGAGGAAGCGATGCACGAAGGTACCCAGATCCAGAAGGACGTCGCCAAGTCGCTGCTGGCCAAGCTGCACTGAGCGCCAGCGCCTGGCACACCCTCTTCGGGCCGGCCTATGCCGGCCCGATTTATTTGCGGATGCCGTTTGGACGGAGTCGGATGGAATCGTGCTCTCGCGGTCGTCCGCGGCAGGGAAAAAGGCACCTGCTACCCTTATGCGCCTTACCGCTTCCCGAACGTCCATGCGCATTGCTCTAGGTATCGAATACGACGGCACCGACTTCCTCGGCTGGCAGCGGCTGAGCCATGGTGCGAGCGTGCAAGCCAGTGTCGAGCGAGCGCTGTCATTCGTCGCGGCCGCACCGATCGAAGTGACTTGTGCCGGCCGCACCGATGCCGGCGTGCATGGACGTTGCCAGGTGGTGCATTTTGACACCGGCATCCATCGTGACCTGCGCAGCTGGATACTTGGCGCGTGCTCGAACCTGCCGACAGGCGTGGCGGTGTTATGGGCGCAACCGGTCAGCGACGACTTCCACGCGCGCTTCTCTGCACGCAGCCGTCGTTATCGCTATACGATCCTCAACCGCGCCGTTCGTCCCGCGCTGGATGCCCGGTATGTCACCTGGGAACGCCAGCCGCTGGATGCCGGGCGCATGCATGCGGCGGCGCAGGTACTGCTTGGCGAGCACGACTTCAGCGCCTTCCGCGCCATCTCCTGCCAGGCGAAGCACGCGCGACGCGAAGTGAAGGCGCTAAGCGTGCGGCGCGCAGGCGAGCAGGTAATCATCGAGATCGAGGCGAACGCCTTTCTGCATCACATGGTGCGCAATATCGTCGGTTCGCTACTGCCCGTGGGGCGCGGTGAACAACCAACGGAATGGATAAACACGTTGCTGGCCGGATGCAGCCGCGAAGTGGCCGGCCCTACCGCCGCCGCCTCTGGCCTGACCTTTATCGGCCCGCGTTACGAATCGCGTTGGGGCCTGCCTGTGGAGGTGAGCGAATGACTCGCATCAAATGCTGCGGCATGACCCGCGTTGAAGACGCGGTGCTTGCCGCCGAACTCGGCGCCGATGCGATCGGCATCGTATTGACCGCGCGCAGCAAGCGGCAGGTATCGCTGCTGCAGGCCAGCGCCATCGTTGCCGCATTGCCGCCGTTTGTCACCACGGTAGCGTTATGCATGGATGACGAAGCGAGTTTCGTGCAGGACGTCATCGACACGGTCCGTCCGTCGTTGCTGCAATTCCACGGCGAGGAAAGCGATGAATGGTGCGCGCAGTTCGGCCATCCCTACCTGAAAGCCATCGCCATGGGCGCGGGCGCTGCGGCGCTTTATCAATTGCGCGACCACCCGCACGCGGCCGGACTGCTGCTCGACGGCCATGGCCTGGGAGAAGCCGGTGGCAGCGGCAAGGCTTTCGATTGGTCGCTGATGCCGCACGGCATGAAGCAGCCCCTGATTCTGGCCGGCGGCCTGACTTCCGCAAACGTCGCTGCCGCGATCCGCATCGCGCGTCCATGGGCGGTAGATGTGTCGAGCGGTATCGAATCGGCGCCGGGCGTCAAGGATCGCGTTAAAGTGCGCGAGTTCATTGCTGCGGTCCGCGGCGCGGAATAAAAGAAGTTACCTGCTGGCGCAAGCGCACGGCATGCGTCGAAATACGTTCTCCGCGAATAGCGGTACCGCAAAAAAAGATGAAGCACGCGGCGCGCGGTAGCGGATAACTTTCATAGCTGCGCGTCACGCGCCAATTCCTTGCGCAACCATGCAACCATCGCCTCGATGCGATGATCGCTCCGACGGCCGGGCGTCGCCAGAATCCAGCTTGCATCGGTTGGCCGGAAGCCCCAAGGCGCCAGCAGGCGTCCGCTGGCGATATCGTCCTGCACCAGCGGCGCGGGTGCGATCGCCACGCCAAGGCCGGCTACGGCCGCTTCAAGCAGGTAGAACAGCCGAGCGAAGCCTTGGCCGTAATGCAGCGATGCCGGCGATATGCCGCAGGCGTTTGCCCATGCTGGCCATGCTTGCGGGCGCGATTGCGTATGCAGCAATGACTCTTCACCAAGGGCGGAAATGCCGCGTTCCAGCAAACGCGCCAGACCCGCATAGCGCGGGCTGACCACCGGGCCGATCCGTTCGGATGCCAGTACGTGCACTTGCCAACCCGCCGGCCAGGGCGGCAGGGTCAGGGCGAGGGCGGCATCCGGCTCGGCATGCCGCGGTGCGAGCGGATCTTCCTCCGGCGATAAATGCAACTTCAGCGTCGGCAGATCGTGTTCGAGCCGCTCCAGACGAGGAATCACCCAGCGTGCCAGCAGGCTGCTGGGGCAACCGAGCACGAACGGACTGCCATCACGGTCGCGCCGCAGCTCAGCCCAGCCGTGACGTAATTGGTCGAAGGCGCTGGCCACGCGATCACGTAATTGTTCGCCGGTGGCGGTGAGCATGACGCCGCGGCCCTGGCGGACGAACAATGCCGACCCAAGCTCGTCTTCCAGTACGCGCAACTGTCGGCTGATGGCGCCGTGGGTTACGTGTAGCTCCCTGGCCGCGCCGCCGACACTGCCCAACCGGGCTGTGGCTTCGAAGGCACGAAGAGCATTCAGGGAGGGCAGCTCGCGGCTCAAGATTGGTGAGTTTTCCTGACGGATGGCGGCCATGATATCGCTTTTTCCTTGACTCCATTCGCGCTACTTTTGCGCGGCCATTCCCCAGTGGCTTCCGTTATTTACACAGGATTTTGCACTATGCCCACGATCCAGGATTTCCAGAACTGGCCCGACGCTCAAGGGCGCTTCGGTGACTTTGGCGGGCAATACGTGGCCGAGACGCTAATGGCGCCGCTGGCCGAACTGACCGAGGCTTACCTGCGCTTGCGCGAGGACCCGGCGTTCCTGGCCGAGCTGGACCGCGACCTGACCCACTACGTGGGCCGCCCCAGCCCGATCTACCACGCCGAGCGCCTGTCCAAGCATGCCGGTGGCGCGCGCATCCTGCTCAAGCGCGAAGACCTCAACCACACCGGCGCGCACAAGATCAACAACACCATCGGCCAGGCGCTGGTGGCCCGGCGCATGGGCAAGCCGCGCATCATTGCTGAGACCGGCGCGGGCCAGCATGGCGTCGCCAGTGCGACCGTGGCGGCACGCTTCGGCCTGAAGTGCGTGGTGTACATGGGGGCCGTCGATATCGAGCGGCAGAAGATCAACGTGTATCGCATGAAGCTGCTCGGGGCCGAGGTGGTGCCGGTTACTTCCGGATCGAAGACGCTCAAGGATGCGCTGAACGAGGCGATGCGCGATTGGGTCACCAACGTGGCCGATACCTTCTACATCATCGGTACGGTGGCCGGTCCGCATCCGTATCCGATGATGGTGCGCGATTTCAACGCGGTAGTCGGACGCGAGGCGCGTGCGCAGATGCTGCAGCACTATGGACGCCTGCCGGACGTGCTCACCGCGTGCGTCGGCGGCGGTTCGAACGCGATTGGTTTGTTCCATGCGTTCCTCAACGATCGCGAGGTGCGCATGGTCGGCGCCGAAGCGGCCGGCGAAGGCATCGATACCGGACATCACGCGGCATCGCTTGCGGCAGGTCGTCCCGGGGTACTGCATGGCAATCGCACCTATGTGTTGTGCGACGACAACGGCCAGATCACCGAGACGCATTCCGTGTCGGCGGGTCTCGATTATCCCGGCGTCGGCCCCGAGCACGCCTTCCTGAAAGACGCCGGCCGTGCCGAATACGTCGGTGTCACCGATGACGAAGCGCTGGAGGCTTTCCACTTGCTGGCGCGCACGGAAGGCATTCTGGCCGCGCTCGAATCCAGCCACGCCGTGGCGCAGGCGATCAAGCTGGCGCGCGAATTGCCGAAAGACGGCATCGTGCTATGCAACCTCTCCGGCCGCGGCGATAAAGATGTACACACGATTGCCGCGCGCGAAGGAGTGCAGGTATGAATCGCATCGACCGTCGCTTTGCCGCGCTGCGCGCTGCCGGCCGCACCGGCTTGATTCCCTTCGTCACCGCCGGCGACCCTGCGCCCGAACACAGCGTCGCGTTGATGCATGCGCTGGTAGAGGCGGGGGCCGATGTGATCGAGCTGGGCGTGCCGTTTTCCGATCCGATGGCCGATGGTCCAGTGATCCAGCATGCCAGCGAGCGGGCCATTGCCAAGGGCGTGGGATTGTCCGACGTGCTGGCCTGGGTCAAGGCGTTCCGGGAGCGCGACCAAGACACGCCGGTCGTTTTGATGGGATATCTCAATCCAGTGGAAATCCATGGCTATCAGCCGTTCGCGCAGGCAGCGGCGACAGCTGGCGTGGATGGCGTGTTGCTGGTGGATTGCCCACTGGAAGAAACTGCCGTGCTGGCACCGTTGCGCGCGGCGGGCCTGCGACAGATCCTGCTCGCGGCCCCCACTACCGCACCCGACCGTATGGCGCAGTTGTGCGAGCGCGCGGAAGGTTTCCTGTACTATGTCTCGTTCGCCGGCATTACCGGGGCAGGGCGCTTGAGCGTGCAGGATATCGCCGCTCGCGTGACTGATATCCGGGCTTGCGCACAAGCGCCGGTGGCTGTGGGTTTCGGCGTGCGTGATGCACACAGCGCCAAGGCGATTGCGGGCTTTGCCGATGCGGTGGTGATCGGGAGCGCGCTGGTCGAACGATTGGATGGCGCCACGACGGCGCAGGACATCGCGGCGCGGGTGAGGGACTTTCTTCATCCGATCCGCGCAGCACTGGATGCGGCGTGATTTCCCGCTCTTCTTTCAGGATGGACAAGAGCGTGCAGCGAGCTGAAAAAATCTGACCCTTAAGGAATAGCCGCGGACCTCGATGGTCCAAGAGCGTGATCGAGGCCGGGTCATCCTCACCCTTTATCTCTGTGGACCGGTCTCCATGGAGGAAGGGAACGTGTAGCGCCGGCCTGCGGGCGGATGGTGCTGATTTCCAGATTGAGGCGTATGCAATGAATTGGCTGCAGAAAATCATGGCACCCCGCGAGCGGACGCAGAGCTCCGCGGCCGGCAAGGGCAAGGTGCCAGAGGGCGTATGGGAGAAGTGCGCGGGCTGCGGCGCCGTGCTGTACCGGCCCGAGCTGGAGCGCAACCTGATGGTCTGCCCCAAGTGCAGCCATCATCACGCCATCGGCGCACGCGAGCGTTTGCTGGCGTTCCTGGATGAAGGCAGCATGCAGGAACATTGGGCCAGCATGGAGCCCAGCGATCCGCTGAAATTCCGCGACTCGAAGAAATATCGCGACCGCATCGTTTCCGCGCAAAAGTCCACCGGCGAGAAAGACGCGCTGATCGCGATGAGCGGCGCACTCAAGGGCAAGCCGCTGATGGCGGTGGCGTTCGAGTTCTCCTACATGGGCGGCTCGATGGGCTCGGTGGTCGGCGAGAAATTCACCCGCGCCGCCGAGCGTGCGCTGGCCGAGCGCAGCGCGCTGGTCTGTTTTTCCGCTACCGGCGGCGCGCGCATGCAGGAAGCGCTGTTCTCGCTGATGCAGATGGCGAAGACGTCCGCTGCGCTGGCGCGCCTGCGCGAAGCAGGCGTGCCGTACATCAGTGTCCTCACCCACCCGACCACCGGCGGCGTATCGGCGAGCCTCGGCATGCTGGGCGACATCAACGTTGCCGAACCGAAAGCGCTGATCGGTTTCGCCGGCCCGCGCGTGATCGAACAGACCGTGCGCGAGACTCTGCCGGAAGGCTTCCAGCGTTCGGAGTTCCTGCTCGAGCACGGCGCCATCGACATGATCGTCGACCGTCGCCAGATGCGCGACAAGCTGGCCGACGTGCTTGGCATCTTGCGCAAGGTGCCGCGCGCGGCCTGATCGCCGCATCCAGATGCTGAACATGGTGCCGCCTTCGGGCGGCATTTTTTTTGGAAAGCAGAAGCTCGGTGCTTGCTTGTTACATCCTGGTTTTTTCCGGAAGACCGTCATGCAAAAGAAGCGCACCACTCGATGTTGTCCACAGCCGATGTGGATGCTTGCCGTAAAAGCCTGTGGACAACCCGGTTATCGAACTTTGCGATCAAGCACTTGGCACGCGGTGATGAATATTTGCGCAAGGCCTGCGCGCAGTTGTCCACAGCGGTTGTGGAAAGTATCCGGTAGAGCTTGTGGATAGATGTGCTATCTCATTGAACGCAAAGGATGCGTGTACGGCGTGATCATCGATTGACCAGCGCAGTAAATGATCAACTCAAGCCATCAGCAACGCGGCGCTATGCACCAGCCATAGCGATAACGCTCCCAGACCGCTGCCGACCAGGATCGCCGCCAGCACATCGCTTGGATAATGCAGGCCCAGGATTACGCGCGATGCTGCAACCAGCGCCGTGAACGTGAGCAGCAACGGCGCGAGCAGCGGATACCACGCGAGCGCAACCATGGTGAAACCCACCGCCTGCAAGGTGTGTCCCGATGGAAAGCTGAATTCGTCCAGCGGCGGTACGTGCGCGATCACGCCGGGGCAAGTACGGAATGGACGCGGGCGACGGGTCCAGCGCTTGAGCAGGCGATACAGCAGCAACGCGACCAGGCCGGTCGCGGCCATGTGCGCGGCGGCTTCGAGGCCGCGCCGGCCATCGATCAAGGCCAGGGTGAGCATCAATGCATACCAGAAGATGCCGTCCCCCAGGCGGCTGATCGCGCCGAAGAACAGTCCTACTGCATGCCGCGCGCCCCAGCGATTGGCGGCGATGCACATGCGCCGATCGAAAGCGTGGCGCGGCAGCGCGACCGGATCAGGCAGGTGCGGTGACAGGGTGCTCATGCCCGTTCTCCTCGACCAGCTCACGCAGTTGGGTTTCGAATTCGCGGATCACCGCCTCCGGCGACAGCCGCTCGACGCTGGCTGTAGCGGCGCGGCTCATCTGGCGCAGCAAGCCGATGTCGCTGGCCAGCTTGACCGTCGCCGCGATGAAGGCACCCGCATCGCCAGAAGGAATGCGAAAGCCATTGTGATCGTCGATCAAGTGCTCGCGCGCCGCGCCTTCGTTGTACGCCACCACCGGCAGGCCGGAAGACAATGCTTCCAGGATTACGTTGCCGAAGGTCTCGCTCAGGCTCGGGAACGGAAACAGATCCGCGCTGGCGTAATGCGCAGCCAGTGTTTCCTCGCGCTGCATGCCGGCAAAGATGAAATCAGCATGCGCCTGCTGCAGCGCTGCGCGCGCCGGACCGTCGCCGACCCATACATAACGGGCCTTCGGCACCACTTGCTGGATGGCGCGGAAGGCGTCCACGGCCAGCTCCAGGTTTTTCTCCGGCGCAATGCGGCCGACGTAGAGCACAACCGGGGTGTCGGCTTGCACGCCCCAGCTTTCGCGCAGCGCCAGGTCGCGCTTCGACGCCTGGAACAGTTTCGTATCCACCGCGCGGCGCAGCAGGCGCGCATGGGCCACACCCATCGCGGAAAGTTCTTCAGCCAGCGCGTCGGTAGGAACCAGCGTGATGTTGGCGCGGCCATGGAAACGGCGCAGGTAGCCATGCACTGCCGGCGTCAGGAAACCTACGCCGTAGTGATTGGCATAGGTGTCGAAGCGGGTGTGGAAACCGGTGGCGACCGGAATGCCCAGGCGCATTGCGGTTTTCACCGCCGAACGGCCCAGTGGCCCCTCGGTGGCGACGTAGATGGCGTCCGGGCGGTGCCGGGTCCAGCGCTTGCGCAAGGTGCGCGAAGCAGGCAGGCCGAAACGCAGGCCAGGATAACGTGGCAGTGACGCGCCGCGGGTTTCCAGTGCGTCGATGCCGGGTTCGTCGGGATGGCGGACAGCCTGGCGGGGACGGATCAGGTCGATCTCGTGACCGCGAGCGGCCAGTCCGGTCGCCAGGCCATGCACGGTGAGCGCGACTCCGTTGATCTCCGGCGGATACGTCTCACTGATGATGCCGATACGCATGGCGCATCCTCGTCTTGTACGGCGATAGCTTGCGCTGGCGGCGTTTCGTGGGGATGGCGGGCAGGTGACATTGCGGTTACCGGCATGACCGAACGCGGGAAGATGCTCGCGGCAGGCCAGCCTGTTCCGAAGGATGAACAACCATCCCCTGCCGGGCGACCAGACCGAGGCCACCGTGAACCTGCCGCCCGACACGCCCATCTGCAATGGGCGCTGGGCGATGCCAGCCGCGTTGCGTTCGATCCGCCGTTGTCGAAGGCGATCAGGTGCAGGTGAAATAAAACGGGCGCGATCAAATACGCCCTCTCAGGGCAGGATAGGGAGCAACGCCTCGTGATCGGGTAAAATTTCGCGTTTCCCGCCGACCTTCCCGCGCCATGACCGTCCGTACCCGCTTCGCCCCCAGCCCCACTGGTTTTCTGCATATCGGTGGAGCGCGCACCGCGCTGTATTGCTGGCTGGAAGCTCGTCGCCGCGGTGGCGAATTCCTGTTGCGCATCGAAGATACCGACCGCGAGCGCTCCACCGACGAAGCGGTGCAGGCCATCCTTGACGCCATGCAGTGGCTGGACTTGAGCGCCGACCAGGCGCCGATCTACCAGACGCATCGGCTGGCGCGCTACAAGCAGGTCGCGGACGAACTGCTGGCCGCTGGCAAGGCCTATTACGCCTACGAATCCAAGGAAGAGATCGAGGCCATGCGCGAGGCGGCGATGGCGCGTGGTGAAAAGCCCCGCTACAACGGCTACTACCGCGACCGCAACGAGCCGTTTCGCGACGATCCCAATCGCGTGATCCGCTTCAAGAACCCGCTGCAAGGCGCAGTAGTGTTCGAGGACAAGGTCAAGGGCAGGGTGGAATGGGCCAATACCGAACTGGATGACCTGGTGATCTTCCGTTCCGACGGCTGGCCGACCTATAACTTCGCCGTGGTGGTCGACGATATCGACATGGGCATCACCGAGGTGATCCGCGGCGACGACCACGTCAACAACACGCCACGCCAGATCAACATCTATCAGGCGCTCGGCGCGAAGGTGCCGGAGTTCGCGCACTTGCCGATGATCCTGGACAAGGAGGGCAAGAAGCTTTCCAAGCGCACCAATTCGGTGAGCGTGATGGAGTATCGCGAGAACGGCTTCCTGCCGCATGCGATCCTCAACTATCTGGTACGCCTTGGCTGGTCGCATGGCGACCAGGAAATCTTCTCGCGCGAGGAGATGATCAAGCTGTTCGACGTCAGCGACGTCAACAAGGCCGCCTCGCGTTTCGATACCGAAAAGCTGGAATGGCTCAACCAGCATTACCTCAAGAGCGACGATCCGCAGGCGCTGGCGCCCGAATTGGCCTGGCACCTCGCGCGCGCCGGCATCGACGCCAGCGGCGGCCCCGCGCCGGCCGACGTGATCGTGGCCCTGCGCGATCGCGTGCACACGCTGAAGGAAATGGCCGAGCGCGCGAAGATCTGGTACGGCCCGATTACCGAATGGGATGACAAGGCCATCGCCAAGCACCTGAAGAATGACAGCGCCTTGAAGGTGCTGGAATCCGCGCGCGAACGGCTCGCCGACTGCGAATGGCGGCCCGAGCCGATCCATCAGGTGATCGAGCAAGTTTCCACCGCGCTCGAGCTGGGCATGGGCAAGATCGCCCAGCCGCTGCGCGTGGCGATGACTGGCACCCAGGTCTCGCCCTCGATCGACCACACCATCTACCTGACTGGCCGAAAGGCGGCGCTTGAGCGCATCGACCACGCCATCGCGCTGGCGCAAAAATAGGTGGACGGACGGCGGGGATAGTTAATCCGGGTGCCAGGCCTTAACCTCCAGGCTCCCATTCCATTTCATCCTCCGACACAAATGGACGAACTGCTGGCCAAGGCAACCCAGGGCGTCGACATGGATGCGCCCGGTGCTTTCCTGCATGTGCTCATCAACCTGATGGGCATGATTCCCTGGACGGCATTGTTCTGGTGGAACCTGGTGTTCATCGTGGTAGGCGTGCTGCTGGGCTGGTGGCGAGGGCGCGTGCTGGCGGGATTGGTCTGGGCGCTGGTGCTGGGGCCAATCGGGTGGGTGGTCGTGCTGCTCATGCCCAGGTCGGCCAAGCCGCCGCCGTTGCCGCGTTGACGGCCGGTGTATGATCGGCGGCGAGGTGAACCCGTTGAGCAACAGTCCGTCCATCAAAGCGCACGCGCACGCACACCACGAGCATCACGGAAGTCCCACGGAGTTCGTGGCCGCGGTGGAGCACGCCAGCGAGCAGCGCGGCTTGCGCCTTACCCCGTTGCGCAAGGAAGTGCTGGAACTGATCGCCGCCGCCGGCAAGCCGGTAAAGGCCTATGATCTGCTCGATCATCTGCGCGAGCGCCATGGCAATGCCGCGCCGCCCACGGTCTATCGCGCGCTCGACTTCCTGCTCGAGCACGGTTTCATCCACAAGCTGGAATCGATCAATGCGTTCGTCTCCTGCCATCACCCGGCCGAGGCGCACCAGGTGCCGTTCCTGATCTGCGACGTGTGTTCGAGCGCGCAGGAAGTGTGCGACGAGCGTGTCGCCGAATTGATCGAAGCGCAGGCCAAGGCGTTCGGCTTTCGGCCGCAGGCGCAGACCCTGGAAGTACACGGCATCTGCAAGCATTGCCGCGAGGCCTGAAGCGATCTCGCCTTGCGTGTCCACGGCGATCCATCGCGTTAGCTTGCGCGCGTTCCCGGGGTGTTATATTGTATCAAAACGATCACCGGCCCCACCGGTGAAATCCGCATGGTGTAGTCCCACCCCATGGATTCCACGCCAACGCCCTCGACCTTCCGCTGGTGGAACATCGCCGACCGCATCGGTGCCACCGCTTCGTTCCTGTGTGCCATCCACTGCGCGGCATTGCCGTTCGTGCTGGCGATTCTTCCCTTGCTTGGCCTGAGCTTCCTTGCCGATCATGCCTTCGAGCGCGATTTCGTGCTGTTCGCGAGCGCGCTGGCGCTATTTGCCCTGGTCAATGGCTATCGCCGCCATCATCGCTCGTTGCCGTTGCGGCTGGCGCTGCCCGGGCTTGCGCTACTGGTGATGGGCGTTACTTTCGCGGAAGGCTATTCGATCATCGTGCACAGCGTGCTGGTGACTTGCGGTGGTTTCCTGGTCGCCAGCGCCCACTTCGTCAATCTCCGCTTCGATCGCCAATACGGCCACGTGCATGGCGCGCATTGCGCCCATGGATGAATCGCATCCCTAGGCGGTGATTGTGTAACGGCGGCAGCGGTTTCTAGCATTGCCAGATGAACCACGTGCATACCCACGCCTGCGATCATCACGATCATTCCCATGCGACGGAAGCGGCCGGCCGCGAGCGCAAGCTGTGGGTCGCCTTTGCGCTTACCGCTTGCATGATGCTGGTCGAAGTCGGGGGCGGCTGGTGGTCCGGCTCGCTGGCGCTGCTGGCCGACGCCGGTCATATGCTGGTGGACGCGGCCGCATTGATGTTGGCGCTGTTTGCCGCGCGGATGGCGCGGCGGCCTGCCGACGCCCGGCGCACCTACGGCTACGGACGCATGGAAGTGCTGGCCGGTTTCGTCAATGCGTTGACCCAGTTCGTGCTGGTGGGGTTCATTGCCTACGAAGCTATCGAGCGTTTTTTCAAGCCGGTGGAGATTCTTTCCGGGGTAATGCTTGGCGTGGCGGTGGCGGGGTTGCTGGTCAACCTGATCGTGCTGCGCAGCCTGCACGGCCACGCGCATGACGACGTCAACATCGGCGCGGCCAGCCTGCATGTGCTGGGTGACCTGCTGGGTTCCGTGGGCGCCATACTCGCCGCGCTGGCGGTACGCTGGATGGGCTGGAACTGGGCGGACCCGGCGTTATCGCTGTTGGTCTCGCTGCTGATATTGCGCAGCGCCTGGCAGCTGTTGCGCAGGTCCACGCATATCCTGCTGGAAGGCGTGCCCGAAGGCATGGATCCGGACGAAGTGGAGCGGATATTGCGCGATGTGGATGCATCGATTCGCGATGTGCATCACCTGCATGTATGGCAGCTGGCATCGGGCTCGCGCATGGCGACCCTGCATCTGGAACTGCACGACCCGAACGACAGCGCGCGCGCGCTGGCCGCCGTGAATCGCACCTTGCTGGATCGTTTCGGCATCCGCCACGTCACGGTGCAGATCGATCCTGGCGATTGTCCGGACGGTCGCCCGGGTTGCAGCGCCCGGCATCCTGGCTAGACCCGGCCGCCCGCTTGCGCTTTGGCGGCCCGCTGCTAGGATGATTGGCCGTCAACAGTATTAAGAATCAAGGAGTTTCCCATGGGTAAGGGCGATCGCAAGACCCGTCGCGGCAAGACCTATCGCGGCAGCTACGGCAACACGCGCGCGCACGGCGCGCAACCCGCCGTAGCCGGCGCCAAGGCGACCGTGACCAAGCCGGCAGCCGTGAAAAAAGCCGCTGCTCCGAAGAAGAAGTCGGCCTGAGCATTCCTGCTCACCAAAAAAGAAAAGCCCTCGCCAGCCGAGGGCTTTTTTATGGCGCGATCGGCACCGGTGGCGTCGCAGCCACGCCACCGATCCATACCTGCCGCACCAGTCCGCCGCCGATCCAATAGCACAGTTCGGCCGGTTGCCTGGCGTTCCAGGCGACCAGGTCGGCGCGCTTGCCGACCGCCAGCGTGCCACGGTCGGGCAGGCCCAGCGCGCGCGCGGCATGGACGGTGACCCCGCGCAATGCTTCTTCCGGCGTGAGGCGGAACATCGTGCAGGCCATGTTCGCCGCCAGGCGCAGCGAAAGCAGCGGTGACGTTCCCGGATTGCAATCGGTGGCGATGGCGATGGGAATGCGGTGCGAGCGCAAGGCCTCCACGGGAGGCAGCTTGCTCTCGCGCAAGGCATAGAAGGCACCTGGCAACAGCACGGCTACCGTGCCTGCGCGCGCCATGGCCTGCAGGCCGGAATCGCTCAGGTATTCGAGATGGTCGGCGGAAAGTCCGTCGAACTCGGCCACCAGCGCGGCACCGTCCCGATCGGACAATTGCTCGGCGTGCAATTTCACGCGCAAGCCGAGCTGCCGCGCATGTTCGAATACACGCTGCGTTTCGGCGCGGGTGAATCCGATGCCTTCGCAGAATGCGTCGACCGCGTCGACCAGGCCTTCGTCGGCCAGCGCCGGAAGCAATTCGTGGCAGACCAGCGCGACGTACTCATCGCGCCGATCCTTGTATTCCGGCGGCAGCGCGTGCAGGCCGAGGAAGCTGGTCTGTACATGGATGCCCAGCGCCTGGCCAAGGCGGCGTGCCACGCGCAACATGCGCCGCTCCGTTTCCAGCTCCAGGCCGTAGCCGGATTTGATCTCCAGCGTGGTGACGCCATCGGCCAGCAAGGCGCGGGCGCGTGGCAGCGATTGCGCGAACAGTTCGTCTTCGCTCGCGCCGCGGGTCGCGCGCACGGTGGAAACGATGCCGCCACCGGCGCGCGCGATCGCTTCGTAGCTGGCGCCGTTGAGGCGCAAATCGAATTCCTGCGCCCGATCGCCACCGAAGACCAGATGCGTGTGACAGTCGATCAGCCCTGGCGTAACCAGCGCACCGGCAAGGTCATGGACCTCCAGCGCAGTCGCCGCCGATGCCCGCGGCAGCTCGCGCATCGGCCCGATCCATGCGATGCGTCCATCCTGGCAGGCCACGGCGGCATCCGTCAGCAGCCCGTGGCTCGCCTCGCCGGCGAACGTCGCCAGCGAGGCGTTCGTCAGCAGCAAGTCCCAGTTCATCGCTTCGGTTCTTCGGTATGCGCGTTGTCGGGGTCGACCGGTTCGCCATAGGTGCTGGTCGGGCCGATCTGTTCGGCAGGCGCAGGCGTGGTGCTTGGTTGCGCGGCTTCGGTGCGGGCGGCTTGCTGAAGCTCGAAGTCCTGGATCAGGCGCTCGGCAAAATCCTTATAGACCGGCGTGGGGCAGAAGATCGACGCGGCGGCGCGCGCCAGCAGGCAGGCGGCCATGATCGGAATCACCATGTCCTGGTTGTTGGTCAGTTCCATCGCGATCACCGCGGACGTCAGCGGCGCGCCGGTCACGCCGGACAGGTACGCGCTCATGCCCAGCAGTACCACGGCGGTTTCCGGCACATGCGGCAGGAAATAGGCGATGTTGTGGCCCAGGCCCGCGCCCACTGCCAACGCTGGCGAGAAGATGCCGCCCGGTATTCCAGCCCAGTAAGACACCACATTGGCCAGCAGCTTGCTGATGCCGAAACTGTGGCCCGGCGTGATCGATGCCTCTTGCACGAAAGCGCGCGCCTGCGCATAGCCGGTGCCGTAAACGGCGTTGTGCGACAACACGCCCAACACCGCCAGCGCGAAACCGCAGCCGACGGCAAACAGTACCGGGTTGGCATCGCGCAACCGCCCGATGGCGGCCAACGGCCCGGTGCGGCTCAGCAAGATCAGGCGCGCGAACAAGCCGCCAAGCAAGCCGCAGACGATGCCGCATTCGAGCACCGCCAGCCACGCATGCCCCAGCGGCAGGCTGGCTTGCACCGTGCCGAAATAGGCGTAGTTGCCAGTGATGCCCAGCGAGACCACGCCACCGACGAACACCGCCGTAAGCAGCAAGCCGCTGAAGCGGTGCTCGAAGGTGCCGGCCAGTTCCTCGATCGCGAACACCACACCCGCCAGCGGCGTATTGAAGGCCGCGGCGATGCCGGCCGCGCCGCCGGCAAGGATGAAGCGCGACAGCGCCTTGGGATCGGAAAACCCCAAACGCCTGCCCAGCCAATGCATCAGTCCCGCGCCTACGTGCACGGTCGGACCCTCGCGGCCAATGGACGCGCCGACCATCAGCGCCAGCAGGGTCAGCACCATCTTGCTGGCGGCGATCGGCAAGGCCAGCATGCGCGAGCGAAAACCTTCGTCATCGATATGGATGGTCGCGATCACTTGCGGAATACCGCTGCCGCGTGCCGCGCGCAGGCGTCCCTCGGTGATCCATGACAACAGGCCGAACACCACCGGCGTGAGGATCAGCGGAATCCAGATGCCGTGCGCCACGATCCGCTCGAACAAGGCATAGGCCCAGTCGCTGGTCTTGGCGAACAGGATCGCGGCGAGCGCCACCAGGATGGCCCCGCTCCACAACGCAATGCGTCGTTTCCACTGATACGGGGCGAAGAACTCATGACCCAGCACGGCGCGCAGCCGCGGGTTGGAGGCTTTATGGGGCGGCATCGGGGTATCGGGCATCCGCGGATTATGTCAGATGCAGCTTGTTGCTTCCTTCCCGGGAGCAAAGGCGGCCATCATCGCGGCCGGGTCAGCCATCGGGTTTCATACAGGTCGTAGCGGCGGTCTTTCAAGTTCTGCACCGCGCCGGCATTGCGCGCCCGGGCCAGGCTTTCCAGGCGTAAATCGGCAAACAGTACCGTTTCGATATTCGGCGTGGAGTCGGCGGCGATGCCGTCGCGTGCGAAGGGAAAGTCGCTGGGCGTGAGAATGCAGCTCTGGCCGTATTGGATGTCGAAATTATTCACGCCCGGAAGGTTGCCCACGTTGCCCGACAGCACCACGTAGCACTGGTTCTCGATCGCGCGCGCCTGCGAGCAGTAGCGCACCCGCAGGTAGCCTTCGCGCACGTCGGTGCAAAAGGGTACGAACAGGATCAGCGCACCCTGGTCCACCAGGTGCTTGGCCACTTCGGGAAATTCCGAGTCGTAGCAGATCATCACCCCGATCGGGCCGCAGTCGGTCTGGATCGTGGCCGCGCTGTCGCCGCCGGTGATGCTCCAGACCACGCGCTCGCTCGGCGTGGGGTGCAATTTCTCGCGCTCGTGGATCGATCCATCGCGCAGGCAGACGTAGCACACATTATGGATGTCGCCGTTCGGCTGCTCCGTCGGATGCGAGCCGCCGACGATATTGATGTTGTAGTGCACCGCCAGCCGGCTGAAAAGTTCTTTCACCTGTGGCGTGTAGTGGCTCAGCTTGCGAATGGTTTCGACCGGCGACAATTCCTCATTCTCGATCGACAGCAATTGCAGCGTGATCAATTCGGGAAACGTCACGAAATCCGCGTTGTAGTCGGCGGCGATATCGGTGAAATATTCGACGTGCGTAGCGAATTCCGCGAACGACCCGATGCGCCGTTGCTGGTATTGCACCGTCGCCACGCGCACCGAGTCGGGCATGTGCTGCGGCGACTTCACCACCGGGATATCCGGCTGGTTGAGCAGGGCGGGGTTGCGCCACACCAGGTGTGCGGCGTAGCCGTGCGACTCGTAGTCGGTGGGTACGTATGCGCGCAGCAATCCGACGATCTCGAAATCGTTCGCCAGCTGGAAGCTGAGCGTGGGATCGCGGCGGCGTCCCTCGGCCACTGCCTGCACGTAAGCTTCTGCGCTGCCATAGCGCTGGATGTTGCGCGCCAGTCCCGGCATGCGCCCGCCGAAGGTGATGCCGCGCAGCTTCAGGTCGATGCATAGCCGCTTGCGCGCCTGATACAGGCGTTGGCCGATGCGCATGCCGCGATAATCCGGATGCACCACCACTTCCATGCCATATAGCCAGTTGCCGTCCGGATTGTGGCGCGAAGCCATGCCGCCGCCCGTAATCTGCATCCAGGTATGCGGCTTGAGCGCCAATGCTTCATCGATGCGGAACGTGGCGCAGTAGCCCACGATGTTGCCTTCGTACTCGACCACGAACTGGCCTTCGGGAAAATGCGTCTGCTGGGAACGCAGCATTTCCGCCGAATGGCCCCATTCGGGCGTGTAGATACGGGCAGTGAGGTCAACCAGCGCCGGCACGTCGGACGGAAGCGCCTGGCGCAAGGTCAGCTTGGGCGTGTTTTCATGTTTCCTGGCCATATTTTTCATCCTTCCGTAAGCAGGGTGAAGCGGATGCGAGTACGGCGGGTACACTCTGCGGGCTGTCAAATGGCGCGCGCGAGGTTGCTTCCATCGGTAGCCGCGCGATCGGCCAGGCACGGGACAGCTTATGCCCCCCGGAGATTTTCATGAGCAATGCGGCTGCGGTCTACACATTCAAGGCAAGGCAACTGTGGCGGGAAGGGTGGAACGAGGATGCCGTTTTCGCCGTCGACGACCGTGGCCATATCGCCGCCGCCGAGGCCGCCCTGGAAACACCGCAGTATCTCGATGGCTGGGTGCTGCCCGGCATGCCCAACCTGCATTCGCACGCCTTCCAGCGCGCCATGGCCGGTTTGGCCGAACGCCGGGGCCCGGGCGATGATTCCTTCTGGACCTGGCGCGAAACGATGTACGGTTTCGCCGCTCGTATCGGTCCGGACGCCTTGCAGGCCATCGCCGCCCAGCTCTACGTGGAGATGCTCAAGGCCGGCTACACCCAGGTCTGCGAATTCCATTACCTGCACCATCAGCCGGATGGCACGCCCTACGCACAGCCGGAGGCGATGTCGCTGGCATTGATCGAAGCCGCACGCGAGGCAGGCATCGCGCTGACCCTGCTGCCCGTGCTGTACATGAGCGGCGGTTTCGACGGCCGCCCGCTGACGCCGCGCCAGCGCCGCTTCGGCCACGACCTGGACAGTTACCTGTCACTGCTGGCGCGCTTGCGCACGCTTCAAAGCGACCGCCTGCGCGTTGGCGTGGCCTTGCATTCCCTGCGCGCCATTCCCGAAAGCGCCTGGCGCGAGGTGATTGGCAGCGACGCGCTGAAAACCGGTCCCATCCATATCCATGTCGCCGAACAAATCGGTGAAGTACAGGATTGCCTCGCCACCCGCGGCGCTCGTCCAGTGGAATGGTTGTTCGACCACGCCCCCGTCGACCAGCGCTGGTGCCTGGTACATGCCACCCACCTGACCGAAGCGGAAACCGCGCAGCTCGCGCGCAGCGGCGCGGTGGCCGGCCTATGTCCCACCACCGAAGCCAATCTCGGCGATGGATTGTTCCCGCTTGCACGCTACCTCGATGCGCACGGCACGCTTGGCATCGGCTCGGACTCCCATATCTCGATCTCGCCGGTGGAGGAATTGCGCTGGCTCGAATACGGGCAGCGCCTCAGCACACGCCATCGCAACGTGGCTGCGCGCCATGCCGGCGATAGCGTCGGCGAAACGCTATGGCATGCAGCGTTGCAGGGCGGGGCGCAGGCGTCGGGGCTGGCGATCGGCGCGCTCGATGCAGGAGCGCGCGCCGATTTCATCGTGCTCGACGGCAACGCGCCCTTGCTCGCCGCACGCGATAGTCGTTCCGTGATGGATAGCTTCCTGTTTGCCGGAAACACGCCGCTGGTGCGGGACGTGATGGCCGGTGGGGAATGGGTGGTAAGGGATTTCCAGCATCGCGACGAAGCACGCATCGCGGCACGCTATCGTGCAGTGATGGAACAAATGACCTAAGCCTGAGCACGCCTCTTCGCCAGAACAAAACTGGCGCTGCGCGCTGTGGCGAGCGCAAAGCGGCAACGTGAGTACCTTTCCGCAGGCTGAAGCCCGGCCTGAACTATCGGCATCAGTTCAGGTTGGCGCGGTCATCTGACATTGCGAGGCGCCGTTCTCCGACATGAGTTTCCACTCGAGGAGAGAGCATCCATGCGTCGTCACTTATCCGTCTTCCTGATTGCGCTTGCTGTGCTGTGCGGTACCGTGATGCAAGCCGGCTGTGTAGTCGTCTCGCCCCGACCGGCCCGCGTGTGGGTGCCGGGGTATTGGGGGCCGGGCCATATGTGGGTGGGCGGCCATTGGCGCTATCGCTGATGGTCGTTGCGCTTGTCGGTGTGGTGCTTGTCTGCCAGCACCTCATCCAGCCGCTGGGCCAGGTGTTCGAAACAATGCGCAAGGGTATTGCGGCAGACGACCAGTTCGGGCTCGCGCGTGGCGCGACGTGCGGCGCAGGCGGCCAGCAGCAGCAATTCATCGCGCAGGCCGCAAAGATGCTCGAGGTCTTCTGCGGTCAGCAGGCGGGAGGCTTCGAAATTTAACCGGGTAGAGACGCGGGGGTTGCCTGCCATAGCTGTATCTCCGTGTGGTTGCTACATTGCGCTGGTCGACGTGCGGAAGGCTTGCCACTAAAGAACAGCATGCCGCCGAGCCCAGTCTAATTTTTTTTGCTATTCGGAAACTAGGTAAAAAGCTGACTTTCGCGTAACCGGAAGGCGGGTAATAACGTCATCGCCCACCTAGTGAGGGCGGTTATGAAGCGGAAGAGCATCCATTCGTTGGAGCATAAGGAATTGGTGACGCTGCTTTTCGACTTTCGCCGACAGGCTGACATGACCCAGGCCGAGGCGGCAGAGGCCCTGGGGCGACCGCAGACTTACGTTTCCGCCGTGGAGGTAGGGCGTCGCGGCATCGACCTGGTGCAGGTGCGCGAATTCTGCGCGGTCTACGATGTGAGCTTTCCGAAGTTCGCCGAGCACTACGAAAAGCGCCTGAAGGCTGCCACCAGCCAGGAACGCCCGCCGCGGCTTTCCACGCGCAAGCGCGAAAAACCTGCGAAGACGGCTAAAAAGCGGCCGGGCAAAGACCGGAAATAGGTGTTGCATGTTGTCTCTACGGGAAAGGCCCGCGCCCAGTCACGGTGGGTCGGCCAGGATCGGAACGGACCGGGGCCGGAAAAATAGGGCGGTGCCGGGCCCCCACTTCCCGCGATCAGGCAGTTTTTTCGCAGCATCAGGCACCCGTCCGTCACGGTAAAAGGTCGACAATCCGATCCGTTGCATGCACGGATCTCGCATGGCGGCAGGGAAGGCGCGCTCATCGTCATCCATCGCGAAAGGAACCCCCTCATGCTCGAAGCCTCCTTGATGGTGCCGGCGCCATTGCCATCGATCCGTCGCGTGATGGCGGTTTGTTTCGCGCTCGCGGTGCTGGCATCGGCACCGTGCCGCGCTGCCGATGCCACGGTATTCCATGGCGCTCCGGGTTCGGCCGCATCAGTCGCCAATCCCTATAGCGGCCAGCCGGCGGCGATCGCCGTGGGTGGCCGCTTGTATGCAGCGCATTGCGCAAGCTGCCACGGCGATATCGGGCAGGGCACCGGCAACATTCCGGCGCTTGCGCAAGGGGCGACCCAACAGGCGACGGATGGTGCGCTGTTCTGGTTCATCAGCAAAGGTTCGGTAGCAAACGGCATGCCGTCCTGGGCCAGCCTGCCGGAAGCGCAGCGCTGGCAGATCGTCGCTTACCTCAAGACGCTGCCTAGCGCCACGGCCGCGCCGGCCGAGCAGGACACGGCGAGCGGCTCGCCCATTACGACACCCGCGCCGAGGCCGCCCTTTACCGATTTCCGCTACGAAGCGCCGGGCAAGCTGCGCAAGATCACGCTGGCCGATCTGCCGCCGCCCTACGCCACGCATTCGGCCAGCAATGCGCCGGCGATGGCGGCCCGTCCCGCTGGCGTGCTGCCCATAGCACCACCCGGTTTCAAGGTAAACCTGTATGCCGAAGGACTGGACACGCCGCGCGTGATCCGCGTGGCGCCGAACGGCGATATCTTCGTGGCCGAAAGCGGTAACGGGCAGATCCATGTATTCCGCGGCATGACGGCGGATGGCAAACCCCGCCAAAGCTCGGTCTTCGCCACTGGCCTGGATCGTCCCTATGGCATCGCGTTCTATCCGCTGGGGCCGCATCCGCAATGGGTCTATGTCGGCGATACCGATGCGGTAGTTCGTTTTCCTTACCGCAATGGCGACCTGAAGGCGACGGGCAGGGCCGAGCATATCGTCGACCTGCCGCACGGCGAGGGGCATTGGACGCGCGATGTCGCTTTCTCGCTCGACAACAAGACCATGTTCGTGGCGGTGGGCTCGGCGTCCAACATCAACGATCCGGATACCTCGCCCGCGGAAAAAGATCGCGCCAACATCCTGGCCTTCGATCCCGACGGCTCGCACCAGCGCATCTACGCCTGGGGCATCCGCAATCCATCAGGCATCGCCATCGATCCGAAGAATGGACAGCTGTGGACGACAGTCAACGAGCGCGATGGGCTGGGCGACAACCTGGTGCCGGATTACATCACCTCGGTGCGCCAAGGCGGCTTCTACGGATGGCCGTGGTGGTACATGGGCGCGCACCAAGACCCACGCCATGCCGGCAAGCATCCGGAGCTGAAGGACAAGGTGATCACGCCCGATGTGCTGCTGCAGCCACACAATGCCTCGTTGCAGATTACGTTCTACGAAGCCGGCCGCTTTCCCAAGGCGTATGACGGCGATCTATTTGCCGCCGAGCATGGCTCCTGGAACAAATCCACCCGCGTAGGCTACGAGGTGATCCGCATTCCACGCCATCACAGCGGCAAGGCCAGCGGCGAATACGAGGATTTCCTCACCGGCTTCGTGCTGCCCGACGGCCGCGTGTGGGGACGCCCGGTCAGCCTGGCGACTGCTCCGGATGGCTCATTGCTGGTGACGGACGATGGTTCCAATGCGATCTGGCGGGTGGATTACACCGGCCAGTGAGCGTGCTGTCGCGATCGGCACGCGCTGCCGATTGCGAGCGATCCATGCAGGTCAATGGCGTCTTGGCGCTTGGCGATTGTCCGATTCGCCAGCATTGATCTGTTCCGGCTACGAGGAAGCGGGGCGGCAAACCGGCTTGAGTTCGCCCACCAGCGTCGGCAGCAGTTCCGACACGGTCGGATGGATCGGCACCGCCCATTGCAATGTGTCGTAAGGCTGGTCGGCGTTCATCAGGTCGATGACGCCATGGATAGCCTCGTCGCCGCTGATGCCGAGGATTGCCGCGCCCAGTATGCGATGGGTGTCGGCGTCGGCGACGATTTTCATGAAGCCCTGCGTTTCATCGCGTTCCACCGCGCGGCCAACGCGCGACATCGGCCGCTTGGAAACCAGTACGCGCTTGCCGCTGGCGCGTGCTTGCGCTTCGGTCATGCCCACGCGGCCCAGCGGCGGGTCGATATACAAGGCATAGCCGGCAATACGCGAGGACACGCGCCGCTGGCCGCCATCAAGCAGATTGGCCGCGATGATTTCGAAATCGTTGTACGCGGTATGGGTGAATGCGCCGCGGCCGTTGCAATCGCCCATGGCCCAGATTCCCGGCACGCTGGTGGCGAGCGTGTCATCCACCGTGATGTAACCATGCTTGTCGGTGGATACGCCGGCATGTTCCAGTCCGAGATCGTCGGTATTGGGCCGGCGCCCTACGGCCAGCAAGACGTGGCTGACGATGAGTCCGGGATCGCCGGAGGCACAGGCACAATCGACTTTTACCGCGATACCGCTCGCATGCTTGGCGAAAGCGACGCACTCGGCATGGGTGCGCACGGCGATCCCTTCGCCTTGCAGGATCTCGGCGATGGTGCTGGAGACATCGTCGTCCTCGCGACCGATCAGGGTCGGCTGCTGCTCGATGATGGTCACCTTCGCACCAAAGCGGCGGAACATTTGCGCAAACTCCAGCCCGATATAACTGCCGCCGACGATCGCCAGATGCTCCGGCAAGATATCGAGCTGCAGGATCGAGGTGTTGGTGAGGTAGGGAATAGCGTGCACGCCGGGCATATCCGGCACCAGCGCACGACCGCCGACGTTGAGGAAGATGCGCGGCGCGCTGATGGCTTCCCCACCGATGCGCAAGCTGTCATGGCTTTCGAAGCGGGCATGGCCGCGCAGCACGGTGAGTCCATGCATGCCATCGAGCCAGCGTTCGACGTTGCCGCGCGCGTTGTCGGTCACCGTGTGCGCGCGTGCCATGACTCGCTGAAAGTCGATGCCCACTTCGCCGCCGAGCACGACACCGTAATCGGCGGCGCGCCGCACCTGGTGCGCGACGCGCGCGCTGGCTACCAGGGTCTTGGTCGGCATGCAGCCGGTATTGACGCAGGTGCCACCGAAAAACTGACGTTCGACCAAAGCCACTTGCATGCCCGCAGCGGTAAGGCGGCCGGCCAGCGGCGGGCCGGCCTGGCCGGCACCGACGATGATCGCGTCGAAGCGGCGGCTCATCGCCGGGTACCTCGCTGTGCCGGATGTAGCCGCCTTGGATTGCACATGCGTCCTCCGCGCGTCACGGTGATCGAACTCCTTCAGGCATCAGGCATGCACCGTCCATTCGCCGTCGCGATCAGGCCCCGCCCAATTCCGCACCGGTGGTGGGATTGCTGTCCGGATTGGACGCCGTGCGCGTGGCGAAGGCCTTTACGCATTGCTTGTCCTCGGAATCCAGCTTTACCTTCGCGCGTCCATCGCCACCGTCCATCGCCAGGAATTCGTCGGGATCGGTGACGAAGTTGAAGTTGTCGTCACTGTTCCAGGGTCCGCGCGTATCGCCTTCGCCTTGCGAAGTGTTGACATACATGCGCGTGAATCCGTCCTTGCCGGGCAGCTTGCCGGGTGGGAAATTCGGCTCGATGGCGTACAGCGCTTTCTCGAATGATAGCTGGTGGGCGATTTCTCGCGTCATCAGGAAGCCCAGCGCATCCTTTACGCCAGGATCGGCGGTCACGTTGATCAGCCGTTCGTAAATGATCTTGGCGCGTGATTCGGCCGCGATATTCGAGCGCAAGTCGCACGTGGGATCGCCGATCGAATCGATATAGCCTGCGTTCCACAGCTGGCCGCCGGAATTGGTCAACGCAGGGCCGCCGCCATAGAGTACCTGGGTGACGTGCGAATCGTTGCCCGGTCCTTGCAGCGAACGGTACAGGTCGGCCGCTTCGGCCACGCCTTCGGCCAATTCGCCTTTGGCGCCGCGGTTGAGCATGGCAACGATCGAGCCGATCACTTCCAGGTGGCTCAGTTCCTCGGTGGCGATATCCAGCAACAGATCCTTGCGGCCGGGGTCTTCTTCGGCCAGGGCCTGCGTGAAATAGCGCATTGCCGCGGCGAGTTCGCCTTGCGGTCCGCCGAATTGCTCCAGCATCAGGTTGGCCAATCCCGGATTGCATTCGGAAACGTGGACGGAGTACTGCAACCGCTTGTTATGGGCAAACATGGGAATTTCTCCAGGGGTGGGTTGCTGTGCGGGCGGATGCCGCGTCAGCGTTTGGCGACGAGCCCTTCGGCCGCGTCGCGCGCGAGGTATTGGGTGGTGACATCCGGAAGATGCTCGAGTAGCCAGCGGGCCATCGCCTGTTCCTGCGGCAGGATCGTTTCGCAGGCGCGTTGCGTGGCGGTATCGCCGATGGACTTGGCCGCCGCGATCAGCACCGTGTAGGTAGCGATCTCGATATTCTCGAACACATAGCCGGCGATCGCGCCCTTGATTACTTCATCGCTGACGGCCATGCCGCCGACGCCCTGGGCGAAGGCCATCGCCTTGCCGGCGAGGTCTTTCGCCGTCGAGGGCTTGCCGCCGAGACGGGTGATGCAATCCTCGACGATCTTCTGCTGTTGCAGCGTCTCTTCGAGGTGTGCTTCAAGGCGCGCCTTGAGTTCCGGGTAATGCTGGATGCGCGACGCCTGGGCCTTGAGCATCTGCTCGGCCTGCTGCTCCATGGCGTGGGCATCACGCAACCAGTCGAGCAGGTTTTCTTTGTGTTCGGCCATGCAGTCGCCCTCGATCAACGCGGACGAAGAAAAAGTCCGCGCTCGCACTGTGAGCGCGTCGGGGTCGATAGCGGGTCAAGTGAGCGTCAAGGCAGGCAAGACACGACTGCCCAGTTTCGTTACGCCTGCGTCAGCAGCAAAAGGTTGAGTGCGATCACGAAGCACGCGGCGACTGCCGCGGCAAGCAACGTCGGCGCACCGCTGCGGTACACGCCCATGGACTTCCGGCGTGCAATAAACCAGATCAGCGCCAGCATGGGAAAAGGCAACGCAATGCTTAGCACTGCCTGGCTGAGCACCAGTGCGCGCGTAGCGTCGACGCCCAGGTAGATCACGGCGAAACTGGGCAACATGGTGATCACGCGACGCAGCCACAATGGGATGGCGAAGCCCACGAAGCCCTGCATCACCAACTGGCCGGCCATCGTGCCGACCACTGAACTCGATATACCCGATGCGATCAGCGACACCAGGAAGATGACGGCCGCCGCATGTCCCAGCAGCGGTGTCAGCGTGAGGTAAGCGGTTTGTATTTCAGCCACGTCCCGATGGCCGGCGTGGAAGGCGCCGGCGGCCATCATGACCATGGCCAGGTTGATCACGCCGGCAATGGTGAGCGCCACCACCACTTCGATGTTCGAGAAGCGCAGCACCTTGCGTCGTTCATTCTCCGAACGTGTCGGAAAGCGCGCTTGCGTCAAGCCCGAGTGCAGGAACAGTGCGTGGGGCATGACGGTGGCCCCAATGATGCCTACTGCAAGCACGCAAGCCTGCGCATCAGGCAGGCGCGGCAGCAGCAACTGCCGCCCTGCATCCGCCCAGCCGATCGGGACGATGAAAAGTTCGGCCAGATAGGCCAGCCCGACGATGCCCACCAGCGCACCGATGGTCAGCTCCAGCCGCCGGAAGCCGCGTCGCTCGAGCAGCAGCAGCGCATAGGTCACGGCCGCCGTGATGGCCATGCCGATCAGCATCGGCAAATGAAACACCAGGCTGAGTCCTATCGCGCCGCCAAGGAACTCGGCAAGATCGGTCGCCATGGCGGCGATTTCGCTCACGATCCACATCGTCCACACCAGCGGCGCGGGAAAACTTTCCCGGCAAAGCTGGGCCAGGTTCCTCCCGGTCACAATGCCTAGTTTCGCCGACATCGCCTGGAACAGCATCGCGATCGCGTTGGCGACCAGCACCACCCATAGCAAGCCATAGCCGTAGCGGGCACCCGCCTGTATGTTGGTGGCGAAATTGCCCGGGTCCATATAGGCCACCGATACGACGATCGCCGGCCCGGCAAACGGCGTGAGCGCGGCGAATCCGCGACGTTTGCCGCTGAGCACGGCGCGCATCTCCCGTAGCGTCGCTTCGTCGGGATGCTGGCTGGCTGGGTCGTACCTGGCGTCCAAATGGGCGTCCTCAAGAAGATGCAAGGCGATGGTAGGAAGCGACACGTGCAGGCTGCGCGTAGGTTAACCCTTTGCAGAGGGCATCGCCGCGCGATGTGGAAGAGCCCGTTGACTCGCTCCAGACGCCGCCTTCCTCGCCGTGCGGGCATGCTGACCCGGCATGTTTTCTCTGACGCGCTCTGCGAGGTTATCGTGGAACACAACGAGTCCATTTTCGCTCGAGACGGCACGAGGCGCGTGCTCATCACAATGTTGCGCGCGTTGCCGGATGCGCAACAGGGCCGGCGCCTGGCGTGGCAACGTTTGTGTGTGCGCTATGGCGAGGCGATGGCGCGGCTCGCGACCCATTGTTGGCGTCGCAGCGGCAGGCCCTCGAAGAAAATCTTCGCGATGCTCGGCGTCGCTGTTCCCGTTTTGTTGAGTGCGGTGTCTGATGGTTTGTGTCGCGGCAGAAGTGTCTTGCTGTTCAACCCTCCTCGGCAATGGAAAAGACACTTCTGCCGCTCTTTTTCAAGGCAGGCATGCGCTTGATCGCTGCGTTCTATGTGGAAATGGTTTCACCGCGCACAGACTCCAGCTACAGATGCATCTCGCCATGATGGCTTTCGTGCGGCACATTTGCGTGTCGTACGGTATCGAAGATAAGAGCAGGAGTTACGATAATGGCAACGCATCAGAACACCGGTAACAACCGTGGCGGACAGGGTGGCGGTCGCGGCTTTGCAGGCATGGATGAATCCAAGCAACGCGAAATCGCCAGCGAGGGCGGGCGCGCGGCACACGAAAGCGGCAACGCACATGAATTCAGTTCGGAAGAAGCCCGCGAGGCGGGTCGCAAGGGCGGCGAATCGGTAAGCCAGGATCGGCAGCACATGTCGGCGATCGGACAAAAGGGCGGCGAAGCGGTCAGTGAAGATCGCAGCCATATGGCGGATATCGGCCGCAAGGGCGGCGAAAGCAGCCATGGCGGCCAGGCGCGGAATGCGGCGGGCAGCGCATCGCAAGCAGGCGCGAGCAACACCCGCGGCGGCAGTAGCGAACAGCACGCGGAAGCGGGGCGGCAGAGCCATAAAAACACCTGAGGGAAACTCAGGGAAAAGGGCCTGCTTCATCGGCATGCATGGCGATTCAGTACCGGTCGTGTGGCATGGCGTATTTGGCAGGCCATACATTCGGCGCCGGGTGCCTGCATGGATCCGGCGCCGCTTTATGCGATTCAAGCGGATGTGGCGAAGTCAGCAAGCATCAAGATCGAGCGACATGAACACACTGTTGGCATCGGCCAGGTAGTTGCCAAATGGCGGGCATTCCACGAATCCGTGCCGGCGATAGAACGCACGGGCGGGAATGAAATAATCCCACGCACCGGTCTCCAGGCTCAGGCGCGACATGCCGCTGGCGCGAGCGGCGCCGATAAGGTGGCGCAATAACGCGCTGCCGGTGCCGTGTTGACGCACAGCCTGCGCGGTGTGCATGGATTTTATTTCGCCATGCGTCGCCGAGAGCCGCCGCAGCGCGGCAATACCCAGCAACTGGTCGTGTTCCCAGGCGGCCCAGAAGTGAATATCGGCCGCACGCAAGCCGTCGATATCCAGTGCATGGGCGCTATCGCGCGCGGTCTGGGCGCGGGCGATGGTCACGTGCGTATGCAGCAGCGCCATGATGCGAGGGTCATCGAGGTCGCCGGGAAGTATGTGCATGGCTAGGGATGCTCCAGGATGGCGCATCATCATTTTCCGCACGTGGCTTGCCGTCAATGCGGATGGCCCCGCGCCATGGCGGCCATCGACGCCGGCAGGTCCGGCGTTGCCTGCGTGGCTGGGCTTTCCCTTACTATTTGCCCGATCGACTCATCCACGAGCCGCCGGGGCCACCCATTGCATGAAAACCTACCGGAACACCGGCGCCGACCCGTTGGCCGTGCCGCGCTCGCATGGTTTCTGGCTTGCCGCTTGGCTTGGCATCGTCGTCCTGATTGGCCTGCTCAACGCGCTGCACCGCTACCTCAATGACGTGGCGGACCGCGTTCCGGTTTCGCTGGGGCCCAAGCTGATCGAGGAAATGACCGGAAGCCTGAGTTTCGGCATGCTGCTTCCGGTGCTGATCGCGGCCTTGCGGCGTATCCGGCCTTTGCACAACCGGTGGCTGCGTTACGGCTGTCATCTGCTGGTGCTGCTTGCATTGTCCTTGTTGCATACCAGCCTGATGTGGGGTTCGCGGGTTGCGCTATTTCGGCTGTGCGGACTGGGCGGCTATGACTATGGCGTGATGGCATGGCGCTATCTCATGGAATTTCCCAGCGACGTGTTCTATTACCTGCTGGTCGCGCTGGTGCTGTGGATGTTCGACCGCTACCGCCAAGGCCAGCAGCGCGAACTGCGGGCCGCGCAACTGGAATCGGCGCTGTCGGAAGCGCAGCTGGATGCATTGAGGTTGCAGCTGAATCCGCATTTCCTGTTCAACACGCTCAACGCCGTCTCCGCCATCATGTATGACCAGCCGCGAGTGGCGGACGAAATGCTCGCCCGCATCGGCGAACTGCTGCGCGCCACGCTCGGCGCACGCGCGCAGCAGCACCCGCTGCGCGAGGAATGGCGGTTATTGGAGCTGTACCTGGATATCCAGCGCGCGCGCTTTGGCGCGCAATTGAGCGTGCGCATCCAGGCGGAGCCGTCGCTAGGCGATGCCACGGTGCCGTTCCTGGTTCTGCAGCCGCTGGTGGAGAATGCGATCGATCATGCCGACGCAGCGGAAATCCGGCGCGTGGATGTGAGCGCGGCACGCGAGCATGGACGGCTTGAACTGTGCGTCCGCAACCATGGCCAAGGCGGAGGCACGCATCGGGGCCATGGTATCGGCCTGAGCAATATCGAGGCGCGCTTGAAGCATCTTTACGGCGATGCGGCAGGCTTGCGCCTGGAGCCTGGCGAACAAGACACGCGCGTGTGGCTGTGGTTGCCATTGCAGCAGGGCTCGCCGGCATGAGCTTGCGCGTCGCGATAGTCGATGACGAAGCGCCGGCGCGCGATAAACTGCGGCGCTACCTCGCCATGGCCGAAGATGTGCGGGTGGCCGGCGAAGCCGGCAACGGCCGTGATGCGCTTGAGCTGATCGCCCGCGAGCGGCCGGACGTCGTGTTCCTGGACATCAGCATGCCCGACATGGATGGCTTTGCCGTGCTGCGGGCACTGGGCGAACCGCTGCCCGCGGAAGTGGTGTTTGTCACCGCGCACGACGATCGCGCGGTGCAGGCATTCGAAGTACATGCGTTCGATTATCTGCTCAAGCCGGTCAGCCCCCAGCGCTTTGAGCGGTTGCTGCAGCGCCTGCGCGAACGCCTGGTGCCCAGGCAGGATCTTGGCCGGCGGCTGGACGGACTGTTAAACGGACTGCCGGCGCCGACGCATTATCTCGAGCACATATTGGTGCAGGCTGGCGACAGCGCCCAACTTGTTCGCGTCGACCGGATCAGCCGGATCGAAGCCAGCCGCAATTACCTGGACCTCCACGCAGGCGGGCATGGTTACCGCCTGCGCGGCACGCTGGAGAACATGCAGTCGCGGCTCCATCCCATGCGTTTTGCGCGGATCAACCGCTCGACGCTGGTACGCCTGGAAGCCATTCGCGAAATCCATTCCTGGCCGGAAGGCGAATACCGCCTGCTGCTCGACGATGGCGCGCGCGTCACCTGGACGCGCCGTTATCTGGCGAACCTGCCGCCCGGTCTCTTGCTGCAATCCGAAAGATAACGGTGGCGTGGCCGGGCCCGTCACGCGACCTTGGAGGCAAGCAGATCTTCGACGTGAATCGGAATATCGCGCACGCGCACGCCGGTGGCGTGATACACCGCGTTGGTGATAGCCGCGGCGATGCCGGCGAGGCCTATTTCGCCAATGCCGCGCACACCCATGGCATTGACCTTGGTGTCGGGGTAATCCAGGAACAGCACATCCATGTGCGGTGGCATGTCGGCATGGGTGGTCATCATGTAATCGGCGAGATTGCTGTTGGCGGCCATGCCGTTGCGGTCGTCGTAATGGGTTTGCTCCAGCATCGCCATGCCTATGCCCATCACCACCGCGCCTTCGATCTGGTTGCGGCCGGTCAGCGGGTTGACGATGCGACCGGCATCGATCACGGTCAACGTGCGCCGGACGCGCAGGCGCGCGAGCTTCGGCTGCCAGGCGACTTCGACGAAGTGCGCGCCATAGGAATGCGTGGAGAAGGCCTTTTTCTTCTGGCCGAACGTTCCCTCCGCCTTGCCATGCCCTTCCACCTGGGCCATGCGCGCGGATGACAGCAGCTCGCGGAAGTGGCGTCCGGTATCCGGGGCCTGGTCCTTGCGATGGACCTTTCCTTCGGTGAAGGCCAGCTGCCCGGCGTCCACGCCTTTGAAGTGTTCGTCTTCGGCGGCGATTTTCGTCAGCTGTTCGCCGGCCTGTTCAATCGCCTGCACCATGGCAGGCACCATCGAGGCAGTAGCCATCGAGCCGCCTGACCATGGCCCGGGCGGCAGCTGCGTGTCGCCGATCACCACTTTTACCGCAGTCACGTCCACGCCCGCCAGACCGGCGGCCATCTGCGCGATGACGGTATAGGTGCCGGTGCCGATATCCTGCGTACCGCTGCGTACCTGCACGCCGCCATCGGCAAACAGGATCACAGTGGCCTGCGCGGGGAAGCGCTCGGCGATCCAGCTGCAACCGGCGACGCCCAGGCCGATGATCGTATCGCCGTCGCGCATCGCGCCGACCGTCGGCTGGCGTCGCGACCAGCCGAACATGTCCGCGCCGCGGGTGAGGCATTCCTTGAGATGACGGGAGGAGAACGGAATGTTTTCCATTTCGTCCATGGACGGCTCGTTCTTCAGGCGCAGCGCGATCGGATCCATATGCAGCGCAATCGCCAGTTCGTCCATCGCCGATTCCAGCGCGAACAGGCCGGGCACCGCGCCGGGACCGCGCATGGAGGTTGCCGGTCCTACATTGCGTTCGGCATAGCCGCTGGTGACGCGCAGGTTCGGGGTGCTGTAGAGAAAGCCGGTGGCCTCGCCGCAATCTTCCTTGTAGTCGGCCAGCAGGGCACGGTGATAAAGATAATCGTGTCGCAGCGAAACCAGCGTACCGTCCTTGTCGGCGGCCAGGCGGATGCGTTGCTGAGTGTGCGGTCGATGACCCACGTTGTGGAACATCATCTGCCGTGACACCACCAGCTTGACCGGCCGATGCAGGTCGCGTGCGGCGGCTGCCGCCAGCAACGCCTGCGTCCATGGCCACAGCTTGCCGCCGAACCCGGACCCCAGGTATTCGGTGATGACACGCACGTTGTCGGTCGGCACGCCAAGCATCTGCGCCATCACCGCGCGGTAATTCATGATCGCCTGGGTGGTTTCGTAAAGCGTGAAATGCGTGCCATCCCAGATGGCGAGGCTGGCATGCAGTTCGATCGGGTTATGTGTTTCTACCGGCGTGCTGTAGGTATGGTCGAGCTTGACCGCCGCTCGCGCATAGGCGCCATCGGGATCGCCGCGCTCGGTTTCCTTTTCCGGCGGTTTTTCGGGGCTCAGTTGCGTGGATACCGAAGGTGCCTGCACATCGGCGTAGTCCACGTTCACCGCACGCGCCGCGGCGGTGGCCTGCTCGAAACTGTCGGCCACCACCAATGCCACGTATTGCCCGTAGTAGCGCACCCGGTCATCGTCGAGCGGAGGCCGCTTTTCGTCGATCATGGCCTTGCTGGCCTTGGACGCGCGATAGAACGTGCCGATGTTTTCGTGGGTATAGATTTTTCGCACGCCCGGCATGCGCGCGGCCTGGGATGCGTCGATGCTTGCGACGCGCCCGTTCGCTATCGTGGCGCACACGGGCACGGCATGCAGCAGCTCGGGGAAATTGAAGTCGGACGAGTAGCGCGCCACCCCGCATACCTTCAGCGGCCCGTCGATGCGCGTATGCGCACGGCCGACCACGGGCAGGGTAGTGAAGGAATCGCTGGATGCCATGTGGTGTTTCCTCAGGCGGTGACCGTGCCAAGGGCCTGGATCAGGCAGCGCCTGGCGAGTTCTTGCTTGAAGCCGTTCTGGCTCTGCGGCTGCGCGTTGGCCAGCAGCGCCTGGGCGGCCCGGTCGAACAGGGCCGGCGATGGCGCCTGGCCGGCCAGCACGTGCTCGGCTTCAGGCGAGCGCCAGGGGCGCGTGCCGATGCCGCCCATCGCCACCCGCGCCTGGACGATGCGCCGATTCTCGGTATGCACCACCACGGCGGCCGAGGCCAGCGCAAATTCATAGGAGGCGCGGTCGCGCAGTTTGAGGTAATGCGATCGCGCGCCATCCAGCGGCCGCGGCAGCAGCACGTGGGTGATCAGGTCGCCGGGCTCCAGCACGGTTTCGCGCTGCGGCGTATCGCCGGGCAACAGGAAAAATTCGTTGATCGGCACCTGGCGTTCCCCCCTGGCGCCACGGATGACCACGATGGCCTCCAGGGCAGCCAGCGCCACATTCATGTCGGAAGGATTGCTGGCGATGCAGTGCTTGCTGACGCCCAGGATCGCCAGGTTACGGTTGTAGCCCCCGATGGCCGCGCAGCCGCTGCCGGGTTCGCGCTTGTTGCAGGCGCATGCGGTATCCCGGAAATACACGCAGCGCGTGCGTTGCAGCAGATTGCCGCCGGTGGTGGCCATGTTGCGCAGTTGCCCGGACGCGCCGGACAACAGGGCTTCGCCCAGCACGGCGTAGTGCTGCTGCACTTGCGGATGCACCGCCAGATCGGCATTGCGCACCAGCGCGCCGATCTTCAAGCCGCCGTCGGACGTCTGTTCGACCTCGCCGAGCGGCAGATGATTGATATCGATGACCTGCGCGGGATGCTCGACGTCCAGCTTCATCAAGTCGATAAGCGTGGTGCCGCCGGCGACGAAGCGCACTTCCGCGCCCTGTTGCGCGGTCGACGCGCGGGTTCCGGCCTGGATGGCCTGATCGATCCGGGTCGCGCGGGAAAAGGCGAATGTCTGCATGCTTAGCCCTGCCGAACTTGCTTGATTGCCGCCAGGATGTTCTGGTACGCGCCGCAACGGCAGATATTGCCGCTCATCGCCTCGCGGATATCGGCATCGGCGCTGCCCCACTGCTCGTGCAACATGGCTACCGCGGACATGATCTGGCCGGACGTGCAATAACCGCATTGATAACCATCGTGCTCGACGAACGCCCGCTGCATGGGATGCATCGCACCCGGTTGGCCAAGCCCTTCGATGGTGGTCACCTGGTCGCCATCGTGCATGACCGCCAGGCTCAGGCAGGCATTGATCCGCCTTCCATTGACGTGCACGGTGCAGGCGCCGCACTGTCCGTGATCGCAGCCTTTCTTGGTGCCGGTCAGGTGCAGGTGATCGCGCAGTGCGTCGAGCAGGCTGGTGCGATTGTCGACCTCCAGCTCCTGCGGTTGCCCATTCACGCTGATTTTGACTTGCGTGCGGGTGTCGTCGTCGTGGCGCTTGGAAGCGTCAGGCGCATCGCCTGGGGCCATGGCGGCGTGCGCGCTTGACCATTTGAAACCTGATGCCATGCCTGTCACTCCGATCATTTGCAGGAAATCCCTGCGGCTCAGGGCATCCTGACCATGGCCGCGCTTGGGCGGGTTGGCTGGACGGTCCTCAGGCATGGGCGGTGGTCCTGTGGGCGGGGATGTCTGGACCGATTCAACCGTATTGACAGTTAGGCAGGCGTGCACAAGGAGCCAACGGCGTGGCTAGGCTTGCAGCCGTTTGCATGGTGCGCGCCATTCGAACGGCATGCCGTTCTCATACAGCGCGGTCAGCACTTTCCAGGAATGGGAGGAAATGGGGCGCGTAGCGTTTCGGAGGATTGCGGATCGCCCGGCTGGAAAGCTTTCTAACCAGCAACGAACCGGGGTCCCTGTGCACCGACATCGAAGCGCTGCGGCCGAAGCGTGGATCGGCGCCGTATGTGCGTGCTGCCGCCTGGGGAGGATGTCCTCCTGGAGAAAGCGCGCGGCGTGCCCGCATGGGCACGCCGCCTTGCCGCCGGCTTACATGCCGATGGCGGTTTCCGCCTTCACGTAAGGCAGGTCATGGGCCAGTGCGACCGGCTCGCATACCACCTTGCCTTCGAACACGTTCAGGCCGTTGCGCAGGTGCACGTCCTGCGCCAGCGCTTTCTTCCAGCCGTGGTTGGCCAGCGCCAGGGTGAAGGGCAGGGTCACGTTGTTGAGCGCGAAGGTGGAAGTACGGGCCACCGCGCCCGGCATGTTGGCCACGCAGTAATGCACGACGCCGTCGACCACATAGGTAGGATCGGAGTGCGTGGTGGCATGCGAGGTTTCCACGCAGCCGCCCTGGTCGATGGCGACGTCGACGATCACCGAGCCCGGCTTCATCGTGCGCACCATGGCGTGCGAGACCAGCTTGGGTGCGGCGGCGCCGGGGACCAGCACCGTGCCGATCAGCAGGTCGGCGCGGCGTACCAGTTCCTCGATCGCCGAGCGCGTGGAAAACACGGTGGAAATGGCGGTGCCGAACTGGCTGGCGAGGCGCTTGAGCGCGTCGGCCGAGCGATCGACGACCGTTACCTTCGCGCCCATGCCCACCGCGATGCTGGCCGCATGGGTACCGGACACGCCACCGCCCAGGATCACCACTTCGGCGGCCGGCACGCCGGGCACGCCGCCAAGCAGCACGCCGCGTCCGCCCTGCGCCTTCTCCAGCGAGTGCGCGCCGACCTGCGGCGCCAGGCGACCGGCCACCTCGGACATCGGCGTCAGCAGCGGCAGCGAACCGTTGGGCGAGGTGACGGTTTCATAGGCGATGCAGATGGCGCCGGAATCGATCAGGTCGCGGGTCTGTTCCGCATCGGGCGCCAGGTGCAGGTAGGTAAACAGGATCTGGCCCTTGCGCAGCTTCTTGCGCTCCACCGCCAGCGGCTCTTTTACCTTCACGATCATGTCCGCGTCGGCGAAGATCTGGTCGGCGCTGTCGATGATGGTGGCGCCGGCGGCGACATAGTCGGCGTCGGACAACCCGGCGCCCACGCCGGCGTCCTTCTGCACCAGCACCTGGTGGCCGTGGTGCACCAGCTCCTGCACGGACGAGGGAACGAGGCCCACGCGGTACTCGTGGTTCTTGATTTCTTTCGGCACACCGATGCGCATGGAATGAGTCTCTGTGGGGTGAGGGAAGGAAGATGTGGGCGCCGGCCTTCCGTGCCCCGCGCGCAGCGCAGTATGATCAAGCTATTGCACAATTTCTCGCTGATTATGGCCACCAGAGCGCCAATCTTTCGCACTCGATGCGAGAGAATGGCTTGAATGCAGAATCCATGACGAATAATTTCCCACCCCTGGACGAGCGTGACCGCGCCATCCTCCGATGGCTGCAAGAGGACGGCCGGCTGGCCAATATGGAGCTGGCCTTGCGCATCAATCTTTCCCCCTCGGCCTGCCTGCGCCGGGTCAAGCTGCTGGAAGAGCGCGGCCTGATTGCCCGCTATGTGATGCTGCTGGACGAAAAGGCCGCGGGCCTGGCCGGCACCGCCTTCGTGCTGGTGACGCTCGACCAGCAAGGCCGCGCCGCGCTCGATGCGTTCGAGGAGGCGATCCAGAAACATCCGGAAGTGACCGAATGCTGCCTGCTGGCCGGCGCCGCCGATTACATGGTGCGCGTGGCCTACGCCGATTCGGCGGATTTCGAGCGCATCCACACTGAAATCCTCACCCAGTTGCCAGGTGTGGTGCGCGTGCAATCGACGCTGGCCTTGCGCACGGTGAAAAGGACGACCGCGTTGCCGGTGTAATACCCGATAGCGGCAGGCGGCGGGCTATGGCGCGGAAGAATGCTCTCGGGTGTTGTCCCAATGCCGAGGGTCTTGAATGCAATAGGCAACCGCAAGCGGAAGCACGATCAGCACCGAGAACAAAGAAAAGAGGGCTGGGACGACCCCATAGTGGCCTCCTATCTCGCTGCCGCCAAAGAAACCGAAATAGAAATAAGCCACCAGCGCCGACGACATGTACAGGTGCTGCGGCTCAGCGCTGAACAGCGATTGCCGGGCCAGGGGAAACAAACGGGTGAAGAAGCTATAGGCGATGTACATCGCCGGCACGGTAACCAGCGGAAACAGCGCCCACGCAGATATGCCCAGGCCCCGCGCAAGCAGCGCCATGTCGCCGTGGGTGGTAATGGTCCTGGTCGGGGCGTAGCTCCATACGTTGCCCGCCGACATCAAGGCTAGCCAGAAGAAAAGCTGGCTGAGCCGGTTTGCGCCCTTGCTGATCGATTTCCGGAATAGCCAAAAGTACAAGAAGTAAAACGCTCCATTTCCGATGCCTGGGCCGGCAAAGGCAATCAGCGCCGCGCTAAGGCCATGGTGTGAAGCGAAGATCGGGTCGTACTGAACGTTTTCGTCGACCTCCTGCTGGAAGAGGATGTTCGAAGCATTGCAACGGCCATAGTCCAAATCCAGCGGGTGTTGCTTGAATCCAAGCAGCCAAGCCGTGAACGAATGGAAGTATTCGTGCGTGAAATAGGCCAGGGCGTGGGCGATCAATATGAAAAGGCAGCTGGCTGCTACCCAACGAATTGCTGGAAATCCGGCTCCCTTGTGTCCTGCCTTCATAGCCGCCCCCGAACGGTATGGTCGAGTCGCATCAGCGCGCGATCGCCAAGGATAATGCCTATCCGGCCTTCGGCATGCAGCCGTGTCCGTCGTTAAAAGCGGCTTGCACGGAATTCGTCCCTGCCATGCCGGCGTTCGTCCCCAAAGCGCGCACTTCGCTCCCTGTGCCGGCGCATGCTCGTCTCATCGAAACCAACGGAGGACAACGGCATGGCGAAGCGGATCGGCAGATGGGCGGGGATGGTCGTATTGGTGGCGCTGGTTTCGGCGTTGGCGATCTACCGGCCGGATCGCGCTGGACGGGTTGGTGCCGGCATGGCGGCGCACAACCTGTGTTCGGCGGTATTCGTGGCGGGCCTGGACCCGGATGCGACACTCAAGCAACTGGTGCAGCCGATCATCGGCGCTCCCTTGGGACAGTTCGTGCACTATCGCGTCGATCGCGCCGAGCGCAGCGTCGAAACGAGCTTCCTCGGCATTTTCCATGCGCGTGCGGACTTCACGCCGGGCTACGGTTGCCGGCTTGCGTATGCGCATACCCCACCCGCGCCGCCGCCGCGCCCTCTATTGCCGGCGCCGGTGCTGGACGGATTCGCTCCGGCCGCCGCGGTAATCAGTCGCGATCCGGCGATCAACGCGGCGCTGAACCAGGTCTTCGACGAACACGCCGGGCAGCCGATCAAGGATGTCAAAGCCGTTGTGGTGGTAAAAAACGGCCGTGTGATCGCCGAGCGCTATGCGCAGGGTTTTGGCGTCGATACGCCGCTGCTGAGTTACTCGGCGGCGAAATCCTTTACCAACGCGCTGCTCAGCATCCTGGTGCGGCAAGGACGCCTGCGTGTCGACCAGCCGGTTGGTGCATCGGAATGGAGCGGTCCGGGCGACCCGCGCGCACGCATCACCATTGAGGATTTGCTGCGCATGCGCAGCGGGCTCAGCGTGGAAGAAGCCGACAACGGTTTCAGCCCGGTAGCGCGGATGGAATATCTCAGCGACGACATGGCCGGCTATGCCGCCAAGTTTCCGCTAGGCCATCCCGTTGGCAAGGAGTGGGACTACACCTCGGGCAACACCTTGATCCTGGACCGCCTGCTGGGCCAGACCGTGGGCGGGGGCGCGGCGGGCATGCGCAGCTTTGCGGAACGGGAATTGCTGAAGCCGGCGCGGCTGAGTGGTTTGACGATGGAGTTCGATGGCTCCGGCGTGTTCTTCGGCTCGTCCTATGTCTATGCACCGGCACGCAGCTATGCCCGCTTCGGCGAGCTTTATCGCAACGATGGCATCGCTCCCGACGGACAGCGCATCCTGCCGGAGGGTTGGGTGGAATGGTCGCGCCGCGCCACGCTGGGTACCGGTTATGGTGCCGGCTTCTGGACCAATGACGGGCCCAGCGAATCGGCTGCCTGGCGCGTCGCGCACGGCTTTCCGAAAGACGGGTTCTACGCCAGCGGTTTCCTGGGACAACGCATTTACGTCATTCCTTCGGAGAAGCTGGTCGTCGTGCGCTTCGGTTATTCACGGCCGCCGGATTTCGGCATGGAGGACGACATGGCGCTGATTGCCGCGGTGATTCGCGCCACGCGGCCTGGCGCGGATGCGACTGTTGCACAGCGATAGCCAGTGACGTGGCATGGCAGGCAGGCATGGCATGCCTGCCATGCCGCCGCGTCCGATGAAACCGGGTGTCGGTACGACCTATAAAAGGTTCGGCAGGCTAGTGCACGAATCATTGACCGCCGTTGCTGATACTCGACAGCAATGAGCAAACGCAGCCCCGATCCCGCATTGCGCAAGGAGGTGCGATCCGCCGGCCTGGTCTACGTCAGCGACCTGCAACCCGGCTTGCTGCGCATGCGCCGGGGCAAGGGCTTTGCCTATTACAACCACGCCGGCCGGCGCGTGACGCACCCGCGTGAACTGGCGCGTATCCGCAAGCTGGCCATACCGCCGGCCTATTCCAAGGTATGGATTTGCGCAGATCCGCGCGGTCACTTGCAGGCCTGTGGACGCGATGCGCGCGGCCGCAAGCAGTATCGCTATCACCCGGACTGGCGCCGCCTGCGCGATCACGGCAAGTTCGACCGGCTATTGGCGTTCGGTAAGGCGCTGCCCTCCTTGCGCAGGCGCGTCCGCCACGATCTGGCGCTGCCGGGGCTGCCCTGCGACAAGGTGCTGGCGCTGGTGGTGCGCCTGTTGGACGACACCCTGATTCGCGTCGGCAACGAAAGCTACGCGCGCGATAATCAAAGTTATGGCTTGACCACGCTGCGCTCCCGCCATCTGCGCCAGGAGCGCGGGCGATTGCACTTCGTGTTCAAGGGCAAGAGCGGCGTGCATCGCGATGTGGTGCTCGATGACAAGCGGTTGATGCAGATCATCCGTCGCGTGCAGCAACTGCCGGGACAGCAACTGTTCCAGTATCTGGACGACGATGGCAAACGGCATCCCATCGATTCGACGCTGGTGAACCGTTATCTATGCGAAGCCGCCGGCAACGGCGAGCAACGCGAGTTCAGCGCGAAGGATTTCCGCACCTGGGGCGGCACGGTGACGGCGGCGGGCGTCCTCTGCCGCACGCCACTGCCGACCAAAGGCGGCGAGAGGGCGCGGCGCGCCGCATTGGCCGACGCGATCAAGCAGGTGGCGCAACGGCTGGGCAATACGCCAGCGGTCTGCCGGGCGTCGTATATCGCACCGCAGGTGCTCGATGCATGGCTGGACGGAAGCCTGGGCCAATGCATTCCCGCTGCCGTGGCGGCGCATCCGCGGCAATTGGAACGCGCGACCTTGCGCTTCCTGAAGCAGCGTGCGTCATAGGCGAAATACAAACTATGCGACGGCGCGCGGCGTATCGTTCCGTCGCGCGCACGCCTGCTCCATCGCAGTTATGCGTTGCTGGGTTTGCCGGTAAAGGCGGAAATGGGTTTTTCGGGCGCGGGTTTGCGCAGGCCTGCGCCGAGTGCGCTCCACGCGCGCAGCAACGGCGAGAAGGCGCGCCAGGTGTCATCATCATTGAGCAGACGGTAAAGGCCGCGCACGCCCGGCGCTTTCTGGTCGGGATCGGGTTCGGCTGCGGCGGCGAGCAGCATATCTTTCAAGGTGGACGCTGCCTTGTAGAACTCCGGCGGCGGCACCTGCGCCAATACCATCGCGAGCGCGGCGATATTCTGCATCGCGTTGCGCGAGCCTTCGAGGTTCAGGCCATGCACGAGGATGCCGGCGATATCCTGCCGTCCGGCGGCAAAATCGTTGGCCAGCCGCAGCACGCCGGTCCGGTGCAGGGTTTCGAGCAAACGATCGAGCTCTTGCCGGGCGGTGGGCTCGATCCGCGGAGGAATCGTCTGATAGGAAATAGGTTCGGCCATCACAGTGTCTCGGGATGTTCGATGGTTGCCGGCGGTTCGGCATATTCGCGGCGCTCCCACTTTTGCTCCGCGCTGGGCCCGAGGTTGGGCGTGCGCCGTCCGTAGCGATGGTTGCGGTAGGGCAAGGGCGGCTCGCCTTTCGGCTTGGGCAGCTTTTCGATGCGCACGGCCAGTTCCTTGTAGGCCGGCGTATTCACCTCGGTATCGCGATGTTCGCCGGTGAGCGTGTTCACGCCAGGCTTGGATTGATGGATGGGTATGTACAAGGTATTGCCGCTGACGCGATCGGTAATCGTGGCGCGCACTTCGACCTCGGCGCGGCGGGAAATGACGCGCAGCCAGGTGCCATCCTCGATGCCGCGTTCGGCGGCCAGTTCCGGGCTGACTTCGACGAACCAGTTCGGCGATTCGTGCTTGATGCGCGGCCCGCGCCCGGTTTGGTTGGTCGACTGGAAATGTTCCAGCAGGCGGCCGTTGTCGAGCATCAGGTCGAATTGTCCGTCGGCGGCTTCGGCGGGTTCTTCCCAGGTCAGCGCAAACAGCCTGGCCTTGCGGTCGGGAAAGTGGAAGCCGTCGGTGTAGAGCACGGGCGTATCGCTGCCGTCGGCGTTGACCGGCCATTGCAGTGACTTCCAGCCTTCCAGGCGTTCGTAGCTGACGCCGGCAAACATCTTCGCGATCCCCGCGCATTCGGCCATGATCTGCGAGGGATGCGTGTAGCCCCAATCGTGACCGAGACGGCGCGCCAGTTCGGTGAGGATGCGCCAATCCGGCCAGCTGTCGCCCAGCGGCTCCATCACCTGGTAGAAGCGCTGGATGCGGCGTTCGGTGTTGGTGAAGGTGCCGTCCTTTTCCACGCTGGGGCAGGCCGGCAATACCACATCGGCGAACTCCGCCGTGCGGCTCACGAACATATCCAGCACCACCAGGAAATCGATCTTGCTGAAAGCTTCGATCACGTTGCGCGTATCGGCATCGGCAATGGCGGTTTCCTCGCCGATCACCACCATTGCCTTCAATTCGCCCTTGGCGGCTTTTTCCACCATGCTGAAGTTGTCCAGGCCCACTTCGCCGGAAAGATATTCCGGCGCCACGCCCCAGGCCCTGGCCCAGCGTTCGCGTGCTTCTTGATCGGTGACTTTCTCGTAGCCGGGATAAACATTCTTCAGGCAACCGAAATCACTCGCGCCTTGTACGTTGTTGTGGCCGCGCATCGGATAGCCGCCGGTGCCGGGCCGTCCATAGTTGCCGGTGACCAGCAGCAGGTTGGAAAGCGCGGTGCTGGTATCCGAGCCATGGCTGTGCTGGGTGATGCCCATGGCCCACAACAGGCATATGGTGGGCGCGTGCGCGATCATCTCGGCGGCTTGTACGATCTGCGCTTGCGACAGGCCGGTCATGCGTTCGGCGAATTCGAGCGTGAACGGTTCCAGCGACGCGCGGAATTCTTCTACGCCATTGACGTGTTGCTGCAGGAATGCCTTGTCTTCCAGGCCGTGATCGAAAATGTAGCGGGCGGTGGCGCATGCCCACACCAGATCGGTGCTCGCCTTGGCCTTCAGGTAAATATCCGCGCGTTCGGCCATCTCATGCTTGCGCGGGTCGACCACCAGCAGCTTCTGGCCATGCAGTTTGTGCGATGACTTGATGCGCGAGGCGATCACCGGATGGCATTCGGCCGTATTGGAACCCACCAGGATCACTAGCGACGCCGCTTCGATATCCTTGATCGAGCCGGCGTCGCCGCCGTAACCCACGGTGCGGAACAAGCCTTGCGTCGCCGGGTTCTGGCAATAGCGCGACGAATTGTCGACGCTGTTGGTGCGGAAAATCAGCCGGGCGATCTTCTGGGTCAGATAGGCCTCTTCGTTGCTGGCCTTGCTGGAACCGATGAAGCCGATCGACTTAGAGCCGTGCTGCTCGTGGATGGTCGTCAGGCGCGTGGCGACCAGGTCCAGCGCTTCGTCCCAGCTGGCTGGCCGGAACTTCCCGTACTCGCGGATCAGCGGCGTAGTCAGGCGCTCCTTGGCATTGACGAAATCCCAGCCGAACTTGCCCTTGATACAGGTGGAAATGCCGTTGACCGGCGCTTGCTCCATCGGCTGCACCTTGAGAATGTGGCGATCGCGCGTCCACATCTCGAACGAGCAGCCCACGCCGCAATAGGTACACACGGTCTTGGTGCGCTTGATCTCGCTCTGGCGCAACGCGATATCGATCTTGGAGACGGCCGTGACCGGTGGCGTCCCGGTGGTGTCCTCGAGTGCCTTGACCAGGTCGATCAACGGACGCTTGGTGACTGCCGGAATCGCGGTGAAGGGGCCGGCATCCGGTTGCATCGTGCGTTCGAGCAACGCATTGCAGGGGCAGACCGTTACGCAGTGGCCGCAGGAGACGCAACTGGATTGTCCGATCGGCTTGCCGCCATCCCACAACACGCGAGGATGAGGGCTGCTGTAATCGATGCTCAGCGTTTCGTTGACCTCGACGTTTTGGCACGCCTCCACGCAGCGGCCGCAGAGAATGCACTGGTCCGGATCGTAGGTATAAAACGCATTCGATTCGTCCTTTTGGTACGGCTTGCGCTTGAAAGGATAGCGCTGGATGGCGATATCCATGTTCGCGAAAGTATTGTGCAGCTGGCAATCGCCGGTATTGTTTTCGCATACGGTGCAATACAACTCATGCTTGGACAGGATGCGGTCCATGCCTTCTTCGCGCGCCTGGCGCGCTCGCGGCGAAGAAGTGACGATTACGTCGCCCTCGTGCACCGTTGCCGCGCAGCCGCGAACCAGATCGCCGTTGATTTCCACCAGGCAGGTATCGCAGGTTTGCAGCGGCCCGAGGGCCTTGAGGTAACACACGTGCGGAACGTCGATGTCCAGCGTTTTCAGCGCATCGATCAGTCGTTCGCCGGATACAAGACGGTGTTCGAAGCCGTCAATCAGAACTGTGCACAGGGCATCTTGCATGGCGCGCTCGGCAGAAAAGGGCAATAAGGCCTTGATATGTCACAAGGCTGGTTTGCTTTTTGCCATCGTGCCGGTGTGCGTGCCGGTTAAGCCAGGTGATGCGCGGGTGAAACGGCTGCATTGATCGGTTGTCGTGAATTGTGCGCCAGGGGGTTTCGTGAAATTCATCCAGGGTCCACAATCGGCCGCTAAGCGCCGCCGCAGAAATGTTGCGTGCGGAACGGTCATCATCGCAGGTAGTCGCCGTGAGTCCCCATCAGTTATTGACGCAGTGTTGTGGCTTGTTTCAACTATGCCCGGAAGGCGAATGGCACCCATGTCCGCAAAACCTGTCGCGTTATCCAACGCAACGATGACCGCCGAGCGGAAGTACCGCCTCCTGGTCGAGGCGATCACCGACTACGCCATCTACATGCTGGACCCCCAAGGCCTGGTGGCGAGTTGGAACCTGGGCGCGGAACGCATCACCAAGTACACCGCCGAGGAAATCATCGGACGCCATTTCGAATGCTTCTATACGCAAGAAGAAAAGGCGGCAGGCGTGCCCGGCCGCGAACTGGAAATCGCCTGCAGCAAGGGACGTATCGAAACGGAGGGGTGGCGCCTTCGCAAGGACGGCAGCCGCTTCTGGGCACAGGCGTTGATTGACCCGATCCGCGACGATCACGGCCAACTGATCGGATTTGCCGAGATTACCCGCGACCTGACCGATCGCAAGCGAGCCGAAGAAGCCCTGCGCCGCAGCCACGAGCAGTTCCGCTTGCTGGTGCAAAGCGTTACCGACTACGCGATTTACATGCTCGATAGCAGCGGCCACGTATCCAGCTGGAATTACGGCGCCGAGAGGATCAAGGGTTATTTGCCGGTGGAAATCATCGGCGAGCATTTTTCCCGCTTTTATACGCAGGCCGACCGCGAAGCGGGCGAGCCGCAGAAGAACCTGGCGTTGGCCGCGTCGGTGGGACGCACGGAAAGCGAAGGCTGGCGTGTGCGCAAGGACGGCTCGCGGTTCTGGGCGCACGTGGTGGTCGACCGCATCCTGGACGACAACGGCGACCTGATCGGCTTCGCCAAGATCACACGCGACGTCACCGAGCAGCGCGACGCGGCCAGGGAGCTGGACCGTGCGCGCGACGCGCTGTTCCAGTCGCAGAAGACCGAGGCGATCGGCAAGCTCACCGGCGGGGTGGCGCACGATTTCAACAATCTCCTGATGGTGATCCAGAGCTGCCTGGATATGGTGGAGGTTAAATTGCCCAGCGATTCGCCATTGCACCGATTGCTGGGCAACGCGCAATCGGCGGTAAAGCGAGGCTCGGCGTTGACGCAGCGCATGCTGGCTTTCGCCCGCAAGCAGGAATTGCGCATGGCCCCGGTCGACATCGTGTCGCTGGTTGCGAACATGACCGACTTGCTGCGCCGTTCGCTGGGTCCGCTGGTCCATATCAGTACATTGTTTCCGGCATCGCTGAATGCGGTGCGGACCGATGCCAACCAGCTGGAACTGGCCTTGATGAACCTGGCCGTGAACGCGCGCGACGCCATGCCGGAAGGTGGCCATATCACCATTGCCGCCAGGAACGTGGCCATCGACGCCTCGCACACCACCCGGTTGGCGCCGGGCGAATACGTCTGCCTTTCCATCACGGACGAGGGCGAAGGCATGGACGAGGAAACGCTGGCCAAGGCGACCGAGCCGTTCTTCACCACCAAAGGCGTGGGCAAGGGCACCGGGCTGGGGCTGTCGATGGTGCATGGCCTGATCGAGCAATCGGGCGGCCGGATGGTGATCAAGAGCAGCAGGAATTTCGGCACCCGCGTCGAACTGTGGCTGCCCGGCGTCCATTCCGGTACGGTCGTGCTGGCGCCAAAGGAAGAGCTGCCGCCGCCCAAATCCTTGCAACGCCTGCGCAGCCTGCGGGTGGTGGTGGTGGACGACGATCCGCTGGTCTTGAACGCCACCGGCGCGGTACTGCAGGACCTCGGGCACGACGTTATCGAAGTTCCGTCGGCGGAAGATGCGCTGCAGATACTGGAAAACAAACCGGACGTCGATATTCTGATTACGGATCACGCCATGCCCGGCATGACGGGCGCCCAGTTGATCGGCGAGGTCAACATCCGCTGGCCCTCGTTGCCGGTAGTGCTGGCCACCGGCTATGCCGAGATTCCCGCGGACCTGAGCGACGGCGCCACCCGCCTGGCCAAGCCCTATGATCGGACGGACCTTGCCGAGGCGATCACCAAGGCCATGTCGGATCGGCGTCTGCACGCCTGAGCCCATGTGCGCCGGATGGTAAGTCTTCATTACCGTCGGCGTTACGGACACGTAACGGAACCTGGGGCACATTGGTCGTCCGCCCAGCGCATGGCTGCCGCGGGTCATTGTCCATTGTGGTGGAGGCCGATTCATGAACGCCCAAGACTCGTCTCATTCGCCATGGCATATCCGCACATGGTCCGATTACTTCAACCGCATCGTCCATCCTGCGGCAAAATCCACCGCGCGACCGGCTCCTGCGGGCATGACAAGGCGGCAGGTATTGCTGGCCGCGCAAGACCAGAAGCGGCGGGAAAAGCGCGCGCGTGTGCTGGAACTTTTGCGGGAGGTCAAGGACAAGCATCAAGTGCCTGCGCAGATGAAGCTGAAGGCGTAGGCGTTCGCGCTGCCGCGATTCCACAGCGCAGGCTGGAGGATGCGGCAAACGCATCACGGGCCTGCCACATCCGCTTTACGCGCGGCCTTTCAAGCTGATCTCCTACGAACCAGCGAAGGTCAGGTCATGGGACGCAGAGCCGAACGGGTCTACACCGCAGCCAGCGATATCGCGCTGCTGCAACAGTGGGTGGACCAACTTGCCGTCAACGCAGCGGTGCGCATCGTCAGGCGCGATGGCGCTGCCGTGGAAGGCGTCGTGAGCGTCACGCCCACCGTGCAGGTTTTTCTCGACGCCGACCATCAGGAAGGCATGAACGGGGTAGTGCGTCTGATCGATAGCCAACGTCCGGAATGGGATGGCCTGGTGTGGCTGGATGACATCCGCGACATCGAACACCTGGACTCGGTGCGGACTGGCACGAGCAGGGCGTAGTGCGAGCTATGCGTGGAAATGGGCAGTGGTCACTCCGTCCAATGCGCCAGCGGCGCGGGACGGCCGAGCAGGTAACCTTGTCCCATTTCGCAACCCATGCTCAGCAACGTATCGAGTTGGGCCTGGGTTTCTATGCCTTCGGCGATTACCTGGATATTGAGGGCGTGGGCGAGCGCCAGAATGGCGGCGACCACCGTCGTGCTGTTGCTGCGGCCGTCCTTGTCCAACTCCAGCACGAAGGCGCGATCGATTTTCAACATGCGCAACGGCAGCGAATGCAGGTAGCTCAGCGATGAATAGCCGGTGCCGAAATCGTCGAGCGCCGCCCCTACGCCGGCGATCCGCAGGCGATCGAGCACGGTGCGCACGCTCTCGGGATTATCCAGCAAGGCGCCTTCTGTTACTTCGGTAATGAGCCTGGACGGCGAAAGCCCGGTGCGTTCCAGCATCTTCAAAACCCGGGTGTCGAAATCAGTATGGCGAAGGTGCAACGCCGACACGTTGAAGGTAATGAAGAGGTCGCTGGGAGCCTGTTGCGCGAGTAGCCGGCAGCTCAGTTCGAACAGGCGCCAGTCGATGGCCTCGATCAGGCCGCTGTCCTCGGCGATCTTGACGAAATCGTGCGGCTTGAGCAGGCCGCGCTGCGGGTGGTTCCAGCGGATCAGCGCTTCATAGCCGACCACCTTGTTGTCGGCGAGCCGGTAGATGGGTTGGAAATGCGGTTCGAATTCATTCTGCCGCAGCGCCTTGCGCAGTTCGCTCTCCATCGCCAGCACGTCCACCATGTCCTTGGCGAGCGCTTCGTCGAACACGGCAAAGCGTTTGCGGCCGAGTTGCTTGGCCTGATAGAGAGCCATGTCGGCATCGCGGATCAATTCGTCGGCATCGAGGTAGCTGGCATCGCCGCAAGCGATGCCCACGCTGACGGAGGGCTCCAGTTCCTTGCCGGAAATGCGCAGGGGCACCGCCACCGCTTGCAGTACGCGGTCGGCAATGGCGGTAGCGGTGGCGATCATTTCGATGTCTTCGAGCAGAATCGCGAACTCGTCGCCGGAAAGCCGCGCCACCATGTCCGGCTCGCGCACGTGCGTGAGCAGTCGCATGGCGATGGCTTTGAGGAATTCGTCGCCAGCCAGGTGACCAAGGCTGTCGTTAATCACTTTGAACCGGTCGATATCCATGTACAGCAGCGCGCAGCGGCGATTCGGCTCGCCCTGGATGCGCTGGAGCACGCGGTCCAGGCGTTCGCGCAAATAGCCGCGGTTGGGCAGGCCCGTCAACGGATCGTGCATGACCTGATGGTGCAATTGCTGCTGCATCTGCTCGCGCCGCACGATTTCGGCACGCAGTTCGCGGGTGCGTTCTTCGACGCGGTGCTCCAGCCGCAGGTTGGCCATGTGCAGTGCCGCGGCGGAACGCCGGCGATAAATGCTGTTGGCGATCTGCAGGGCGACGAAGCTGAGCAATTCCTGTTCGGGCGCGCCGTAGCTGGTGTTCTTGTCGTAGCTCTGCACCACGACGAGGCCGATCACCGCCTCGTCGACTTTCAGCGGCACACCCAGCCAGCAGACGGACGGTTCGCCGATATGGTGCGGCACCATTTCGCCTTTGCGCGCCAGTTCCATGATGTCTTCGCGGCTGCCGGACCACGGCTGGCCGCGGCGCAGCACGTATTCGCTCAGGCCGCGCCCGATCGGGCGGGTCAGCGTGTGGTGCACGCCGGCATCCATGTAATAAGGGAACTCCAGTTTGGTGCGATCGTCGCTGAGCAGGGCGATGAAAAAATTCTTGGCGTCCAGCAGCCGGCCAACCACGGTATGCACGCGCTCGTAGAAAGTGTTCTCGTCGATGTCGGCGGTGGCCAGTTGGGCGATCTGGAACAGCGCTTCCTGCAGGCGCTCGGCGCGGTGGCGTTCACGGACCTCCTGGCGCAGGCCGCGATTGACCCGGTCCAGCTCTTCGGTACGCTGGCGCACGCGCAGTTCGAGTTCGTCCTTGCTTTCCTTGCGCGCCAGCGCGGTGAGGATATGGCTGCCGACGAATTCGAGCAGGGCGAGGTCGTCGCGCGAGTAGACGATGCCGCTGCCGTAGCTCTGCACCACCAGCGCGCCCAGCACCTGGCCGTTATGCAGCATCGGCACGCCGAGCCAGTCATCGCTGTCCGGGCCGGAAAGGATGAGCGGGCCATCGACCTGTTCGAGCAGTTGCTCGTTGCTGCCCATCAGGGGCTTGCCCTGAGCCAGCAAGTACCAGGTCAGTGTGTGCTGGCGATCTTCCAGCCGGATGTCGCGGTTGGTGTCGGGCTGGTCCTGGTCGTTGATATCCGCGTAATACAGGAAGCGCAGGGTTTCCCGTTCCGGGTGATAGCGGACGATAAAGAAATTTTCCGCATACATCAGGCCGCTGACGATGCGATGGATTTCGCGCAGCATTTCCGGCATGTCCAGGTTTGATCCGGCCAGGTCGGAAATGGCGAACAATGCGCGCTGCAGGTTTTCCGAATGTTCCAGCTGGCTGTGCGAGTCGTACAGGTCGGCCAGCTTGATCGCGTGGTGCAGCTGGCGCACGCCCAGTTGCAGGTATGGCCCCGCATTGGCCAAGACCGTCTTGGCGGACCCTTCGGCGGACAGCATCAGCAACAGCACGACCCGTTCTTCGTTGAGCAGCGACAGCGCGTATTGCCTGCCGTCGACCGAGACCTTGACGCCATCGACCGCCCTGGTGGCCTCTTGTGCCAGGAGCAGTTCCTCGGCGGAGGTGGGGGCTTCCGGGTGCTCGCTCTGCACGTCCAGCCGCAGCACCCTGGCCTGGAGACATCCTGGCTGGGACTGGAACAGGTTCTCGATAAGTGTGCCGACTTCGCCGGGTGTGGCCGCTTCGATCAAACAGCCCAACCAAGCCGCGTTTTCCGGCTCGCGTGTGGGTCGTGCTGGGATAGGAAGAGTTCGGCTCATGGCCACCCAGTTTGCCGTTAATGGCGTCCCTATCAACGAGTACCTACCGTGCAAAAAACGTGAAAGTATTTGGAGCGGAGGTAAACGTGCAGGTACATTGCCAAGCTATCGACCAAATAGCCAGCGCCTTTAGTTAAAGCGTAATCTTTCCGTTATTGCATGGACGACACAAGCTGCGGCCGCCGCGCTTGTCCAAGCCGAGGCCGAGCTGGGACAGCCGTTGCAAGCCACACACCTGCCGGATGGTGGCTAACAGCCGCGATGCATCAGCAAGGTGCAGGCGGTGGACGACCTGCCCTCAACGGGCTCATTGATTTCCCAAGCATGCGCAAAAGATCGTCTCCCCCTGCTGAGCTTCGACCCGAACGGCCACTGCGTGCGCGCATGACCAATTCGACCGGCAAGGGCGGCAAATGGCCAGCGATCCTGGCACGCCCGATCAGTGCGACATCCTGATGCGTGCCGGCGGCGGGTCGCGACCCGCCACGCGGCATAAGCCAAGCCCGCTCCGTGGCGGGCTTTTTTTATTCTCGCGCCTGGGCTGCGCCCTGCCGGAGATATGACGTACGGCGTTATTGGACCGCAGGCGCGTATCCCCGAGTTATCAATGCACGGGTGATCAAACTGGCGACGGGTTGCGCTCGGCAAAGCCGCGTTGGTGCCAATAGGGGTAGGCGGGGGTGAGATCGCTGGCGGCATCGAGCCTGGCGACCTGCTCGGGGGTGAGGTTCCAGCCGACCGCATCCAGGTTCTGGCGCAGTTGTTCCTCGTTCCGCGCGCCGATCACGACGGTGGAGACGGTGGGACGCTGCAGCAGCCAGTTCAGTGCAATCTGCGGCACGCTCTTGCCGGTCTCCTTGGCGATTTCGTCCAGCGCGTCGACGACACGGTAGAGGTAATCATCCTGTACCTGCGGACCGGCGTCGGCGGTCTTGTGCAGGCGGCTCGTGGCCGGCAACGGTTGGCCGCGGCGGATCTTGCCGGTAAGGCGGCCCCAGCCCAGCGGGCTCCACACCACCGCGCCGAGGCCCTGGTCCAGGCCCAGCGGCATCAGCTCCCATTCGTAATCGCGGCCGACCAGCGAGTAATAGGTCTGGTTCGCGACGTAGCGCGAGTAGCCGTAGCGGTCGGCGACAGCCAGCGACTTCATCAGGTGCCAGCCGGAAAAATTGGATACGCCCAGGTAGCGGATCTTGCCGGCGCGCACCAGGTCATCCAGCGTGGACAGCGTTTCTTCTACCGGCGTCATGGCATCGAAGCCATGCAGTTGGAACAGGTCGATGTAGTCGGTGCCCAAACGTTTGAGCGCCGACTCGCACGCCTGGATCAGGTGATAGCGCGAGGAACCCACGCTGTTGGGCCGATCGTCGGAACGGAAAGTGGCCTTGGTGGAGATCAGCACTCGATCGCGCTTGCCTTTGATCGCCTCGCCCAGCACCGATTCGGCGGCGCCGGAGGAATAGATGTCGGCACTGTCGAACAGGGTGACGCCCGCTTCCAGGCAGATGTCCACCAGCCTGCGCGCCTCGGCTACATCGGTATTGCCCCAGGCGCCGAAGAATTCGCCCTTGCCGCCAAATGTGCCGGTGCCGAAGCTGAGCACGGGAACCTTGAAGCCTGATGCGCCTAAACGTCGATATTCCATGGAGCTGTCCTCTTGGAGATTGGGGTGCGATGGTTTTATCCCCGCATCTGATAGCGGCGTGCGCGTTGAATGCAAGTGAGCGTTGCGTCATGCCGGAGGATCGGGCAGGAAACGAAGCCAACCGGGCAGTGCCGTGCAATAGCGGAAAACGCCCCTGGCTTTTTTTCTTTTGTTTGCGTGGCGCAACCAAAAGAAAGTGCGTTTTTTCCTGCATGCCGCCTCAAGTTTTTGTTGCTGCGGCCGATGCAGCGGCGAGCGACCAATGCCCGGCGGCCGCGCAGCGTACAGCGGCAAGGCCCGGGCGGCAGCGCAATTTTCCATGGTCTTCCCGCGAGGTGGTTCAGGCGCCTGCATGAATTTCTCCGTCGTACCTGACTTCGTCGCGATAAGTGGCCTGATCGGGGTGTTCGGGTCGTTGCTCCGACGCACGCGCCAGACACGCCTCAACTACTGGCTGGTCGGTTGGATCATGTTGTTGATCCATATCGCGGCGCAGTTCGTTTGCCAGAATTCCGAAGGGGATGCATCCGGCGCCAATGCGATATCGGTGTCGATGCTGGTGCTGGCCGCCAACGCCTTCATCTGGGCCAGCAACGGCCGCCACGGCGACCGCTGGCGCAATTTCACCCGGGCCCTGGTGAGCGCGCTGCCGGATGCCGCGTTCATTGCCTGCGCGACGTATGGCGTGGATTCGCCATGGCCGTATGCCTTGCTGACCTGCGCCGGACTGGGCCTTTCCATCTGGGCGTTCGGCAGTGCCAGCTCAGGTGCGGGGCAGAACCATGGTGGATGGCGAACCGCGATGACGGTGGTGGTATATGCGGTCCAGGGTGCGTTGCTGGCCAGCCACCAGCTGTCCTCGGCGGTGAGCTGGATCCTGTGTTGGCACTACCTGGCCGTTGCCGCGTTCTATCGCCTGGGCGCGCCGGATGCTTCAACCGGCGTCATGTTCACCATGGTCAGTTTCATCGCCTGGGCCTTTGTTTTTCCGGTCGGCGATCTGATGGACGTGCTGTGGCCGGCGGTGCACGTAGAAGAGGAAGTGTGGAACCTGCCCAAGTTCCTGGTCGCCACCGGCATGATTTTCACGTTGCTCGAAGAGCAACTGTCGAATGCCGAACACGCCTCGCTGCACGATGCACTGACCGGTCTTCCGAATCGGCGCATGTTCGCCGATCGTCTCCGTCGTGCGTTATTGGACGCGCGTGCCGAAGGCGAGTCGCTGGCGTTGTTGATGATCGACCTGGATGGTTTCAAGCAGATCAACGATCGCCTGGGCCATGCGGTGGGCGATGAATTGCTCCGCTGGGCGGCGATGCGCTTCAGCGAAGAGCTGCACGGGGAAGACGTGCTGGCGCGCGTGGGCGGGGATGAATTCGCGGTGATCCTTTCGCGGGTCGATCATCGCGAAGCCGCCCAAGGCATCGCGCACAGGTTGCAGCGCTCATTGGCGGCGGGCATGTCGATCCATGGACATGCGCTTTCGATCCAGGCCAGTATCGGCATATCGATGTACCCCGAGGATGCCGGCGATGCGACGCTGCTGTATGCCGCCGCGGACCTTGCCATGTACGAGCGCAAACCCTATCGGCAGGAAGGTAGCGGCGGCGAAGGGACGGAGAGCGAGGCTGCGTTAGCCGCCACTCGTATGGACGACTAGTTTTCTGTTGCATGCCAAAAGCGCAGGCTTTTACGTCAATGGCATGCGGTAAAAAATCGAGCGCAAGTCTTCATCGTGGTTGCTGCAAGGCCCGCTCGCCGCGGGCTTGGGCCAGCCAACAAGGATTGTGTCGCGGGCTCGATGCCCGTATGTTGCGCGGGCCCAGGCCCGGAGCTTCGCGTGAAGCCAACCACCCTTTCCGAATGGCTCGATTATCAGCAGCGCATCCACGCACTGGGCGTCGACCTGGGCTTGGAACGGGTGCGCGCCGTGTGGCAGCGCATGGGGGCGCCGGCGCCGGCGCGCCGGGTGATCACCGTGGGCGGCACCAACGGCAAGGGTTCGACGGTCGCTTTCCTGGAGGCCATGCTGGCCGCGGCGGGTTTGCGCGTGGGCAGCTATACCTCGCCGCACCTCATCCATTACAACGAGCGCATTCGCATCGGCGGGGCGGATGCGGACGATGCCGCGCTGGTGGCGAGCTTCGAGCGCATCGAATTCGCTCGCCGCGACATTCCGCTGACCTATTTCGAATTCGGCACCCTGGCGGCGCTTGACCTGTTTGCCCGCGCCGATCTCGATGTCGCCCTGCTGGAAGTGGGCTTGGGCGGGCGCCTGGATGCAGTCAACGTGGTCGATGCCGATGCGGTGATCATCACCACGGTGGACCTGGACCATGTGGAATGGCTGGGACCGGATCGCGACAGCATCGGCCGCGAGAAAGCCGGCATCGCGCGCCGTGATCGCCCGGCGATCGTGGGCCAGTCCGATCCGCCGGACGGTTTGCTGGAAGCGCTCGCTGCGCACGGTGCCCGTGTCGAGCGAGCCGGTCGTGATTTCCAGCTGGAGCGTGGGTCAACCGGCTGGCGTTGGCAGCACCGTGACGGCACGCGCCTGCAGTTGCCCGATCCCGACCTGGCCGCGCCGGTGCAATACGCGAACGCCGCGGCGGCCATTGCCGCGCTGCATGCCTTGCCGCTGGTCGATGCGGTGGAGCTTGAGCGCATCGCCTCCATCGGCATGCAGTTCCCGCGCGCGCCGGCCCGCTTGCAATCGCTGGGTGGCGACCCGGCGCTGATTGTCGACGTGGGCCACAATCCGCAAGCGGCGAGGGCGCTGGCGGAGTGGCTGGATGTTCAGCCTGGTGGACGTGTGCATGCGGTATATGGCGCGCTGTCCGATAAGGACGTGGGTGGCGTAATGGGGGCGCTGGGCGCGCGCGTCGCGCATTGGCACCTGGCGGGGCTGGAACAGGACACGCCGCGCGGCCTGCCGGCGGCGGTACTGGCGGGCGTGTTGCACCAGACATTGCCGCGCGCGCCCTTCGACACCCACGACGATGTACGCCAGGCACTGACCGCCGCGCGCAACGCGGCCCGCCGAGGCGAGCGCATTCTTGCGTTCGGCTCGTTTTTCGTCGCTTCGGCGGTGCTGGCGCAGTCCGGCAGCTGAGCGCGCTCCATCCAAACGATGCGCTTTCCCTCCGTGGAGGTGGCTTAGGGGCCCGCTTCGCGCAGGCCGCAAGATACTGTCGATGGACCTGAAGCCGCGCATCCATAGGCGCCCGATCCAATAACTGTCATGCAAGGCGACGTGGGCAGGTATAATCCGCCGCGTCACGCACAAGCTGGTTGTCTGGAGTCGATCTTGAACACACGCCTGTTGGGAGCTGCCGTCCTTGTTGCGCTGGCGATCCTGTTCGTGCCGATGTTCATCCCGGGGAAGTCGCCTTCGACGACGGGCACTGATCAGTCGGTCAGCCTGGCGATACCTCCGGCCCCCGATCGGGACCTGCAGACCAAGACGGTCAGCCTTTCCGGACAGCCCGCGACGCCGGATGCGAGCGTCGCGCCAGCCGTTTCCGTGGCGCCGAGCGCGAACGGCATGTCGCCGGTAAACGTGGCTGGCAAGCCGTCGCAACCATCGGTCAATACGGCAACGCCGGTCATTTCCGGACCCGCGCAGCCACAGGCATCACAGCCGGCCATCCCCACCACGCCGCCCAAAAGCCTGGTGACCAACAGCCGGCCGGCCATCGCCCCGCCGCAAGCCAATACGTCGCCACCTCCGCCAACGCCCGCGTTGCCGCCGGCTACCGCGGCGCGCGGCATCTATACGGTGAATCTCAGCGCGTATGCTTCGGAGGGCGCCAATCGGCTGATGCAGCGTGTCCGTGCCATGGGGTATCCGGTACGCGGCGAGCCTATCCAGCGCGCCGGCAAGACCTTGGTGCTGGTCAGCGCCGGCCCGTTCGAGACCCGCGCCCAGGCCGAAGCGGCGCGGTTGAAGATCGGCCAGACCGTGCAAGGTGTCCGCGCCCGGCTGGAAAGCGGTGCTACCACGCCGCAAGGCGACGTGCCGGCGCCGGCGGCGGGAACGCCGGTTCGCGCCGGTGCCTGGGCCGTGCAGGTAGCGGCGATGGGCAGCCAGGCCGACGCCATGGCCCTGCGCGACAAATTGCGCGCCAATGGTTTCGACAGCTTCGTGGATTCGGTCAATGCCGGCGGCAAACGCCTTTGGCGCGTGCGCGCCGGTCCGCAGACCCAACGTAGCGACGCGGTGAGCCTGCGCGAGCAGATCAAGGCCAAGCTCGGCCTCGACGGCAACGTCGTAAGCGCCAACTGACCAGACTGGACAGGCCCATCACGCCATGAACGCGGTCGACCTCATCATCATCGCGGTATTGGTGCTCTCGGTCCTTGTGGGACTTTGGCGCGGCCTCATATCCGAGGTGCTGGCGCTGGCAACGTGGATCGCGGCGTTCTGGGTGGCATGGACCTACGGCCCGGCGGTCTCGGCGCATTTCGAGCATGCGATCCAAACGCCGATCTTGCGGCTGCTGGTCGGCTATGGCATCTGTTTCATCGCCGTGCTGATCGTGGGGGCACTGGTGCGCTTCGCGATCCAGACGCTGGTGGACAGCACCGGGCTGGGCGGCACGGATCGCCTGCTTGGCATGATCTTCGGCTTCGTGCGCGGTTTGCTGCTGGTCACGCTGCTGGTATTCCTGGTCGGCCTGACTTCGTTTGCGCACGAGCCGATGTGGCAGCAATCGACCCTGCTGCCGCAGTTCAAGGGCATGGCGGCATGGCTGGAACGCGAAATGCCGCCGAACGTGCGTGAACACCTGCGTCCGGAGAATTTTTCGGCGCATCTGTCAAAGGTATTGCCGGGCGACCTGCCGGCGCACAGCTCCACTTCTCCGGCTGCCGCTTCGAGCGCGGCCAACGCAACGCATTACAAATAACAGGTAGCAACACCATGTGCGGAATCATCGGCATCGTCGGTACCACCGAGGTGGCATCGGCGCTTTATGACGGCCTTACCGTCCTGCAGCATCGCGGGCAGGACGCGGCCGGTATCGCGACCGTGGACGGCGCGCGACTGCGACTGCACAAGGACAACGGATTGGTGCGCGACGTCTTCACCCAGGCGGCCATGAGCCGCCTGCGCGGACGCATCGGCCTGGGCCATTGCCGCTATCCCACGGCGGGTTCGGAGGGCTCGTCCGAATCGCAGCCGTTCTACGTGAACTCGCCCTACGGCATCGCCTTCGCGCACAACGGCAACCTGGTCAACACCGAGACGCTGCGGCGGGAAATGTTCGAGGACGATCGCCGGCACATCAACACCGATTCCGATTCCGAAGTGCTGCTCAACGTGCTCGCGCACGAATTGCAGATCCAGGACCGGATGGCATTGACGCCGGACCACATCTTCAAGGCCGTGGCCGGCGTGCATGCGCGGGCGCGCGGCGGTTATGCGTGCCTTGCCTTGCTGCTGGGCTATGGCCTGCTGGCTTTCCGCGATCCGAACGGTATTCGGCCGCTGGTGCTCGGTGAGCGCATCACCGCGGAAGGGCGCGAATACGCGGTGACTTCGGAATCGGTAGCGCTGGATATCCTGGGTTTCAAGCGCCTGCGCGACGTAGCGCCGGGCGAGGCCGTGTTCATCACCAATGATGGCCAGTTGCACACCCGCATGTGCGCCGAAGGCGCCGTGCATGCGCCATGCATCTTCGAATACGTGTACCTGGCGCGCCCGGACTCGATGATCGAGAACGTGTCCGTCTACAAGGCGCGCCTGCGCATGGGCCAGAAACTGGCGGAAAAGATTTTGCGCGAACGTCCCGATCACGGCATCGATGCGGTGATTCCGATTCCGGACACCGCGCGCACCGCCGCCAGCGCGCTGGCCGAAGCCCTGGGCGTGCCGTTCCGCGAGGGCTTCGTCAAGAATCGCTACATTGGGCGCACCTTCATCATGCCGGGGCAGGGCGAGCGCGTGAAATCGGTGCGCCGCAAGCTCAATCCGGTCGAGCTGGAATTTCGCAGGAAGAACGTGTTGCTGGTGGATGATTCCATCGTGCGCGGCACCACCTCGCGCCAGATCATCCAGATGGCGCGCGACGCTGGCGCTAGAAATGTCTATTTCGCGTCCGCCGCGCCGCCGGTGCGCTATCCGAACGTGTACGGCATCGACATGCCGGCTGCTTCCGAACTGGTAGCGGCAGGACATACCAACAAGGAAGTAGAGAAGATGCTTGGGGCCGACTGGTTGATCTACCAGGACCTGCAAGACCTGATCTGGGCAGTGCAGGACGGCAACGAAAACCTGAAGCACTTCGATACGTCCTGTTTTTCCGGCGAATACATCACGGGGCTGGATCAGCACTACCTGCAACAGATCGAAATGCTGCGTTCGGACGATGCAAAAGCCGCGCGGCGCAGCGCGTAATGTGTTTTCTTTTCTCTCTCCACCGGTGAGAGAAAAGGCCAATGGCCACGCCCGCCATGAACGACCTCCATGCCGCCGCCAGGCGCTGCCTCGATGCATGCGATCCTGCTGAAAAGCTACAGCTGACCCGCGCGACCTGGAATGCATTGCAATCGGGGCATTTGGCGCCCGATCCCTCATCGCCAGCGCCCACCCCGATTGGCGATCCAGGCCGTCCCGCGCGGCCGCGCCTGGTTGCGCAGCGGCAAGTTCCGCGTCGCGGCCTCGGCACCCCGGAAGGCCGGGCGGCGCTCGTGCATGCGGTGGCGCATATCGAATTCAATGCCATCAACCTGGCCTGGGATGCGGTTTACCGTTTCCGCGGCATGCCCGCGGCGTATTACCGTGATTGGGCCAGTTGCGCCAACGACGAAGCGCGTCATTTTGCCTTGTTGTCCGACCGGCTGGCCGAACTCGGCCATGCCTATGGCGATTTCGACGCGCATAACGGCTTATGGGAAATGGCCGGAAAAACTGCCCATCACGACACCGCGCGCATGGCGCTCGTGCCGCGCGTATTGGAAGCGCGTGGCCTGGATGTCACGCCGGGCATGATCGAGCGCCTGCGTGCCGTCGGCGACGAGCGCACCATCGCGATCCTCGAAGTAATTTTGCGCGAGGAGGTGGCGCATGTGGCCGCCGGCACGCGCTGGTTCCGCTGGTGCTGCGAGCGCGACGGGCTGGATTCGCGCGAAGCGTTTCTCGATCTGCTGCGCGAATATATGGGATGCAACCTGCGCGGCCCTTTCAATCGTCCCGCCAGGTTGCAGGCCGGTTTCGACGACGAAGAACTCAACCGGCTTGCGATACTCGCCGTCTGAACTGGCTTGAGTAGGCGCGGCATCACTCAACTGCGTTGGCAAGATGCAGAGGCGTGCGGTCTAAGGCATGGTGGCGGTGGTTACTACCCTCCGGTAAGTAGCGCGTGGTAGTCGCAGCAAGAAAGTCTCGGCATGCCCCTGTTTTTCTCGCCTTGCGCAGTACTGTCCGCGACGACGCAACGAGGATTGCGGCTCGACGCCAACACATGGCGGCGAAGCTTCTTTGCCCGATATAAGGAATGTTCTATGGAATTGGCATTTGCCTATTTCCATCATAGACATTCTCATTTCTTTCTGGATTTCATCCGGAACTTCACGTCTTCCCAATAAATAACTTGCATTTCATCCAAGGTAAGTGGAATCGGCACCGATCAACTTGGCCGCAAGGCGGCCATGCAATGTTGCATGGAATTTCCGTCTTTTTTATGCCCCGGACTGACAGGCGGTCAAATTTTGAACGATGCGAAGGGCATCTGCCTGACTGGCACGCGACCTAATACTCGTATGAGTGAATGGAGCTAATGATGAAGTCACACGTAACCACGTATGAGGCCTATGCGAATCCACGCCGTAGAGAAATCCATTCTCGATGCGGAAGTCCAGGAACAAGGGGAAATCAGGACAAGGAGAACCCACAAGGAGAATCCAGCAAGAAGGCGAATGGTTCATCGGTGTCGCGCTTGAGCCAGCCATACACATCGGCTTGAAACGCGCGTGATGGGTTGCATATGGCGTGTGGCTGATCATGTTCGGTCTGTTAGCGTCGGCGCATGGCGTCAGTGCGCAGGTGATGTAAAAACCGTGCGTACCGGCCGTACACGCCGGTACGCACGTATCGGAAACGTCAAACCGGCGCGTGTCGTGGTGCAGGCATCCGTCGCTTTCCCAAAAAATCCAGCACGATCGCCAACGCTCGCGCAATGCGTGCGCGTGACTCATGGCTGACTGGTTCCTGATATTGGCTTTCCGGTGTCAGCACTAATCTGAAAAAACAAGGACGAAGTAGTGAACGATCCAAACAGCAGTACAGTGAATAACGAATTGAACACGGACCAGCTTTATGTACGCATGAGCGGTCTCTTCGACAGATTCAATAACTTTGGAAACATTATCGAGGGCTACTCCACCGATGCGCGTCCGGCTATCGAAGGCTACGGCACGCCCGGCTGTGTCGTTACGATCTATGACAAGTTTAGTGCCGGTACGCCGCCTCTCGGCACCGCCACGGTGGGCGCCGATGGCAAATGGCTGTTCGTGCCGACCACGCCGCTTACGAACGGCACCCATGTATTTTCTGTCTCGATAGTCGATGCCAACGATCCGTCGAAAGAGGTTTTCAACCGAGGCTATTCATTAGAAGTGTCCTTTAATCCTCACGGCCTGACTGGCGGGCTGGGGATCCATGCGCTTTACGATGGAGAAGATGTTTTTCATGGCGGCTATCGCGGCAATGGTTCGGTCACGCACAATGGCCACCCGCTGCTCGAAGGGACGGCGGCCGCCAATGCCCTGGTCACGATCAAAGACGGTAGCCAGGTATTGGGCACGGTCACCGCGGACGAATGGGGCTACTGGTCCTATAGCGTCCATCTCGATCTCGGCTCGCATGACCTGGTAGCGATGGTCGGCGACCAACCGGGCATACCCTTCCACGTTACGGTGGAAGCCCCCCTGCCGCCGAGCTTGCCCGCCGCTTTCATTGATAATGCGTATGACGTGGCCCGCCCCGAGCCAAGCTTGATTGCCGATGGCGGGATGACCGACAACGGTAAGCCCATGTTGGAGGGCCACGCCGATCCGTTTCGCCAGGTCACCATTTTCGATAACGGCCAGGCGGTCGCCACGGTGGATGCGGACTACCAGGGTTTCTGGCTTTACGTGCCCGATACGGCCCTGTCGACCGGGCAGCATGCGTTTACCGCAGCCATTGCCGACTGGCCGGCCAGCGAACCGTTTGTGCTCCAGATCGAGGCACCCGTGATCACGCCGGTGGAGATCCTTTATGCGGACGACATGGCAGGCGCCGCGCAGGGACAACTGCACGACGGCGATACCACGGACGACCGGCATCCCACCCTCCACGGTACGGCGGCCCCGAACAGCTGGATCGATATTTACGACAACGGCTCATTAAGCGGCCAGGCGCATGTCAATGAGCAAGGTATTTGGTCCTACCAGCCGGCTGGTCTGTCCATCGGTACGCACAGCCTGACGGCGGTGAGCCAGCAGGGCGGGAGCGTGCCCAGCGCGCCCTTTGTCATCCAGGTGGTCACGCACGCCTTCATCGACCATGTCTACGATAGCGTCGGCTCGGAGCAGGGCGCGGTGGCCGATGGCGCGACGATCGACGACAACCGGCCCGTGTTGGATGGCCATGCCGATCCTTACTCCCGGGTCACGATTTTCGATAACGGTCACGCCATCGGCACGGCCGATGCGAACTATCAGGGCTACTGGAATTTCCCGACCGGGACGGCCCTGTCGACCGGACAGCATGTGCTTACCGTCGCCGTAGGTGACGGACCGGCGAGCGAGCCGTTCGTGATCGAGATCCAGGCACCGGTCGTCACGCCGTTGGCGATCCTTTACGCGGACGACATGGGCAATGCCGCGCTCGGACAACTGCACAGCGGCGATAGCACGAGTGACCGCGCGCTCACGCTGCATGGCACGGCCGAGCCGAACAGCGTGGTCTATATCTACGACAATGGGAACGCAATCGGCGTCGGGTATACCAATAACGAGGGCCTCTGGTCCTTCACCCCATCCTCCGGGCTGAGCAATGGTACCCATGGCTTGACGGCTGTCGTCGCCAGTTCGGACGGCCTTGGCGCCCCTAGCGAGTCCTTTGTCATCAAGGTGACCGCGCAAGCCTTCATCGACAATATCTATGGTCCAACGCAAGGCTGGATCGCCAATGGCACCACGACCGACGACAGCCAGCCTGTGTTGGCGGGCCATGCCGATCCTTATAGCCAGATCACGATTTTCGATAACGGCCAGGCGATCGGTACGGTGGACGCGGATTATTGGGGTGGCTGGAGTTACCCGATCGAGAACGCCCTGTCGACCGGGCAGCACGTACTCGCCGTGGCGGTGGGCGACGGGCCGGCGAGCGAGCCGTTCGTGATCCAGGTCGAAGCGCGTGTCGTCACGCCAGTGGAGATCCTTTACGCGGATGACACGTTCGGTTCCGAGCAGGGACAACTGCACGACGGCGATACCACGGACGACCGGCATCCCACGCTCCACGGTACGGCGGCCCCAAACAGCTGGATCAACATCTACGATAACGGCTCCTTCAAAACCTACGTGCAGGCGACTGACCAGGGCACTTGGTCCTACAGGCCTTCCAGCGACATGTCCGTCGGCACGCACAGCCTGACGGCGACGAGCCAGCAGGACGGGAGCTTGTCCAGCGAGCCCTTTGTCATCCAGGTGGTCACGCACGCCTTTATCGAGAATGTCTACGATGGCGTTGGCCCGGAGCAAGGCTCGGTTGCCAATGGCGCCACAACCGACGACAGCCACCCCGTGTTGGCGGGCCATGCCGATCCTTATAGCCAGGTCACGATTTTCGATAACGGCCAGGCGATCGGTACGGTGGTCGCAGATTATTGGGGTGGCTGGAGTTACCCGATAGAGAAAGCCCTGTCGACCGGACAGCACGTGCTTACCGCAGCCGTGGGCGACGGGCCGGCGAGCGAGCCGTTCGTGATCCAGGTCGAAGCGCGGGGCGTCACGCCATTGGAGATCCTCTATGCGGACGACACCGCCGATGCCGCGCAGGGACAACTGCACAACGGCGACAGCACGGATGACCGGCATCCCACGCTGCATGGCACGGCCGAGCCGAACAGCGTGGTCTACATCTATGACAATGGAAGCGCGATTGGCGTCGGGTATACCAATAACGAGGGCCTTTGGTCCTTCACTCCGTCGGCCGTGTTCAACAGTGGCACCCACGACTTGACTGCTGTCGTCGCCGGCCCGGATGGTTTAAGCCCTCCCAGTGCGTCCTTTGTCATCCAGGTGGTCACGCATGCCTTTATCGATAATGCCTATGACCGGGTTGGCCCGGAGCAAGGTTCGATCGCTAATGGCGCCACAACCGACGACAGCCATCCTGTATTGGCAGGACACGCCGAACCCTATAGCCAGGTCACGATTTTCGACAACGGCCAGGCGATTGGCACGGTGCAGGCGGGCTATCAGGGCGACTGGACTTACCCGATCGGGATGGGCCTGTCGACCGGGCAGCACGTGCTTACCGTCGCCGTGGGTGACGGGCCGACGAGCGAGCCGTTCGTGATCGAAATCCAGGCACAGGTCGTCACGCCATTGGCGATCCTTTACGCAGACGACATGGCCGGTGCCGAGCAGGGGCAACTGCACAGCGGCGACAGCACGGATGACCGGCGCCCCACGCTGCATGGCACGGCCGAGCCGAACAGCGTGGTCTACATCTATGACAATGGAAGCGCGATCGGTGTCGGGTATACCAATAACGAGGGCCTCTGGTCCTTCACCCCGTCGCCCGGACTGAATAATGGTACCCATGCCTTGACGGCTGTCGTTGCTGGTGCGGATGGTTTAAGCCCATCCAGCGAGCCTTTTGTCGTCCAGGTGATCACGCATGCCTTTATCGACAACGTCTACGATGGCGTTGGTCCGGAGCAAGGCTGGTTAGCCAATGGCGCCACGACCGACGACAGCCACCCCGTGTTGGCGGGCCATGCCGAACCTTATAGCCAGGTCACGATTTTCGATAACGGCCAGGCGATCGGTACGGCGGATGCGGATTACTGGGGCAACTGGAATTACCCGACCGGGACGGCCCTGTCGGTCGGACAACACGTGCTTACCGTCGCCGTGGGTGACGGACCGGCGAGCGAGCCGTTCGTGATCCAGGTCGAGGCGCGCGTCGTCACACCAGTGGAGATCCTTTACGCGGACGACAAGGTCGGTGCCGAACAGGGGCAACTGCACAGCGGCGACAGCACGGATGATCGACGCCCCACGCTGCATGGCACAGCCGAAACGAACAGTTATGTCAACATCTACGACAACAGCATCCTCATCGGCACCCGGCTTGTCGGCGCCGACGGCCACTGGTCCTTTACGCCGTCGGGAGATTTGAGCAATGGCATGCACGGCTTGACCGCTGCCGTCGACAGCGAGAATGCATTCAGCCAGCCCTTCGTGGTGCAGATCGATGGACCTGCAACGCCACCTTATGCCATCACCGGGATTTATGATGTCAATGGCGAGCTGTATCACAGCGGCGACGTCATGCATTCGTCCCAGTTGATCCTGACCGGTACCGCCCGCGGCTATGTCCTGGTCGCTGTCTATGACGAGAATCACGAAAGGATAGGCGTCGCGGCAGCCACGCCGGACGGATGGGAGCTTCCTGTCGATCGTAGCTTCAGTAATGGCGAGCATCGTTTCACCGTGGAATTCGCTGACGGTACGGTGAGCCAGCCTTTCGTCATCACGGTGGACAACCCTGCCGCGCCTGATGCCAAGAATGATTCGCCGGCGATGCACGACGTGCTGACCCATGGTGGCGAAGAGTTGTTTTCGACGGCCGCGTCGCATGACGATGCGCGGCTCGCCGAACATGACATGGCGATGGAGCATGCCGGCCCCGACGCCGCGACAGCAAACTTGCCGATGGTTGCCGTGCAAAACGTGGATTCGGTGCATGCCGGCCTGGTGTTGCCGAATGACCAGCCTCATGTGCATGTAATGTAAGAGGTGCCATGCGTATCGGCTGTCGAGGCCGGTACGCACGGCCGTAAACGCATGTTGCTGCAAGGAAAGGGAAAGAGCCGGGGAAATCCGGCTCTTTCTTTTTTGGCGCAGGAACAAGTAGCCGTGGCGTCCGCCTACATTTTTACCGAAGCTCGACCGATAGGCTTTTTCATCGCCGCGCACGGGCGATTAATGCGCTCGATGATCCGACCGATCAAATACAGCGGATCGCCGCTTTGACTATCGGATAAGGCGGCATCGATCACATCGGGGCTTATCTGGAGCAAGCGCATGCGAGCCATCATGCTATCTACATGGTTGACCCTGTTCGCGCCGGCGCTGCTTGCCGCTGACCTGATGGCTTTCTGGGATACGCCGCGCCATGGCGGCAACAGCTTCAACCGCTTGCCGCCCGATGAGGCTTACTTTCGTGCATTGAAAAAATATGGCGCAAGCTGGGTGCGTGTCTCGTATGACAAATGGCGGCCAACGCAACGGGACTTCCTGCTCGGTAACGCCGATCGCTACCAGGGATTGGTGGCAAGCGATCTGGCAACCCTGCAAAAGGTGCTCGACAACGCGCAGGCGGCCGGCTTGAAAGTGGTGGTCGTGCCTTTGTCCTTGCCGGGCATGCGCTGGTCGCAAAACAATCGCGGCAAGTTCGATGACCGCCTGTGGCGCGACAAGCGCTATCAACAAGAAGCCGCGCAGTTCTGGCGCGATCTCGCGTCCGCACTGAAAGATCATCCAGCGGTGGCCGCCTACGACCTGATCAACGAACCCGCGCCGGAAAAGCACGGCGACCTGTATGAGCACGCGAGCGCCGCTGCCATGCAGGCCTGGTATCGAAAAGCGCGCGGCACCGCACGCGACCTGCCGGCGTTCTATACGATGTTGGCCAAGGCCATTCGGGAGATCGACGCCACGACCCCGATCATGGTGGAAAGCGGCTGGTACGGCGCCGCGGACGATTTTGCTTATTGGCCCGCGCCGCTGGACGATGCGCACGTGTTGTACAGCTTTCATATGTATGAGCCGTATGCCTTCACCAGCGCACCGAATCTCAGGCGCGCGGTGCCGTATACCTATCCTGGGCGCGTGCCATTCGCTGGCCGGCTGGAAAACTGGAATCGTGAACGCATCGATGCCTATTTGCGGCAGCCGCTGCAATGGGCTCGTGCCCGACACATACCGATGAACCGTATCGTGATGGGCGAGTTCGGTTGCGTTCGCAGGGTTTCCGGTTGCGTGGCCTATCTCGACGACGTGCTTTCGGTAGCCGATCGTGCCGGCATTCACTGGGCTTTCTACAGTTTTCGCGAAGACAGCTGGGATGCGATGGACTACGAATTGGGCGATGCCAAGGTACCCTGGTCTTATTGGAAGGCCATCGACGAAGGCCGGCCCGATCCGCTCGAACGCCATGCCATGCCAGCCTTCGAGCCGATTCGCCGCCGCTTGCCGGATCACTGACAGCAATGCCGGATGCGTCGTGCGCAAGCAACGGCACAACAGGTACGCGAAGCGTATGAGCACGATGCCACGCAGATTCGCCTAAGCCCTGCGTAGTTGTGGCTAGAAAGGCCAGCGCGAGCCTTCGCACGCCGGGTTACCGAAGCCGGATAACCCGGCGGGCCTGCCATGCCATGTCGCAGGCTTGCTACGGCTTGCGAAACTTCAGGATGAACCTGTCCGTCTTGCCTTTGATCGATTTGTCGAACACTGGCAGCGAGTGGTTATCCGCCGGATTGGCCAGCACATCGCTTTCGCCGACAAACTGGAAGCCCGCGGCGGTCACTTCCGCTTTCACCGCGGCCGGGTCGATGCGGTGCAGGTCATTCGTCCTGGATGTGCCGGTGCCCGCTGCCGCGGCATGATCGAGCACGATATAGACGCCACCGGGTTTCAGCGCGTCATAAATAGCTTTGTTGATACGTGCGATATCCGGCGATCCCATGAAAGGGTCGTGCAGGTCGTGATAGTTTTGCGACGTCCATACGATATCGACGCCCTGCGGAATCTGCAGCGCGGCGGTCGGCTGCACGAGTATCTTCACATTCGGATAATTGGCCGTGCCGGCAAAGCCGCGCACGCTTTGCAGGCCCTTGGGCGCGGCCTTGTCCATCTCGGTGGGCTGCAATGCATATACCACGCCGTGCGGACCGACAGCCTTGCTGAACAGGCGCGTGTAATAGCCCTTGCCGGGCATCAGGTCGACCACTTTCTGGCCGCGCGCGATACCCATGAATTGCATCACTTCGATCGGCTTGCGCTCGGCATCCATCGCCCGCTCGTCGGCGGGCCGGTTCGGATCCGCTACTGCAATGGCGATGAAGGAGGGTAGGGCGGGGGCCGCCTTCGCGGGAACGCCGGCGAGCACCAGCAAGGTGGCTGCGGCGGCAAACAAACCATGGAGCTTCATCGACGATCTCCTTTTGAACCGTGGGGTGGCGAACCATAGGATCATACTGGCGGGCTGGGCGGAGCGGCGCAATCCGCTTTACCTCTTGGTTCTTGCCGCAAGCATGGGATGACGCGCTCGTTCGGATCGACGCGAGTCGTGGTGATCGCGCATCGCCAATTCGTGTGGCAGTCGACTTACTGCTGATCGATAAGCATGCGCCGTATTGCATTGCTGCCGTTGCTCACGTTTTTCAGTACACGTAATTGATTGCGATCGCAGGCGTGACCGAGCCGGTGCTGTTATGTCCACCGAAAATCACCCGCGTGCCCAGCAGCACGCCCAATGTCGGCGACCAGTTGTATTCGATGGCCGGCGCAATGCCGAACGCTTCGCTCGGGCCGGAATCCAGCCGTACCTGTTGCGGAAAGGAAAGGCTGGCCGGATCGAGGATGTTTTCACCCGCCACGCGGGTATTGCCGTTGTGGCTGTAGGTGGCATCGAGCGCCAATACCCAGCGCTCGGTCAGGCTGTACTCGATGGCCAGGTCGGCAAACAGGCCCTTGCCCGGCTGCACGGTGCCGCGAAATCCCTGGCTGGTGCCGTAGACGCTGACATCCTTGACGCGCGCGGGTTGCGAGAACGCCTCCGATACGTTGAAGCGCACACGCAGGATGCGACCAGTCGGCAGCCACAGGTACGTCTGCGTGTTGAGCGCCAGGGTCGTGGTGTACGTACCCGCGCCAAGGCCATTGGCCGGATGATTGCCAAGTTCGTCATAACGACCGGTCGGCAAGGTTTCCTGCCACTGGATCGCCGTCGTGGGCAGCCAGCTGCCTTGCTGGAATTCGGTCAGCCGATATTGCGCCTGCACGGTCAAGTCGCCGGCGCCAATGCCGGAACTGTTCGGTCCGTTGCCGAGCCGGTTGTAGCCGAACACGGGAATGATCCCGATCGACAAGCGGTTCATCAGTCCATACAACATGTAGGTACGCGAACCGAAGCTGTCGGTGTGTGGCGAGCGTATATCGTAGAGATAAGGCTCGAACAGAAAATGCCCGGGTGGCAGCGTTTCGGCCGAGTTGGCCAGCATCGGGCCCGTCCACCAGGCATCGCTCATCGATTGCTCGGTGGACACGGCGGGCGGCAAGGCCGGAGCGCTCTGCGCGAGCGCGGGTACTGATCGCACAAGCCAGCCCAGCAAACTCAGCAGCATAGGCCAGTACCGCCTCACACCCGTCATGGGGCCCGCGCCAAATGGATGGCGCATCGTTCCAGAGCCTTGCTGCCGGCTTCCGGAAAAAAAGAGCGAGTGAAACGGTGCGGACAAGTACTGATGTCCGGCCGCATGGTGTGAACCAACATTCCGCAGCCGTGGCAGCCGTTCCGTTCGGTCGGTTCGCGGCCTCCAGCTCATCCGTCTCACGGTTCACCTCCCTTGGCTGTCCGGGGCAAAAGGTAGGCTGGACAGTGGTCGGCTTGAATAGCCACTTCGCTATGATTTGCCATAGCCACTTGAGGGCCGCCATGAAACGAATGCCCGCAGCGTTCCTGCCCCCCATCGCGCTCGATGCCGCAGCCAGCGCGCCGATGTACGGCCAACTGGCCGAATGGTTCCGGCGAGCCATCATGGATGGCCGGATGCGGCCGGGCCAACGTGTGCCATCCACCCGCAGCCTGGCCAGGGAGCTGGGCATTTCACGTGTGCCAGTGCTGAGCGCCTACGAGCAGTTGTACGCCGAGGGCTACCTGGAAACCTTCGTTGGCGCGGGTACCTGCGTGGCGCGATCGATCCCGGGCGCAGCGTTCAAACCGGGCGCCGCCGCTGCGCGTATCGCGCCGGATGACGTTGCGCAAGGCAACTCGCGCCGGGCGTCGCGACGGGTCGACGGTTTACGTGCGCCTGCCCAGACATGGGCCAATAACCAGGGGGCCTTTCGCGTCGGCCTGCCGGCGCTCGATCACTTTCCGGTCGCCGCGTGGTCGAAACTTGTCCATCGCCACGCGCGCCAGCCGCTCGTCGAACACATGGTCTACGGCGATCCAATGGGGTACCTTCCACTGCGCGAAGTCATTGCCGACTACCTGGCGACGGTCCGCGCGGTGCGTTGCGATGCCTCCCGGATTCTGATCACTACCGGGTCGCAGCAGGGCTTGCAGATCTGCATGCATGCCCTGCTGGAAGCGAAGGATCGCGTGTGGATGGAAGATCCCGGCTATCCCGGCGCGCGGCAGGCGCTGAAAACCGTGGGCGCGGACATCGTGCCCGTTCCGGTGGACGAGGAAGGGCTCGTGGTGGATGAAGGTATCCGTCGCAGCCGCCACGCGCGCGCGGCGTATATTTCCCCCTCGCATCAATTTCCGCTTGGTTGCACCATGAGCGCCACACGCCGCATGCAACTGCTCAATTGGGCTACCCGCACCGGAGCCTGGATCATCGAAGACGACTACGACAGCGAATACCGCTTCGGCGGCCGCCCGCTCGCGTCGCTGCAAGGCATGGATAGCGGCGATCGTGTCATCTACGTCGGCACGTTCAGCAAAGTGATGTTTCCTGCGCTGCGGGTGGGCTATGTGGTCGTTCCCGAAGACCTGGTTTGCGCATTCGCCGCGGTTCGCGATGCCTTCGATACGTTCTCCTCAACGCTGTACCAAATTGTCCTTGCCGACTTCATTGGCGAAGGACAATTCGCACGGCATATCCGCCGCATGCGGATGCTTTACCTGGAGCGCCGGAACGCCTTGCTGGAAGCCATCGACAAACATATGGACGGCCGCTTGCAGGTCATCGGTGCCCAGGCGGGCATGCAACTGGCCGCCTTGCTGCCGCGCGGCGTGGACGATGTGGCGGTATCGATCAAGGCCGCGCAGAAAGGCATCTCCGCCCGGCCGCTTTCGCTCTGCTATGCCGCGCCACCGCCGAGAGGCGGCGTGATCCTTGGCTATTCCGGGGCGAGCGTGCACGAACTTCGCGAAGGTGTGCGTCAGCTCAAGGCGTGCATCTGATGTAACCGGCAGGCCCGCTGCGTGGCATGAAAAAGCCGGCTGTTTGGCCGGCTTTTTCGGAAAAACATTGGTCGGGGAGACAGGATTCGAACCTGCGACTTCTACGTCCCGCCAGTAGAAGTCAATTTTTTTGCGCTTTTGATGATTCAAAAAATCTTTCAAATACAGTGAGTTGGTGTCAGTTTTCGCCCATTGTGACATCTACGTTCAAAACGTAGATGTCATATCAGAAAATGACGGAAGAACAATGCATTACGGGACGTGGGGACACCGATGGGGACACCACATATTTTTGAATAAACCTGAAGAAAATATTTTTCCTGACGTTCACGGTGAGCGTTTTGGGGTTCCTTGGCGCTCCACAGTTCTCGGGCAGGGCGAGAGGGGGCTTGAACCCACATATCACTTCTCTCCTTCCGCCCCCGTTTCGAGTGGTTGAATGCTGAGATGTGGCCCGCGTCGCGGCGCCCCGGCCGGACTGTAGAAGGAGCGGCACATAGCGGGGTGTCTCAAGTGCCGAGAAGGCTGGCAGGTATCCTCACGGGTCAGGGTACCGTTGCCATTTCCCGGGGAACCCGATTCGATGCCCTTGTTGTCCTGGTTCAACCGCGACGCCGACCTGGCGCGCGCCGCCGTGGCTCCGTATAGGCTCTTGGGGCCCGTGACCAGCCTTTCCTACGGCGATCCGGACTCGCTCAATGCTGATCGAAGACGGCAGCCTCGATGACCTCAAATCCGCGTCTGCGAGCGAGCGGACGAAATCAACTGAGGCATAATCCGGTCATTGGGGGGCGAATGACTATTTCGATGGGGTTTTTCAACACCAACGTCGAGGGTCATGCGGGGGCGTGCAACGCCGCCCGCGGCGGTTCTTTGCCCAACATTTTTGGCGGTTGGTGAAGGGAGAGGAATGGACGCCGAAACGACCAATGTCTTCGATGGCAGCCTGCCCATTCCAGAGGTGTTGCGCCGACTTCAGCACCGATTGCTGGATCTGACCGCGCGCAACCGATTGCTCAACTTCAAGATCACCGCTGGCAAGGCGTTATCCTTGGTGCCAGGGCGTTTGGATGACACATACCGTCGGTTGACGGGCGCCAACCCTGGCACGGTTCAAATCGTGCCGATTCCCGATCCGAGACGCGACGAGTGGGTCGTCAAGCACGATCGCTCGGTCAAACCCGAGCCGAAGGAACACGCGCTCCGCCTGGGTTTGAACATCGAACTGGAAGAAATCTCGGAGAGTCGGGGCGATGCGAAGATCGCCCGCGTCCAGCACTACGACGAAGACCTTGCCAAACACTTTCGCAAGATCGATCGTGAAGCGCGCCTGGCGTTGGAAGAAACGGGCGCCAACATGCTTTATTTGGTGTTGGGGTGTTTGGATTACACGGAAAATCCCGGCTCCGACAAAGTGTTGTCGGCGCCCCTTGTGTGTGTGCCTGTCAAACTCGACTACATTCAACTAGCACATGAGGTCGTTTTCAACCTTGCGTACACGGGCGAAGAAATCGAGGAAAACCTTTCGCTCCGCGAGCGGTTGAAACGGGATCACAACTTCACGTTACCCGAGTTTCCAGAAGAAGACGAAGGCGTCGAAACATATTTTCGGCAAATCGGCAAATTGATCGAGCGGCGCCCAAAATGGAAGGTGCGTCGGAGCATGACACTGGCGCTGCTGTCGTTCGCCAACATGCTCGTGATTCGCGGTCTCGATCCGGACAACTGGGTGGACGTGAACGGCCAGTCCACGCTCTTGAACCACCCCGTGATCAAGCAGATTTTCACGGGGGGCAACGAAGCGACCGGGCAAGGCTACGCCGAGGAATACGATTTGGATCGGCTGCCGTCGGCGGACCTTCCGTTGATTTACGATGCCGACAGTTCGCAACACAGCGCCATCGTCGATGTGATGGCGGGCAAATCGCTCGTGATTGAAGGTCCGCCTGGAACCGGCAAATCCCAGACGATCACCAACATCATCGCCGCTTGCCTCCACGCGGGAAAATCGGTGTTGTTCGTGGCCGAGAAGTTGACGGCGCTGCAAGTGGTCCAGCGTCGACTTCAAGCCGCCGGCTTGGATCCTTTCTTGCTTGAACTCCACTCGAACAAAACGAACAAGCGCCAGGTCCTCGAAGCCCTTGAAAGCCGATTGGATTTGAGGACGGCTCCGCCGTCTGGGTTGGAAACAACCATCGAAAGGCTTGCTGACCGCAGGCATAAACTCGATCAATACGCAAAGTTGTTGAACACAGTGACGGGCAACCAGTTGGGTATCACGATCCACCAAGTGTTATGGCGTGCCGAACACAGCCGGGTCAAGTTGGGCGACTTCACCGAGAAATTGATCGGCGTGACCGTCAAGTCCGCGCCACAATCCAACGCCCCGACGCTCGAAAGCAATCTCAACCATGTCAAATCGCTGGCGCAGACCTTCAAGGACATTGGGTACTACGACACCAGTAGTCCTTACTGGGGGTTCTTTCCTGACAGCCTTGCACCAGGCGACGATTTGGCGATCGAAAAGGTCTTCCAGCGCGCGTTAACGTTCGTCGAAGCGGCCAAAGCGGCGAGCAAAGAACTGATGGATACGTACGGTTTGCGCGAAGACGAAGCGAACGGTTTGGCGGATTCATCCAGACTGATCGAGAAAGTCGAGAACCTGAAAGCGTTGTTGGCGGACGATACAGCCGTCGACGTACTTCCGGTGGTTTTTGGCAAGGATCACGCGAACCAGAAGAACGCGCTCGATGTTCTCAGGAAGAACAACGCGACGTTGAATGCAATCATGGAGTTGGAAGCGGCGACCCAGGGTAAGGTGGACTATGGGAAGGTGGTGCAATCGCACCTGACCGAAAAGGTCATGGTTTTTATCCGCCAAAACGGATTGGGTGGCCTGCAGGTTGGGGAACTGGAGGACAACACCCGACGATTGGATGCGCTGCTGAAGGCGGGGGCCCAAGCGCGCGAAGGCCTGAACAAGGTGTTGGAACGAGTTGGTCTTGCGCAGGATTCGGCCGAAGGAGACGAAAAACTCAAGGCAATCATCGAAGTTTGTGCCGCCGCGCCGTTGCCACAGTTGCACATGCGATCCGCCGCACTTGCGAAGCCCAACGCGGCGGACATTTTGAGCAGGGGCAACGCCGAACGCATTCGCCTCCAATCTATGGAGGAGGGCGTTTCGCAGCGGTTTTACATGGACCAGGCGCCAGAGGACGCGGAACTTCGCCAGTGGATCTTGGTGTTGCGCGAAGGCGATACGTGGTATCGCGCTTTTCAGAAACCATGGCGCACCGCCGTCAAGGCGCATCGTTCGTTGTCGCGTGACAAAACAAAAATGGTGGCCGCGCAGCGTTTGGCCGAACTGGAGGAATTGTCTGAACTCCGCAAAGGTTGGTCTCTCTGGACCAACTCAGGTCCACTGACCCACACGGCCGGCGTCTCGCCGTTGCCGTCAGACTTTCCGTTGTTGGATGCCGCCAAGATCGCCAAATGGCTGAAGGGCGCCAGCGAGCGTTTGGCGCAAGCCGGCGTGGGCGAAGCCGCGCTCGATCCTCTGACGGTCGAACGTACGACCATTGCAGGTTTAGCGTCCAAGCAAGCGGAGGTGGCCTCATACTTCGGCGCGCTTCAAAGTTTGGATGATTGGATCAACTCCAACTGCCCACGGCTTCAAGGTTGGAGCGACGCCAAGAACTGGAATCAACGCCTTTCGGCAGTGAACAACTTGCTGGGACAACTGCGCGTGGTGTCCAACGATTTCGCCGGCGCCGTCCACGCTGGCGAAACATTAGAGCAAGGCCAAGTGCTGATCCAACAAGCACACGAGTTGTTCGCAAAATCGAATCAGATCGCAGGCTCGTCGGAACTGAAGGCTGTTCTGGGTGAACGGGCATCGCGCTTCCGCGAAGAATTGCCTGCGATCATGGCTGCAGTGAAGTTCGGTCAGGCGGTGGCTGACAGCGATCTACCCTTGGCGGCGAAGCAGAGGTTGTGGGCACCGTCAGTGCGATCTGCACTCGACGATATGAAGAAACGTGTCGCGACGTTCGGCGAAAACTTGAAGCAGTTACGGGAAACCCTGCTGGAACTCGAAGAGTTCGGCACCCTGGAAATCGAGGCTTGGCTGCCCAACTCGACCGTAGATGAGATAGGAACCGAAATGACGCGCGGCTTCATCAAAGACGCGCTGGCGTACATCCACGAGTTGATCCCGTGGTCGTTGTACGTTCATTACCGAGCCGAGTGCGAAAGCGCAGGCTTGGACGCGTTCGTATTGGCGCTAGAAGACGCTGGTTTGTCCCCGGACTTGTTAGTAGATGCGTTCTTGTACCGCTTCTACGCGTCGATCGCTGAAGCCTTGTTCCGCAAGACACCTGCGTTGCAAAACTTTAGCGGTTCGGTTCATACCAATACGCGCGGAGAGTTTTCTCAATTGGATCGCGAACTCGTGGCCTTACGGGGCAAGCAGATCAGCCACCAAAACCGCCGCTCGGCCAAGGTGGATCTTGGGCATAGCGGAACACGGGTGGCTGATAAAACCGAGATGAGTTTGATTCAGCACCTTCTGCCGCAGGCGCGGCCACGGGTTGCTTTGCGCGATTTGTTGAAGCGTGCGGGGAAGTCGATCCAGCAGTTGAAACCCTGCTTCATGATGGGGCCGCAGGCCGTCGCACAGTATCTACATACCACGCCCGAAATGTTCGACGTGGTGATCATGGATGAAGCATCTCAAATGCGGCCAGAGCAGGCTATCGGCGCGATCGCCCGCGGTAAACAGTTGGTCGTCGTGGGTGACCCCAAGCAGTTGCCGCCAACATCGTTCTTTTCGCGAATGCAGTCGGACGACGACGGGCAGGAGCCCTCGGTCGCGGAAGAGGCGGAGTCGATCCTGGATTTGGCGAGCAGCCATTTCCGCCCGATTCGTTCGCTGCGTTGGCACTACCGGTCGCGCCACGAAAGCCTAATCGCCTTCTCGAACAAACAGTTCTACGACGGCAAATTGATTGTGTTCCCGGCACCGTTCCCGCGCTCACGCGGTCTTGGTGTTCGCATGCATTACGTCAGGAACGCGGTTTACGAAAGCCAGATCAATGTGCGCGAGGCGGCCGCAGTCGTGGACGCCGTGGTCGATCACATCATTCACACCCCGGAACTGTCTCTGGGTGTTGTTGCGTTGAACATTCGTCAACGCGATTTGATTGCCGAGTTATTGGAAGAGCGCCTGAAGTCGGTTCCAGGCGCGGAAGATTACCGAAGCAAGTGGAGCGATGAAGGGCAGGATATTTTCGTCAAGAATCTGGAAAACGTCCAAGGTGATGAGCGCGACACCATCGTTATTTCCACTACGTATGGTCCGCCGCCGGGCGCGAGCCGCGTCCACCAGAACTTTGGCCCGATAAGCCAAGGTGGCGGCTGGCGCCGGTTGAACGTGCTGTTCACACGTGCCAAATCGTCAGTGCTCCTGATCACGTCGATGAAGCACTCGGACATCGTCGTGGGCGCTGGTACCCCGTTGGGGACGAAGGCGTTGCGCGATTACTTGATGTACGCGGAAACGGGGCGACTGAACCTTGATCCGGGTGAGCCCACAGGTCGGACGCCAGAGTCCGAATTTGAGGTGACGGTGATTAGGGCCTTGGAGCAATGGGGCTACGACTGCGTGCCGCAAGTGGGCGTCGCGAGTTATCGCATAGACATATGTGTAAAACATCCGAAGTACCCACACTTGTTCTTGGCGGCGATCGAGTGCGATGGTGCCACCTACCATTCCGGGATCACAGTGCGCGATCGTGATCGCATACGCCAGGAAATCTTGGAAGGCCTGGGCTGGAAGGGAAAAATCTGGCGAATCTGGTCGACGGAGTGGTTCCGCAACCCTAAGCGCGAAATGTCACGCTTGATCAGTTTCCTTGAAGAACTCAAGAAGCAAGAAGTTGATCCGTCGATGGTCGTCGCTGTCGACACGCACTCAGTCAATTCGGAAGAGGACTTGCTCGAGCCTACGCCGGAGGAAGTGAGGCAGGTCAACGCGACGCTGGGGCAACTGTTGACGGAGGCGTCGCGGCCTGAAGTCGACGTGGGCGATTCCGTGATCTATCGGAACTTGTCCAATTCGACACCGGACAAGGAAATCACAGTTTTGATTACCATGAGTCAATCCGATCCGAATAATGGGCTCGTTTCCGCGGCGAGCCCACTGGGCCAGGCACTGATCGGCGCGATGGAAGGCGAGGAAGTGCCGTTCTCGACACCGGGTAAGCCCAATCAAACGTTGTTCGTCGTCGCAATAAAGCGGGCGAATTGAGGGGCTGCGGTGCTGGGAAGAATGTTTTAAGGGGATGAGCGTGATGAAAGCGAATCACGCTGCTGGAAACTAGGTGGAAGGTTGATTAGCCCATCCAAAACAGACAATTTGCAAGCAAGGGAGTGATGTAGTGGCAACATTTTTATCAGCGAATTTGGACGATAGCATTTTGGATATTCCAGACCTAGACCTGCCCATCTACCGAATCTTTCCAAGAATCTACTTTCTTGATCTTCTGAAGTCGAAACAAAATGTCTTGGTAAGGCCGCGCTTGTGGGATGATCCCTTTGAGAACTTTTTCCTAAAATGCATGACCGAGACTGATAAAGGCGAAAACGTCTCATTAGAGCCGATCCGAGAGAAGTGGTACGGACAGTGCTGGACAAAGAAAAGGGATACAGATGCGATGTGGCGGATTTATAGCCACAACAAGGACGGCATCCGGGTTCAATCGACACCGCGAAAACTTATTATGTCGCTGCGGAATACTGTTCGACTTGCCGATAGGGGCGTAAAGTGCTTCATAGGAACGGTTGAATACAAGAAGAAAGATGCCATCGAGGCGTGGCTAGAAGGCAGCGTCTTGGAGAACGTGGTCCTCAATAATGGGAGGGCGGCTAGGACTTTGCTGGTGAAGCGTGAGGAGTTTGAGCACGAGAATGAAGTGCGTATTTTGTATCAAGACATCTGGCATACAAATCACGAAACCATTTTCAAGTACGATTTTGATTTTGAAAGTGTCATTGATGAGGTTGCGACTGATCCGCGGTCCGGCGTAGATGAACCAAAGATGCTTGAGTGGTATCTAAAATCGTTCAATATATCAACGCCTGTTGTGCGATCGCCTCTTTATGAAGGGGTAAGGCCGATAAAAATTAGATCTTCAATCAAGGGCTAACTTACTTCGCGACGGCCCTGTAGGGCGCGCCTCTAGGGCGTCGTGGCACGACCATAAGGGCTCCCGCGGCACCCCGCGGCTCTGGAGCACTCCTTCATCGTGCGGTTATAGGGGCCACTCATCTGTCCTGCCGATCGTCAGGAGCGCTTGTTCTTGTAGAAGTTGTAGTTGAATAGCGCATCCAACTCTGAGAGATTGGTCAAGCCAAGGGCGTCGCGCACCGTGTCGGCATCACGGCAATAACGCGCATATTTCTTGCCATCGACGTTGGTCTTGAGCGGGCGCTCGGGATAGTCGTGGATCCCTGCGCTCACCATGCCAGCAACCGCGTTTTGATTCATGACCGCAAATTTTGTGGGGTCAATGGCGTGAAGGACTTCGGTCAAAATGTTGATGCCCGCACTTTTTATTTCCGAAAAATGCCCATGGAGAAGGTTGAACGCATCGCGCGGCTGAAGGCCTCTCCCATGAGCAACAATATCGGCGATGCCATCTAGGAATAGATCCGCCTTCTTGGCAATGACGGTCTTTGCACGAAATAACTGCCCCGAATGGAAGTGCTCGATCAAGGCTTCGTAGCGTTGCAGAAATGACTGCCCCGGGACCACGCGGTTCGTGGCGAGAGTGGTCAGCATGCCCCGGGCAATGACCAAGTCTTTGTCGCGGCGTTTCCTGTCGGCCGAGAAGCCTTCGTGACTTTTGTCTTCTTTCATCAGCCGAAGTGTTTCACGCAGCAAAGCGTAGTTGCCCGGAGCGCCAGCGCCATCGGTTCCATTTTTGCCATGAGCGATTTCTTTATTGGCGATCAGGTGGGCGCGCCGGTCCGCCAAGGCATGCAGTGTGCGATGGACGGTGTGCTCGTGTTCATACTCGTTGATAAGTTCCTTCGTTGCCGGGATGATCTCCTCGGCGTCAATCAATTCGTCGAAGTGCTTTTTTATCGACCGAGTTATGGTGCCGTCCGTGTCGGTGATCAGCGCGGACGCTTCGTAATTTCCCTCAAGTCCACCATAGGTCAAGTTGGCCGATCCAATGATGACCGTTTTCCCTTTTGGACCATCAAACGCGTAGATCTTGGGATGGAAGGTCACATCCGTATTGCTGAGATACAACTCCAGTTGATGTTTTTCACTCAAGGCCAAAAGTTCACGAAGCAGCGGTGGGTCGGTGAGGTAAAAACTGCGACCGATCACCATGCGCGCAGACATCCCGCCCGCAAGTTTTTTCTTCAGTTTGTCCAGTGTGGTGTCGGGTGTTCTTTTGGCGAAAGCCACCAGACATTCAAAGTGATGGGATGCGCCCAATAAACGCGTAATCTCTTGCACGTGGTGTTTCTGATCATCTTGGTTCAGCAACAACTTGACGCTCATGCCGATTCCCCCCCGTTGGTTGGTCTGTATTCGACCGATGGTACCGGACCATCGAGGATCTCGCGGACTTCAAGCCCCGTCAGATCCTGGAGAACGTGTTCAAAAATCCAGAAGCGTTGCGCCCCAACACCACGCGCGCGACGATCACTCAGGATGCGGCGCAGCGGTTTGGCTGGACAACCTCCACCGCGACTTGGATCAGGCGGTGGCGGAGGCATATGGTTGGGAATGGCCCCAACCGACTCCAGGCCGACTATGGGCGAACCTGTAGCCGGCGATGTAGCCCGCCGATGGACACCTCAAGCCGGGTCGGACAGCGACTCCGATCCGTCAGGGCTGTGCAAACGGTGTGCGGCGAGCAGTGGTCTGTTCACTTCGTGCATTTTGGTATGCACGCTTCCGTTGTTTGGCCTTTTCGAGCAGGCCTTTGAAGTTGCTGATGTCCTGCTCCAGTGTTGAAGTATCGGGAATGGCGAGTTGGTGGGCGGCGTTCGTGTCGTGCGCGTCGGTCACTTCACAGGATCGGGCGTAAATCTCTGTGACTTGGTCCCACTCATCTTGCGGGTGCCCGATAACCGCGCCGAAACTATCGACGGAGACTTCGTCGCTGAAGGGGCGCACCGTGTTGTTCATGAACACTTCGCGGACAGCGCGCTCGATGGTTCCGCGCAGCCTCGTATAGGCCATCTTGACCGCTTCCTTGGTGGCCTCATCCATGTAGTCGCCGCTGTGTTGCTTGAGCGGTGTGATGCTTTGCTCTAAGGCGGCCAGACGGGCAGATGCATCCATGGTTTCCCAGGTCAGGCCCGGGGCGACCAATCCAGGGTGATGCCTATCCCATCGGACTGTTTGATAAGCCACGGCTTGCCCGCTGCGCTTCACTGCAAAGTTGATCTCCGACAGGAACACCGCGTCGTGGGTGAGCACCAAGACAGGGCGGTCCACCGCCAACGCCGCCAGTCGTGCGGCCATGTGACGGCGGTGGTGGTGATCGAAAGAAGTGGAGGGATCATCGAACACCACAGTGGACTTGTGGTTCTGCAGCCGGACCTCGGCCAGAAACAGGGCTAGCCCCATCGCGCGCTGTTCGCCTTCCGAGAGAATCTGATTGGCACCGTCCTGAGCGTTCTTGATCTTCAGCGTCACCATGGTCTTGCCCGCATCGGTGCGGGTCGAAATGTCGGGTTCCACCTTCCTTCGATAACCCAATGCCTTGAGTTCTTCGTTCATGGCGGTGACCAGGGCATCGTTGATGTACGTACCGGCCAACTCCGTCATTTTGAGCGAGACCTTGCGCGGGTTGAGCGCAGCAGAACAGGCCTCCAAGTGGTGTTTTCGGGTGGCGTTTGTCGCGTACTGCTCAATTTCGGTGATCTTGGAATGCAGCGCCTGGCGGAGCAGTAACGCGGCGCGCTCGTTTTCCAACGTGGCTTTGGCGACGGGATCCAACGATTTTTCTGAGATCTTGGGCTTGGGTGCGAAGCGCGGTGGCTTTTGTCCGGAGGCGGACATCCAATGCATCGCCCTCCAGCAGGGCCGGACGCGGGGTATCCCAGTTGTTCGTTTCCACGCATTGCTGGACCCAATCACGGCGTTCTTTCCAGTTGGCCGTGAAGTCCTTGATGATGGTGTGCAAGGCGGGATCAGAGGTGGCGAGTTCTTCCAAGGTGGCTGCATCGATCGGATCCAGGTCGGCGGACCCTACTGCCACCATGGTGTCTTTCATCCGTTGGGTTGCATCCTCGGCGTTTTTGGACGCATCAGAAACCACATACTCGGCAAAGCGACGCATACGGTCGCTGGCACTTTCGTCCAACGGTGTCTGGCATAGAACGCATTTCGCGCCCACGTCCGTGTTCATATGGGCATGCGATGGATAGGCGCACTCGGTGGAGAATTTCTCAGCGGCTTCAAAAAGCGCTTTCCACACGTCGTTGCCGGTGCCAGGAAGAAGATCTGCACGGGTTGGTGTGATGCTGATGCCGTCTTGCTGATGAAGTCGGCTCTGCGCGAGCGACCAGGTGGCTTGGGCGGTGATTTGGTTTTGCAGGCGCTGGTGAACTTCGTCGAGAGATCGATCGGTGATGTAGCGCTGAGCACCCTGCGCGGCTGTTGCGGCCGTATCCAGACGCTGAGCCAACAGTTCGGCGCGACGGGCCTCGGGTTCCGGATTCATGCTCTCCAGAACCGATTTCAGTTCAGCAACGCGTTGCACCTCTTCAGGTGCAAGGGTGGCGAGGGTTTGGAGGCGTGCTACATCCGTATCCTTGCCAATGTTCGCCAGCATCGTCCCGATCTCGTGAGGACCTTTGAGCGCATCAAAAGCGCTGGCATTGAGGCTGATCTGCTGAGTCTCTAGGACAATCAAGTCCATCAACTGTCGCTGCGCAGCAGCCAAGCGATTGAGATGGGGAAGGCCGTAGGGCTGGTAATCGCTGGCGCCCGCATTGGCGACATAGTCGTTGCCACAAGCACTGTCGTACACCGTGATGTTTCCCAGCAGGAGATCTGCGGGGGTGCCTTGGGCCCACTTGGTTTGCGGCGCGGGCTGACCGTCAACGTCGAAACTGATGTCCGCCGTTGGAACAGGGCGAGGGCGGGTCGCGTCGAAGGCATCAGGCAGAACGGGGAGACGAACACGGGCGCGGCATGCGTTTTTCAGGACACGGGCATATCCGGATTTCCCTGCGCCGTTTTCGCCGAACAGCACGTTGAGTCGGTCGGGCTTGAAACTGACCGCGCGGCCCGACGGAAAACGATTGACGTGTTGGAGGTTGTTTAACCCCAGCAAGCGCACGGTCTCGCTGCCGCCGGCGTGGGGAATGTCGGCCCTTTGTAAGGGGATGGGTTGAACCTCAGCCTGTGCGCCATCGCCATGCTGTTGCTTGACCATGGCAAGCAGTTCAGTGAGATCCTGCGCATTCAATGCGCCACTATGGAACAGCCGGCGTAATGCGTCGCTTTGCCAGGTCGGCAGATTGCCTGACCAAGCGAGAATGTCATCCAAGAGTCCCATGACGCCCCCTGTAGCGTGTCCATGCGGCAGGATGGTGCCCGCCCCTTCGGAGATCATGCGGGCGGATAGGGCGACTTCACAAGGGGATAGATCGTTTCATACACGCCAAAAATCCCGAAGGGCATTGCCAATGGCGCCCACCGCAACCGCCATTACCGGAACATGCGCGGCCCAATGTTGGTCATCTTTCTCCCCCGCGGACGAGGGTGAACAGTCGGTGGCGCGCTGCTAACCGGGATCACGTATCGCTTTTCCAACGAGCGCGCCAAGGCCGCAATGGGGATCAGCCAACGGCCCTCGCTCGGGGCCTTCCGAAGGTCCGGGCACAATGTCCCGTTGTCGAGCATCTTGCGGACGCCTTCAATCCTTTTTCGGGTCGCTTTTTCATCACCATAGATGGCGCGGGCGATCTCGCGGGGCGAGAGCATGACCTGCCCGGGAAACTTGGCGCGGAGGAGGTCCAAGGTATCGTTCATGAATAGCCATAAAAGAGGGCGAAGGCGGCCCGATCACGGGGCACTGCTGAAGGATTCGCCCAGGGCGATAAACTTACTTATATGTGTCGAACTGATCGGACATGACCCCAAGGCGATATGCAATCTCGACCTCGGGGCGGGCCAACGGGCGGCCGATCTTACAAGGGTCTGAATCCATGCCCGACAACCTTTTCCTCGACACAGAGTGGAACAACGATGTAGCCAGGGAACTGATCAGCCTGGCGTTGATCCACGAGGATGGAGAGCCCCGTTTCTATGCCGAGCGATCGCCGCGACCAGAAGGGCCGTCCTCGTTCGTGCGTACCGTGGTGTACCCGCTGCTGGAGGGTCCGGTACTTCCGGATCAGGAGTTCGGCGCGCAACTGCGCACCTTCATCGCTTCGTTCGATTCCCCACGTATCCACTTCGATGGGGCAATTGACAAGGAGCAACTCACTCGGGCGCTTAAAAGTTTCGGAACATGGAACGGTGGTGTGCCGGAATGGGTGCCGGTGCTGGTGACCGATCTCAATGTGTTGGAGGCGCAGGAGCAATATTTCGCTGCGCATCCCGAGGCGGCCGCACGACGGCATCACGCCATGGTGGATGCAGAGGCGTTGCGCGTGTCGGTCGTGCTAAAGGTCTCAACCGCTACTGATCCATGATGGGACCATGTCCAGGGGGCGTAGATCGGGGACAGCGGGGACAGCGGGGACACCGCTGGGGACACAAAAGGTGCTTTTGGGAGTGTTTGAGAGCACATTGGTGCGTTTCGCGGCTCCCGGTTTTAGATACAAAAAACCCCGAAAAACGACTGTTTTTCAGGGTTTTTTGGGTCTTTCAATTTGGTCGGGGAGACATGATTCGAACATGCGACTTCTACGTCCCGAACGTAGCGCTCTACCAGGCTGAGCTACACCCCGTGGGAGCCGCGTATCTTATCGGGCCCGGTTAACCTTGGCAACAGGCTCCACGGCCACCCGGTCACGGGAATCGGCCCGCTGGCAGGCGGGGCCGATGGGCCTATCTGCTACCCTATGCGGCTGCCGTTGGACGGCATTTTTCATTTGCTAGCAGAGGATTCCATGGCGCTTACCCAGGCCCGCACCATGCCCGGCGTGCTCGAGCTGCTGCCGCTCGACCAGATTGCTTTCCAGCGCATGCTCGACGTGATCCGTCGCAATTACGAGCGCTTCGGTTTCCTGCCGGTGGAAACACCGGTGATGGAGTATTCGGATGTGCTGCTGACCAAGACCGGCGGCGAGACCGAACGGCAGGTGTATTTCGTGCAGTCGACCGGGGCGCTGGAGCAGGGCGAGAAGCCCGAGCTGGCGTTGCGCTTCGACCTGACCGTCCCGCTCGCCCGCTACGTGGCCGAGCATGAGCACGACCTGAGTTTTCCCTTCCGCCGCTACCAGATGCAGCGGGTGTACCGTGGCGAACGCGCCCAGCGCGGACGCTTCCGCGAGTTCTACCAGTGCGATATCGACGTGATCGGCAAGGATGGCCTGTCGATCCGCTACGACGCCGAGTTGCCGGCGGTGATCTATAGCGTCTTTCGCGAACTGAATATTGGCGCGTTCACCATCCAGTTGAATAACCGCAAGCTGATGCGCGGTTATTTCGAAAGCCTGGGTGTGACCGATCCCGAGCAGCAGACGCTTGTGCTGCGCGAAGTGGACAAGCTGGACAAGCGCGGCGCCGATTACGTGCGCGCAACCTTGACCGGCGAAGCCTTCGCCCTCAGTGCGGAGGCGGCACAGAAAATCCTCGATTTCGTGCAGGTGCGTTCCACCTCCTTGCAGGACGCGCTCGACAAGCTCGATGCACTGGGCAGCGGTCTGGAAGCGATGGAGCAGGGCCGTGCCGAGCTGAAGGAGGTGCTGGGCCTGATCCATGCGTTCGGCGTGCCGGAAACGCATTACGCGCTGAACCTGTCGATCGCGCGCGGCCTGGACTACTACACCGGCACCGTCTACGAGACCACGCTCAACGACCATCCGCAGATCGGATCGATCTGTTCGGGTGGACGCTATGAAAATCTTGCTGGGCAATACACCAAGTCGCACTTGCCTGGCGTGGGTATCTCCATCGGCTTGACGCGGCTTTACTGGCAATTGCGCGATGCTGGTTTGGTCGGCACCGCGCGCAGCACGGTCGACGTACTCATCACGCAGATGGATGCCGCGCAATTGCCGGCTTACCTGGCGCTGGCCGGCGAATTGCGCACGGCGGGCATTGCCACGGAGGTGGTGTTGGACGGCGGCAAGCTGGGCAAGCAATTCAAATATGCCGACCGCGCGGGGATCCGCTTCGTGATCGTGCTGGGCGAGGATGAATTGGCCAAGGGCGTGGTAACGGTGAAGGATCTGCGCCGCGAGGATCAGTTCGAAGTGGCACGGAGCGAGTTGATCAAGACTTTGCGAGTGGAATTGGCGCAGGCCGAGATCAGCAACTAGGCAGTTGCATCGGTTGGCAAGGCAGCCTTGCCGTTGCTTTCGCGCAAGCGGGAGTGCTTGTCGACAGCAAGGTCGGTCAGTCTCTTGCCGCGACCGCAGGCAAAAAGCAGTAAATGGAACCGCGCACGGAAGCCGGCATACAACAACACCGGTGATCCAGGCTGGCTCGATCTTCGAGCCATCCGCTGGATGAGCCACGGCTTCCCGCTGGCGCGGGCATGACGACATCAAGCACAGGTTGGAGATTTTGTGAGTCAGACCATTCTGCTGGACGGCAACAGCCTTAGCCGTCAACAACTCGTTGCCGTGGCGCGTAAAGGCCATGGCGTCCGGCTTGATGCCGCGCAATTGCAGCGCGTGCAGCGCGCGGCGGATTTCCTGGCGGAAAAAGTAAGCTGCGGCGAACCCACCTATGGTGTCACCACCGGTTTCGGCAGCAACGCTGACAAATTGCTGGGCGCCTATCGCCTGCGCGATGAATTGCCGGGCGGCCATCCGAACAGGCCGGAAGGCACGCTGCTGGAAGAACTTCAGCACAACCTGATCACTACGCATGCCGTGTGCGTGGGCAAGCCGTTCTCCGCTGAAGTGGTGCGCGCGATGCTGGTAATTCGCATCAATACGCTGATGCGCGGTCACTCCGGTATCCGTGTTTCCACGCTGGAAGCGTTGACCGCATTGCTCAACCACGATGTGATTCCGGTAGTGCCCGAGAAGGGCTCGGTCGGTGCCAGTGGCGATCTGGCGCCGCTCTCGCATCTGGCGATCGTGCTGCTCGGCGGCGGCGAAGCTTTTTACCGGGGCGAACGTTTGTCGGGCGCCGAAGCGCTGGAGCGTGCGGGCTTGCAGCCGATCCGGCTTTCTTTCAAGGAAGGCCTGGCGCTCAATAACGGCACCGCGCAGATGCTGGCTACCGCGGTACTGGCGCTTGATACGCTGGAATACCTGCTCGATGTCGCCGACCTGGCCGCATCGATGACGCTGGATGCCTTCGCCGGGCGTAGCGGTGCGCTGCGCGCGGAAGTCCATGCGCTGCGTCCGCATCCGGGGCAGGTCGGGGTCGCCGAGCACGTGCGCGGTCTGCTGGCCGGGTCCACCTTGCTGGATATTCCTTATCACCTGGTGCCGCGCTTCAAGCAATGGAGTGCGGAAGCGTGGAGCACGGCCGAGGACCAGGCGCTGAGTTTCGATATCAGCTGGGATTGGGTGCCGGCCAACCAGCGCCATGGCCGCGAAGCGTTCTATAGCCGGTTCCTGCCGTTCAAGGGCGGCAAGAAGCATCAGCCGCAGGACGCCTATTGCCTGCGCTGCATGCCGCAAGTGCACGGCGCGGTCCGCGACGCATGGGCACAGGCCTGCCGCGTGATCGATATCGAATTGAATGCGGTCACCGATAATCCGCTGATTTTCCCGGACAACACCGACGCCAGTCACATCGAGGAGCAGGTAATCTCTGCCGGCCACTTCCACGGCATGCCGCTGGCGCTGGCGATGAGCTATGTGAAGGCGGCGATTCCGGTATTGGCGTCGATCTCCGAGCGGCGACTCAACAAACTGGTCGATCCCGCCACCAGCGACGGCCTGCCGGCCTTCCTGACCGGCAATGAGGACGGCACCGATTCCGGCTTCATGATCGTGCAATACACCGCCGCGGCACTGGTCAACGATCTGGCCACGCGCGCGCATCCGGCCAGCGTGTATTCGGTACCGACCAGTGCGAATGCCGAGGATCATGTGTCGATGGGCGCCAACGAAGCACGCCATGTGCTCGAAATGACCGAAGACCTGGGCTACGTGCTGGCGCTTGAGCTCTATACCGCGGCCCAGGCGCTGGACTATCGCCAGGAAATGCTCAACGCCGCCCGCCGCCTGGCCGCGCGCGGCGACTGGCAGGCGCTGGCGTCCAAGGTGGTCAATGCGCCGCGCGAAGGTAGTCCGCAGCATGCGCAGTTCGTCGAGGAAGTGAAGCAGCTGATGGCGGCGCTGGCCGAGGTCGGCGATTTCCATGCGGGCACCTCTGTGCGCAAGGCGCACGCTACGCTGCGCGGCCGGATCGGCTTCATGCATCGTGACCGCGCGATGGATGGCGATGTGCGTACCGTGTGCGAACTGGTGCAGCAACGCGCGTTCGTGGGATAGAAAGCGCGTCCGGTCGCGAACGCAGCTTCCTGGCGCGACGGCGATATCAGGGTGGGTATTAGGGGCGTGCGCCAGCAGGCGTGCGGCCCAGCCCGGCCATGGCGGGATCAGCGCGATCACCAGCTTTTCCGGCAGGCCCTCGGGAGGCCCCGGCACGAGGGCCTGGAACCACAGCATTAAGGTAGCCAGCCAAGCCGGCACGGCTGCCTTTTTTCATGCATGGATCGCACCGCCCACGGCTCGATAGCAGCCACCAGCCGAAGCTCGGCCACAGGGAGGTTCCGGGAGCGGCGATCATGGCGCCAGGTTCTCGTGGAGGGCTCCGAAGAGGTATTCGCCGCTCGCCACCACGGGCAAGGCGATGCCTGCGGCAGCAAACAACCAGCACGCTCCGCTCTGCCGGTGCCGTGACACGGCTCGCCCTGACCAAGGCGAGCAGGGCCAGCGCCATCAGGTCGTACACCATTTGGCGCAGGCAGGCCTGGACCCTTCAGGTATGCGCCGAGCAGCGCAGTAATCCCATCAGGCGTCGAACGCCAGAATTGTGCGGTAGCGCGGACGGCGTTGAACGCGATAACCGCCAGGGCTAGCAGCCAGGCGACGATACGCACGAACGGTCCATCGGTGGAAGCGGTCATCGATACGCACACCGGCACGGAGTGCGGAATCCGACTTGCAAGCCGCAACGGATTATTCACGGATGCCGTACAGGCTTGTAATTTGGAGATTGTACGAGCAAGCAGCGCTTGTCGGCGCCGTCCATGCCGCGTAGAATATGATCTATTGTATTAACGCACTAGTACATTATGAAGCGCCGATCGATCGATCCCGAGACCCCGGACGAGTCCGCCAAGCAAAGCCTTTGCCGCGCGCTGCTGTCACTGAAAAATGCGCAGGAGATGGACGCATTCCTCAATGACCTGTGCACGCCGGCCGAGCTGGAAGTGCTGATAGATCGCTGGCGCGTGGTGCCTTATTTGCTGGACGGCGTGTCGTACCGCGAAATCCACGAACGCACTGCGGTCAGCATCACCACCATCGGCCGCGTGGCGCGTTACCTCAACCAGGGCAATGGCGGTTACCTGGCCGCCGCAGCGCGCGCCTCGCGCAGCCGTGCGGTCACGAAAAGGACCAAGGCATGAAACCGCGGGATCGCTTGCGCATCGCCATGCAGAAATCCGGACGACTTACCGAACCGGCGCTGGATCTGCTCAATCGCTGCGGCCTTACGTTCCGCCAGAGTCGCGACAAACTATTCTGCTTCGGCGAAGGCGAGCCGGTCGACCTGTTGCTGGTCCGCGATGACGACATCCCTGGGCTGATCGCGCAAGGCGTGTGCGATCTGGGCATCGTTGGCCGGAATGTCCTGCATGAATTCCAGGGCACGGCGGGTGAAGGTGCGACCGCGTTGACGGAATGGCGTCCGCTGGGTTTTGGCCGTTGCCGCTTGTCCATCGCGGTGCCGCAGGAGCGGGATTACCGCGAGCCCGCGGATTTGGCCAGCCAGCGCATTGCCACTTCTTATCCAGGGCTATTGAACGCATGGCTGCGCGAAAAACAAGTGGCGGCCACGGTCATCACCTTGGCCGGTTCAGTGGAAATTGCCCCCAGGCTGGGTACCGCCGATGCCATTTGCGACCTGGTGCAAAGCGGCGGCACCTTGGTGGCGAACCAATTGCGCGAAGCCGATGTGCTGCTGCAGAGCGAAGCCGTGCTGGCTGGCCCCCAAACCCTGCCGGCAGACGAGCGCGGCGACATGATCGAGTTGTTGCTCAAGCGCTTGGACGGCGTGATCCAGGTACGCGAATCGCGCTTGCTGCTGCTGCAGACTTCGCGCACGTCGCTGGATGCGGTCACCCGTCTGTTGCCAGGCGGCCCGCAGCCGACGCTCTTGCCGGTGGCCGGACAACCCGACCAGTTGATGTTGCAAGCGCTATGCGCCGGCGAGGTGAGCTGGCGTCAACTGGAAGAGATCAAGAAAGCCGGCGCCCGCGAAATGTTCGTGTTGCCCGTTGAAAAAATGCTCGCCTGAGAACACCGCATGAAATGGATCGACTGGAATACCCTGGACGAAATGGAACGCACGGCGGCACTGGCCCGGCCGGTGCAGGCGCGCGCCGATCAACTGCGGCATGGCGTGGAACGGATCATCGACGCGGTGCGCGCCAAGGGTGACGCGGCCCTGCGCGAACTCTCCGCACGCTACGATCGCTGCGCACTGGATGCCATCGAAGTCGGTGAAGACGAATTCGCGGCGGCGGACGCCAGGCTGGCGCCGGAACTGAAAATCGCCATCCAGGAAGCGGCTGCGCGCATCGACGCATTTCACCGCGTGGCGGCGCCACAGCCGGCAGGCGTGAATACGGCGGTTGGCGTGCGGGTGGAGCGCGTGCTGCGTCCGATCAACCGGGTCGGCCTCTACGTGCCTGCGGGTAGCGCGCCGTTGCCATCCACCGCCTTGATGCTTGGAGTGCCGGCACGCATTGCCGGATGCCGGGAGGTCGTGTTGTGTTCGCCAGCGCGCGCGGATGGAAACTGCGACGAGGCGGTGCTCTACGCTGCCCGCGCCGTGGGTGTCCACCGCGTGTTCAAGCTCGGTGGCGCGCAGGCCATTGCCGCCATGGCCTACGGCACCGGGAGCGTGCCGCGTTGCGACAAGTTGTTCGGTCCAGGCAATACCTGGGTGACCGAAGCCAAGCTGCAAGTATCGTCGGATCCGGAGGGTGCCGCGATCGACATGCCAGCCGGCCCGTCCGAGGTATTAGTCATTGCCGATGCCCAAGCCAATCCCATCTTCGTCGCGGCCGATCTGCTTTCGCAGGCGGAGCACGGGCCGGATTCGCAAGTGATCCTGGTAAGCCCTTCCGGCACGCTGCTCGATAGCGTCGCCGCCGAGGTAGAGCGCCAGTGCGCGGCGTTGCCGCGTGGCGCCATTGCCGAACAGGCGCTGGCGCAAAGCCGCCTGATCCAGGTCGACTCGCTGGCGCAGGCGATGGCGGTGAGCAACCGCTATGCGCCGGAACACCTGATTCTCCAGGTGGCTGCGGCGCGCGACCTGCTGGCGGATGTGGAAAGCGCGGGCTCGGTTTTCGTGGGCGCATGGACGCCCGAATCAGTAGGCGACTATTGCAGCGGCAGCAATCATGTATTGCCGACCTACGGCTATGCGCGCAGTTATAGCGGTGTATCGGTTGCCAGCTACCAAAAGCAGATCACCGTGCAGGAGCTGGATCCCAATGGCTTGCGCGCGATCGGTCCATGCGCGGCTACGCTGGCCGCTGCCGAACAACTGGAGGCACATCGGCGTGCGGTGACGTTGCGGCTCGCGGCCCTGGGGATGAACGTATGAGCGTGCTCGACCTGGCGCGGCCCGAAATCCGCACCTTGCAGCCGTATTCCTCCGCGCGCATGGAGGCCGGCGGCGGGCAGATCATGCTCAATGCCAACGAATCGGCGTGGGAACCGGCCGGCGCGTTTGGCTTCGGCTGCAATCGCTATCCCGATCCGCAGCCGCAGCCGTTGTTGCAGGCATTGGCGACGCTTTACGGCGTGCGCCGCGAACAGTTGTTCGTCGGGCGCGGTAGCGATGAGGCGATCGATCTGCTGGTGCGTGCATTCTGCCGTGCGGGACAGGATGCGATCCTGGTCCAGCCGCCAACGTTCGGCATGTATGCGGTCAGCGCGCGCATCCAGCACGCTGCCGTGATCGAAGTGCCACTGACGCAGGATTTCCAGCTCGACGTGGCAGCATTGCTGGCCGCACTCACGCCAGCGGTCAAGCTGGTGTTTCTATGCTCGCCAAATAATCCGAGTGGCAGCTCGATTCCACGCCAGGATATCGAACGTGTCGCGCAGGCCTTGGCAGGCAAGGCGGTCTTGGTGGTGGATGAAGCCTATGTGGAATTTTCCGATCAGCGCAGTGTTGCCGATCTGCTCGATCGCTACGAGCACCTGGCGGTTTTGCGGACTTTATCCAAGGCCTGGGCACTTGCTGGTGCGCGCATTGGCAGCTTGCTGGCCAATGCCGAGATCATCGCGTTGATTCGCCGCATCATGCCGCCCTATCCGTTGCCATTGCCATGCGTGGCGGCGGCGCTGGCGGCGCTGTCGTCCAGCGGCCAGGTGCTGGCGCGGGACCATATCGCGATCGTGCGTGAGCAGCGCGCGGTGATGAGCGAGGCGCTCATGAAAGTGCCGGGAGTGCGCGGCGTACTGCCATCGGATGCCAATTTCCTTGCCGTGCGCTTCGACGATGCGGGCGAGGTCTACCGCCGTTGGCTGCAGGCAGGCATCGTCGTGCGCGATATCCGCCGTTACCCCGGGTTGCAGGATGCGCTGCGCATCACACTCGGCACACCAGAGGAAAATGCACGCCTGCTCGCCGTGCTCAACGAGGGCAGGGCATGAGCCGCAAGCTTCTTTTCGTGGATCGCGACGGTTGCCTTATCGATGAGCCCGCCGACGAACAGATCGACAGCTACGAAAAGTTGTCGCTATTGCCGGGAGTGATCGCCGCCTTGCAACGCATCGTCTCGGCCGGTTACGAATTGGTCATGGTCACTAACCAGGACGGCCTGGGCACCGAACGTTTTCCGCAGCACCATTTCGATGGCCCGCATGCGCTGCTGATGCGCATCCTTGCTTCGCAGGGTGTGTGTTTTGGCGAGGTATTGATCGATCGCAGTTTTCCCCATGATGGCCTGGACACGCGCAAGCCGGGCGTCGGCATGATGCGCCATTATCTTGCCGATGACAGTTGGACGCGCGCCGATTCGGCCATGGTGGGGGATCGCGAGACCGACCTGCAATTCGCGGCGAACATGGGCGTGCGCGGTTTTCGTGTCGGCCCGCTCGGCATCAGCTGGGAAGAGGTGGCCCATCAGCTGCTCGATCGTCCGCGCACGGCCGAGGTGGTGCGGAATACCAGGGAAACCCGCATCAAGGTACGGGTGGACCTGGATCGGCAAGCCGATCCGGTGACACGCACCGGCCTGGGCTTTTTCGACCACATGCTGGAGCAGATCGGCAAGCACGGCGGCTTTGCCTTGTGCATCGAATGCGACGGCGACACCCATGTCGATGAGCATCACACCATCGAAGATTGTGCGCTCGCGCTGGGCCAGGCGCTGCGCCAGGCATTGGGCGACAAGCGTGGCATCGCCCGCTACGGCTTTACCCTGCCGATGGATGAAGCGCAGGCCAGCGCGGCGCTGGATCTGTCAGGGCGTCCATACTTCGTGTTCGAAGGACAGTTTCCGCGCGAGCGGGTCGGGGACATGCCGACCGAACTGTTGCCGCATTTCTTCCGTTCGCTGTGCGATTCGCTGGGCGCGAATCTGCATCTGTCGGTGCAAGGCGACAACGCACATCACATGGTCGAAGCCTGTTTCAAGGTCACCGCACGGGCCTTGCGCCAGGCGTTGCGTCGCGAAGGCGACGAATTGCCCAGCACCAAGGGAGCACTGTGATGAGGGTGGTCCTGGTCGATGCCGGCGGCACCAATATCGGCTCCGTGCGTTACGCCTTGCAGCGGCTTGGTGCCGACGCCGAACTCACCGCCGACGCCGAAAGCATCCGCAGCGCCGACAAGGTCATCCTGCCCGGCGTGGGGGCGGCGGGTCCCGGCATGGCGCGCTTGCGCGAACTGGCGTTGACCGAGGTGATTCGCTCGCTCACCCAGCCCGTACTGGGCGTATGCCTGGGCATGCAACTGCTATGCGAGCATTCGGCGGAGGGCGATACTGACTGCCTTGGCGTGGTCCCGGCAAGCGTCCGCCGTTTCGACGAGACGCCGGAGCGGTGCGTTCCGCACATGGGCTGGAACCGTTTGTCGCCGGTAGCGGAACACCCCCTGCTCAGACATCTGCAAGCGGGTGATTGGACTTATTTCGTGCACAGCTACGCGGTGCCGGTCGGTTCCTACACCCTTGCCAGCAGTGACTACGGCGGCGCCTTTTCCGCGGTCATCGCGCATGGCAATTTCCATGGCATGCAATTTCATCCGGAGCGTTCCGCGCGCGTCGGTGCCCGGCTGCTGGAGAATTTTCTCGAACTATGAACGTTGAAGTGATCCCCGCTATCGATTTGCGTGCCGGGCAAGTAGTCCGGCTGCGGCAGGGCGACTATGCGCAGGAAACCCGTTATGCCGATGATCCGCGCGCGCTTGCCGCGCGTTATGCCGATGCCGGTGCGCGCTGGTTGCACGTGGTGGACCTGGATGGGGCGCGTGCCGGCGACCTGGCCAACCTGTCGGTGATCGAGGCGCTGGCCAAGACCGGCATGCAGGTGCAGGCCGGTGGCGGAGTACGCAGGGAAAACGATGTCCACCGGCTGTTCGAGGCCGGCGTCGCGCGTGTGGTAGTGGGGAGCGCGGCCATTCGCAATCCCGAACGTGTGGCCGATTGGCTGCGTGAGCATGGCGCCGAGCGTTTCACCATTGCGCTGGATACGCGCCGGCGTGGCGAAAGCTGGAGCTTGCCGAGCGCCGGCTGGACCGAAGATGAGGCGCGCACGCTGGACGAACTCGCGCCCTGGTACGCCGCGTGCGGCGCGCGCCATCTGCTATGCACGGATATCGAGCGCGACGGCATGCTGGCCGGATTCAATCTCGATCTGTACCGTCATCTCGCGCAAACTGTGCCGCAATTGGCGGTGCAGGCGTCCGGCGGCGTGCGTTCGCTGGACGATATCCGCGCGGCACGCGCAGCCGGTGCGCGCGGCGTTATCCTCGGGCGCGCGTTGCTCGAAGGACGCTTTACGCTGGAGGACGCGCTGGCATGCTGAGCCGCCGTATCATTCCCTGCCTGGATGTACGCGAAGGCAAGGTCGTCAAGGGTGTGCGTTTTCGCGATCATGTCGTAATGGGCGAAATTGTCGAGCTGGCCTTGCGCTATCGCGACGAAGGCGCCGATGAGCTGGTCTTCTACGACATCACCGCGAGCCCAGAGGGACGCAGCGTGGACCGCGGCTGGGTGGAGCGCGTGGCGCGCGCGATCGATATCCCGTTTTGCGTGGCTGGCGGCATTCGCTCGGTCGGCGAAGCGCGCGAGGTGCTGCATGCGGGAGCGGACAAGGTGTCGGTGAACTCGCCGGCACTGGAACGCCCGGAACTGATCGATGAACTCGCGGCGGCTTTCGGCGTGCAGTGCGTGGTGGTCGGCATCGATTCGATGCGCGACGGCGACGGTGAATGGCGTGTCCGCCAATATACCGGCGATCCTGCCAAGACCCGCTCGCTGTCGCGGCGCACGCTGGACTGGATACTTGAGGTGCAGCGTCGTGGCGCCGGTGAGATCGTATTGAACTGCATGGACAGCGACGGCGTGCGCAGGGGCTACGATCTGCTGCAGCTTGCTGCCGCGCGTGCAGTTTGCCATGTACCGCTGATCGCTTCCGGCGGCGCTGGCCAAGTGCATCATTTCAGCGAAGCCTTCACCCAGGTCCGGGTCGACGGCGCGCTGGCCGCCAGCGTCTTTCATAGCGGCGCCATTGCCATACCCGATCTAAAACGCCACCTTGAACAGCAAGGTATAGTGGTTCGACTGCAAGAGGCATGCGGCCATGAATGACAAGAATCGCGAGTTCAACCCGCTCGATCTGAACCACATCGACTGGACTAAATCGGACGGGCTCGTGCCTGCCATCGTCCAGCATTGGCTGACCGGCGAAGTATTGATGCTCGGCTACATGAATGCCGAAGCGCTCGCCCTGACGCGACGCAGCAGCCGGGTGACTTTCTACAGCCGCAGCAAGCAGCGCCTGTGGACCAAGGGTGAAAATTCCGGGCATACGCTGCACGTGAAATCGATCCGTGCCGACTGCGATGCCGACACCTTGCTGGTGCTGGCCGATCCGCATGGCCCGACCTGTCATCTGGGAACCACCAGCTGTTTCGGCGATGCGGTGCAACCGCCGCTGGGCTTTCTGGCGAAATTGGATGCCCTGGTGGAAAACCGCAAGACGCAGTTGCCGGAAGGCAGCTACACCACGCGGTTGTTCCATGAGGGCACGCGGCGAATTGCGCAGAAAGTTGGCGAGGAAGGCGTGGAGACGGCGCTCGCGGCGGTGGCGCAGGGTGACGACGAACTATTGGGCGAAGCGGCGGACTTGGTTTTTCATCTTACCGTGCTGCTGCGCGCGCGCGGATTCGGGCTTGCCGATGTGGCGCGCGTGCTGGTTGAGCGGCATGGGTAATCGGTCGCCTGCAAGGCTCAGGCAATTTCCGCCTTGATGCGTGGTGTCGCAAGCGTGGCTTCTCTCCCCCCGCCGTTTCCCGAAGGGGGAAGGAACAGGAACGAGGCGCGCTATCGCACGGCAGTGGATGCACTGCTTGAGGAAGACGGAGGAGGCGGCGCGAAGGGCACGGCAGGGCCCGGAGTTACCTCCTTGCGCCACGCAGCCAGCTGTTGCGCAATGCCTGCGCCGACATCCATCTGTGGTTCCGATGGCGTGAGCTTGCCCTGTTTTTCCCAGTCGGCAATATCGTTCCGTGCGAACTGGAAGGCGTCGACGAAATTATCGGTTTTGTTCAATCCGTCGACCAGCCACGCCTTGCCGAAATAGGTGATGTTGGAATCGCTGCCGCAGCCGAACGAGCTGCGATCGGCGCGCGCCGCCGTGAGCACGAGTGTGCCGGGGCCGCGCAGATCCGGCACAAAGCCGCCGGAATAACACGCATTGACCACCACGACTTTCCATTTGAAGGGGCGCTTCTTGAGGATGCCAGCCAGATCAGGGGCGCCGATCTGGTCCAGCGGCAGCGGGTCCATGTCGACGAGCAGGTTGTGGTCCTCATCGCCGTGCGAGGTCATGTAGAGCAGCAGGATGTCCTGGTCCGGCTTCATGACGCCGGCCAGCTGGTCCAGCGCGGTTTCCAGGTTGCTCCAGTCCGCCAGCGGATGCGACTGCAAGGTAGTGGGATTGTTCTCCAGCACCAAGGCGTGCGTAGTGGCGCCGAAGCGGCGAGTAAATAACTGGGAGGCATACTCGGCTTCGTTGCGGAATACGTCTTCGCCACCGTCGCCGGCAAAGGTGACCACATAGAGATTGGCCTTGTCAGGAACGCGCGGGCTCAGTGCCGACAAAGCCTGCCGCACCATCTGCGGTTGCGCATAAATGACCTGCTCGGGCGAGGGTCCCTGGCTTGGCCAGTTGTCATCGTTATCGCTGTCGTCGTTATCACTGCTGGAACTGGCCGGCGCCGGCGCGGAACTGCTGTTGGCCGCGGTCGCGGCGGGTTCGTTGCGGATCAGCTGGCGGCCGGTGACCAGCAGCATCAACAGCACGCCCGCGGCAAAGGCGAGCAGGGCGGTCAATAAGGTGCGCATGGTTCGGTTCGCTCAGAGCCGGATCGCGTCGAAATCGGCGTAGGCCGGATGCCGGGACTCGGTCGGGATGTCCAGTGGGGGGCGCATAAGCCAACCCGTGCGCAGGCCGGCGGCACCGGCGGCGTCCAATTCTTCGGCAATGTCGGACAGGAACAACACGTGTTCGGGGCGTTCGCCGATGGCTTCAGCGATACGCTGGTAGGAAGCCGTCTCCCGCTTGGGGCCGGTCTCGGTATCGAAATAGCCGGCGAACAGGGGCGAAAGATCGCCAGCCTCGCTGTAGCGAAAGAATAGTTGCTGCGCCGGTACGGAACCGGAGGAATAGACATACAGGCGCAGTCCTTCGCCGCGCCATCCATGCAGGCGGGCGGCGACTTCCGGATACATATGGGCGCGGAACTCGCCGGCTTCGTAACCGTCCTTCCATATCATGCCCTGCAGCGCCTTCAATGCCGTGGATTTGCGGTCTTCATCGATCCAGCGCAGAAGCAGTTCGATGATTTCCTGGCGGCTTGCTTCGATCAAGCCGGCTTCCTTCGCCGCTTCGTGCAGCCAGTGCTGTACGTCGGCGTGATCGGCGTGGGTCTCTACATGGGCCGGCAAGCGCTCGCGCGCGTAGGGAAACAGCACATCCTTGACGAAGCTGATCGAGCTGGTGGTGCCTTCGATGTCGGTAACGATGGCGCGAATGGCGGTCATGGGAGGCCGGAGCAAGGTTGGGTTCCCAAGCTTAACTCGCTGCGGGTCGTGCGCAAGCGAATGCGTTCCCGAATTAGATTTCAAGCGCGGAGAAAACGTGAAGACAAGAACAAAAATGGAAGGCAGGCCGCGGCTTGCATCCTCGCCAGCAACCAGGCCTAGGTAGTTGCCAGCGGATCCATCCTGGGGAACTGTGCGGCGATATCGGAGCCGGTGAAATTCGCGACCCAGCCGTCCTTGTTGGTGAACAGGCGAATCGCGATGAAATAGGGCGATTCGCTCATGTCGAACCAGTGCGGGGTACCATCGGGCACGCCGATCAGGTCACCCTGCTCGCACAGCACGTCGTACACCTTGCCTTGGATGTGCAAGGTGAATTGGCCCGCGCCGGCGACGAAGAAGCGCACTTCATCCTCGCTATGGGTGTGTTCGCTGAGGAATTTCTGACGCAGCATTGCGCGATCCGGATGATCTGGCGTCAGGCTGATCACGTCCACGGATTGATAGCCTTCTTCACGCATCAGTCGATCGATATCGTGACGATAGGCGGCGATCACCTGTTCCTGGCTGGCGCCTGGCGCAACCGGCTGGCTGGCCTCCCATTGCTCGAATCGCACGCCGACCTTGGCCAGTTCACGGGCGATTCCGGCGTGCTCAACGTGCACCGAGGGAGGGTTCTGCGGTTGTTGTGCATCGAAAATACGCAGGCGGCTCATGCGTTCAACCTCTTCAAGTCGAGTTCGCAGCCGAGCAGGAACTCCAGCGCCTCGAGGTGGCGCCGCGCTTCGGCCATGTCATGTCCCCACGTATAGATGCCGTGGCCGTTGATCAAGTAGGCGTGCAAGGGTTTGCCGGCATCGATCCAGGCGTCGACCCTCGCCACCAACTCCGGCATGTGCTGCGTATTGGGAAAAACGGGGATATCGAGCACGCTTTCATGGGTGGCATGGCCACGGATCGCTTTTTGCAGTTCCCACCCTTCCAGCCGGATGACGCCATGCTTGGCGAACAGGCGCGATGCCACGCTTTGCGTGCGCGAGTGGGTATGCAGTACCGCGTTCACCTCGGGCCAGCGGCGGTATGCCTGGGTATGCAGTTCGGTCTCCGCGCTGGGGCGCGCGTCGGTCCCAACGGCTTTGCCATCCATGTCCACCAGCATGATGTCGTTGCGGCCGAGCTTGCCCTTGTCCCGGCCGGAGACCGTGATGGCGGCATGAGCGGCGTCCACGCGCATGGAGAAATTGCTGCTTGTGGCGGGGGTCCAGCCTCGTTGCGCAAGGTCGCGCGCGGCATCGGCGATCGCATCGGCGCGCTCGTGGAACAGCTTAGCGGGAATGGTGGCGGGCAGAACTTGGCTCATGGCAAATGGACGTCCAAACGAGGTGCGACTATAGCATGGGCCAGGCGACCCGAAATGCGAGTTATTCGCGAAGGCGCTCCGGCATATCCGCTCGGGTTAGGATGCCTCGGAGGCCGCGTTCCTGCGGCGCGCAAACCGTGATGAGGATGGATATGCCAGGGTACGAAGATATCGAATCGCGTCGTCGCTTCCTCAAGCTGGCCGCCGGCACTGCCGCGGCGGCGATGGTGGTGGGTGGATTGCCGCGCATCGCGCGCGCCGACGATCTGCCGCATGTTTCCGAATCCGATCCTACCGCCAAGGCGCTGGGCTATGTCGACGACGCCACCACGACCAAGGATCCCAAGCATAAACCCGGCGATGCATGCGCCAACTGCCAGTTCTATTCCGGCGCCGCGACGGGCTACGGTCCTTGCCAGCTGTTCCCCGGCAAGTCGGTGAGTGCGAAAGGCTGGTGTATCTCGCACACGCCAAAGAAAGCCTGACGCGCCGTTTCATGCTTGTCGAGGCCGGCGCATGCCGGCCTTTTTCATGGCGCGCAAAAAAAACGCCTGCGCGAGGCAGGCGTTCGATGAAAAACGAAAGGGGTAATGCTGAAAGTGCTACCCGGACGCGCCAAGCTGAGGAGCTGACTCGCTTGACGCGCCGGGTCGCGATCCGGGGCCCACTGCCAAGTGATCAACCCACGGGCTGATGATGATACTCCGGTTGGTCGAAGTAGGGCGGGCCGGGATTCGAAATTTATATGGCGTAGGATTTTTTCCTTTTTTAATCAAGCAATTACGATGTAAACCAAAAGTGATACATCTGCTTTATTAAAACAAGGTTATACGCATGTTCGATACTGTTCGGCGATCTTGGACGAAGATCACATCCGTTTGCGGACATTCAAGGCTTGTTCGGTTGATTGGCAAGCCGTAGATGACTGTGACGTACTCCATAGGTGAAATAAATCGCAAAGCCCACCAGGGTCCAGGCGGCCATCAGCGCCCAATTGAACCAATCCATGGTGGCCAGTAGCGCCAAGCAGCTGAGCACGCCGGCGATACAGACGAAATGAGCCCATGGCACGCGAAAGGTGCGTGGCAGCTCGGGCGACGTGTGGCGAAGGATCAACACACCTGCGCACACCGCGACGAATGCGATCAGCGTGCCCATCGAGGTGAGGTTCGCCAGCAGGTCGAGTGGAAACACGGCCGCGAGCGCCGCGATGCCGACGCCGGTGATGACGGTATTGAGGTGTGGCGTGCGGTGGCGCGGGTGGATGCGGTTGAATACCTTCGGCAACAAGCCGTCACGCGCCATGATCATGAAGATGCGCGGTTGCGCGATGATCATCACCAGGATCACGGAAGACAAGCCGATCATCGCGCCGATCTCCACGATCAGTCGCAGCCAGCCGAGTTCAGGATGCGCCCGGATCGCCGTTACCACCGGTTCGTCCGTGCCTAGCTGGGTGTAAGGAATAAGGCCGGTGAGCACGGCGGCCATCGCCAGGTACAGCACTGTGCAGATCACCAGCGACACCAGCGTGCCGAACGGCAGATCGCGCTGCGGGTTTTTGCATTCTTGCGCCGCGGTGGAGGTCGCCTCGAAACCGATGTAGGCAAAGAACACCATGGCCGCGCCACGCAGGATGCCGTCCCAGCCGTATTTATCGTTGCCTTGCGGTGCGGGAATGAAAGGGTGCCAGTTCGCCGGGTTCACATAGCGGTAACCCGCGACCACCACCACGATGATCAGGCCCACTTTCAGCAGCACCATGAACAAATTGAGGCCGGCCGATTCGCGGATGCCCACGTAGCACAGCCACGTCAGCGCCAGCACGATCAACACGGCGGGCAGGTTGATCAGGTGTCCCGTCGCGACCAGCGCGCCATTGGTATAAGCAAGTGGCGCGTCGGTAAGCGAAACCGGCAAATCGATGCCGATATGGTCGAGCAGGCTGGTGAAATACCCAGTCCAGCTTGCTGCCACGGCGGAGGCCGAGATGCCGTACTCCAGCACCATGTTCCAGCCGATGAACCAGGCGACAAGTTCGCCTAGCGTGGCGTAGGCGTAGGAATACGAGCTGCCGGAAATCGGAATCAGCGTGGCGAATTCCGCGTAGCAAAGCGCGGTGAAGCCGCTGCAGATCGCCGCGAGAATGAAGGAGATCAGTACCGCCGGGCCGGCATGATCCGCGGCCGCCTGGCCGGTCACCACAAAGATGCCGGTGCCGATCACCGCGCCGATGCCTAGCGCGGTGATACCCCACGGCCCTAGCGTGCGCCGCAGGCTGGGGCCGTGGGAGCTATCGGCGTCTTCCGAGAAATCGGTTTTGCGGGCGAACAACTGCTTGAGCATAGGGCTCCCTGACATGAAGCCGGCACGGTTATTCACCGTGCCGGGCGGGATTCAATCGGTGATGCGAAGCGGCCTCAGGCGGGTTCTGTGCCGTTGGCCAGATGGCTTTTGCGATAACCATACAGCGCGTACACCACCAGGCCGATGATGGCCCAGCCGAAGAACAGTGCCAAGGTATGCACGCCGAGGTTCACGAACAAAAGCAGGCAGCCAAGGATGGCCAGCGGGCAAATCACCCATACGGCAGGCGTGCGGAACGGTCGATGGCGATCCGGCTGGCGTACCCGCAGCACCATCACGCCGAGCGACACCATCATGAACGCGAACAGGGTGCCGGAATTGGTGATGTCGGCCAGCACGCCTACAGGGAATAGTGCCGCGAAAAGGGATACGGCAATGCCGGTGATGATGGTCAGGATGTGCGGCGTGTGGAAGGTGGGATGCAGCCTGGACAGCCTGCCCGGGAGCAGGCCATCGCGCGACATGGTGAAGAAGATGCGGGTCTGGCCATACATCATCACCAGGATCACCGAGGGCAATGCCAGCACTGCGGCCAGGCCGACCAGATTGCCGATCTTTTCAAAGCCAAGCGTGCGCAATACATGCGCCAGCGGTTCCTTGCTGCATACCAGCGCTGCGGAGTGCTTGCATGCGGCTGCCATTTCCGGCGTTCCTGGCTGGAAGGCGATGCCACCCGGTCCCATCATCGGTTGCGAGCCGACCGAGCCGACCGCGCCGTAGCCAACCAGCAGATAGAAGACAGTGCACACCGCCAGCGAACCGATCAGGCCGATCGGTATGTTGCGGTTGGGATTCTTGGTTTCCTCCGCGGCAGTCGACACGGCATCGAAACCCACATACGCGAAGAAGATGGATGCGGCTGCGCCGAGCACGCCGATGCCGCCCAGCGGACTGCCCCAGCCGTTAGGCAGGAACGGCTGGAAGTTCGAGCTCTTCACCGCCGGGATGGCGAGGATGACGAATACAGACAGCGCGACGATCTTGATCGCTACGAGTACGGCGTTGACCTTGGCGGATTTCGAAGTCCCGATGACCAGCAAAAGCATGACGACGAGCGAGATCAGGAAGGCCAGCAGGTTGAACGTGCCGCCATCCCAAGGACCCGTGCGCAGGAATTCAGGAAGCGCGAGCGCGCCGGGCGAGACCAGGCCGAACAGGTCGCTATGCATCAGCAGGCCATTCATATAGCCGGACCAACCGACCGCCACCGTGCCGGAGGCAATGGCATATTCGAGCACCAGCGCCCACCCGACGATCCAGGCGACGCCTTCGCCGAGCACGCCATAGGTATAGGTATAGGCCGAACCGGCGACCGGCACCATGGATGCCAGTTCGGCGTATGACAACGCAGCGAGCGCGCAAACGACGGCGGCGATCACGAAGGCGACCATCATGCCGGGGCCGGCCTTCTGGCCTGCTTCGGCAGTCAATACGAAAATGCCGGTACCGATAATCGCGCCAACGCCCATCAGGGTGAGTTGCAGCGCGCCGAGTTGCCGTTTGAGGCTTTTTTTCTCGGCCGTCGCAATGATCTGGTCGATGGGTTTTACGCGTTTGAATAGCATTGAGTGCTCCCCGTAAAGAACAGATGCCCCGCTCATCGAGAGCGCGACGAAATGAGCGCGACGAGCCGAGGTATCGGCGAACCATAGCCCAGCGGAGGGCGACGGTACAAGCTGCATTGCGGTTAGGCTGGCCGGATCCGTGAATGGATCCGGCACCTTTTCATTCGAAGCCGGATGGCACTTGCATCGAATGGTTTTTTCGTCGCGGTGCGTCTTAGAAAACCATGTTGAAAGCAGCCATTGGCGTGATGAACGCATCGTTGTTGCGTCCGGCAAAACTGAATTGCACGCCACCGATCAGGCCGAAGCGGTCGTTGAAGTTGTATTCCACTGCAGGCGCGAGACTATAGACGTCATGCGAAGCGTCGCGTCGCGCGAACGGCATGGCTGCATTGCCGTGGCCCTGCAGACCCTTGAGTTGCGATGCCGAGGCACGGTTGTAGGCAAGATCCATCGCCAGTACCCATTGCGGATTGATGCTGTATTCGACCGAGGTGGAAATGCCGAGCGCGTTGCCCAGTCGAACGCCGCCGCGGAAATCCTGCGGCGTGCCGTAGGCGCTCAAGCCTTTTACCTCGACGCGGCTCGGCGGCAGGCTATAGGAAGCGACGGCACGGAAGCGCAACGGGCGACCATTGGGCAGCCAGACATATTGCTGCAGCATCAGCGAGAACGTATCGACGTTCGCGCCGTTGCCGGTGGCGTTGAGCGGGTTTTCGTCGAGCTGGTCGTAGGCGCCGGTTGGGAAACGATGCGAATAATTCAGCGATACCGCCGGCTTCTTGCCGTCTTCCCCTGGCGATAAAAGCAGGTACTGCGCGCCGATCGTCGTATCGGTCGAGCCCCAGCCATCGGTGTGCGAGCCGCCGGACATGGCGTGCGCCGCGCCGAAACTGGCCTGCAACTGGAAGCGGTCGGTTATGCCGTAGAACACCGGCACCAGCGTCTGCCACTGGCGCACGCCGGTGGCTTTGGCATGGCGATCGCCCTGCTCGTTATAGGCATCGTCGCTCTTGTAGTACATCAGATAGGGCTCGACCACGAGCGTGCCCTGGGGAACGGTCATCGGATTGGGCGTGAGCAGCGGTCCGGTAAAATTGGCGATGGTGTCCGTTGCCGCGACCTGAGTGCACCACAATAGAGGAGCAAGCAGGCAGGCGAGGGCACCGAGTTTTCGGTTTGAGCGTGTCATGGGCGCGCCTTGTCGTGATGGGGAGAGGCGTCGGCCCGGATAACGCAAGCCGACGTGCACGACTCAAGCTAATGATTGCCCTGAAGCTGATCTATCGTAAAAATCTCAAAAGCCTTGCGGCTGTCATCATGCGCTTTGGACTTTTTCAGTGATCTAAACGATCTATGGAGAATTAGCGCTATCGAATAGCCGGTGTACGATTTTTTCGCCACGCTGCGTGTTTGCAAATCTTGCGTTACATAAAAGGAGTTGCTTGTGGACCTGCATACATCATTACACCACTATGCGCAGCGCCATCCCGGTGATAGTCATGCGCAGGCCTGCCTCGGCTTTCTTGCCGAGGCCGCGCGGCCATTCGATCGCGAGCATGAAGCCGGACATTTCACTGGATCCGCGTGGCTCGTCAGTAAAGATGGGGAACGGGTGTTGCTTACCCACCACCGCAAGTTGAACCGCTGGCTTCAGTTGGGCGGCCATGCGGATGGCGATAGCGATCTGGCGGCGGTCGCGCTACGTGAAGCGCACGAAGAGTCGGGGCTGGCCGGGCTGATGGTCGAACCTGGCATCTTCGATGTGGACCGGCACTGGATTCCGGAACGTGGCAACGAGCCGGGACATTGGCACTACGATGTGCGTTATGTCGTTCGCGCAGGCCAGGACGAGGCGTTCGTGGTGGGCGATGAATCGCTGGACTTGGCCTGGGTGCCGGTCCGCGACCTGGCCGACGCCAGCGCTACCGATGATTCGCTGCGCCGCATGGCGCGCAAATGGCTGGCGCGCACTCAGCCGTAGCGGGCCGGCGCGGGATTGAGGTGGCCACAGGCGGCGCAGGTGCGTTTCTCGCGCGAGGCATAGAAGCGGTCGAACACCGGCGGGAAATCGGCTTCGATGCTTTGCAGAGTGAAATATTCTTCGTATAGCTTGTGGTTGCACTTCTCGCAGAACCACAGCAGGCCGTCTTGTTCGTGGGCGAGCCGGCGCCGCTCGATGACCAGGCCAATCGAATCGGGCATGCGCTGCGGCGAATGCGGCACGCGCGGCGGCAGGTAGAAGATTTCGCCGGCACGGATCGGAATGTCGCGAGCGGCCCCGTCATCTTGCACCTTCAGCACCATCTCGCCTTCGATCTGGTAGAAGAACTCCGGGCCTTCGTCGTGATGATAGTCGGTGCGTGCATTCGGGCCGCCGACGATCATGATGATGAAGTCGCCATCGACGATGCACTTGTTGCCGACGGGCGGCTTGAGCAGGTGACGGTGTTCGTCGATCCAGCGCTGGAGATCGAAGGGCGGCAGCAAGGACATGCGGCAGATCCGATGGAGGCAGGCCGTCACCATAGCGCCGATGCCGCGTTACAGGGAAGACGCGGCGCTGGAGATCTCGCCGACCGGCAGGAATTGCAGGAATTGGCCGCCGAAGAAACTTTGCCCGTAATCGATGACCGAGCGTCGGTATTTTTCCGCGGTGAATTCCGCCACCAGGTCCGTGCGTCCGATCATGGATCCGAACAGGCGCTCGAAGCTGAGATTCTGCACGTCGCCCGCCATGGCGTTAGAGAGCAGCAAGGGTTGTCCGTTGGCAGCTTTGCGCTGCGCCAGCAGCCATGCCGCGATTTCCAGGTTGCGCGCGGCGTTATAGACCCGCTGGGCATCGAGTCCGTCGAGCAGGTAGAGATTACGCTTGCCGCCATGGGCGGTCAGCAACATGTCGCCGAGGCCATAGATAAGCGTGCCGACGCGGTCGCCCTTGAAAGCGGCGTCAAAGGCCAGTTGCACGGCTTTGGTATCGCGCTCTTGCAGGCCAGGCAACGGCAGGTGGTTGTCGACCGCATGGCGCACGTGTGCTTCGGCGGCCTCGCGGCTTGCGGCTCCCTTTTTCCATTCGGATGGATTGCGTTGGTAGAGCTTGTCCATGAGCAAATACAGCGCATTGAGGTTGTCGCGTATTTCCAGGTTCGCCATTCGATTGGAATCGGACTGGATTAACTGGCCTTTGGTGAGACCAGCCTCGGGCACGATGTGTCCGTTGACCGGGGGCGTGGGTTTGCAGCCTGCAGCGGCCACCATTGCCAGCAACAGGAATGGCCATCCATATGCCTTCATACTGAACGCTCTGTTCCTACGCAAAAAAAGCGCCGCTCGGAGCGGCGCGTGTATCGCGAATAGTATGTCAGCAGTGGCGTTCGGCCTTGGCTCCAATCGATGAAGGCGAAAGCTGCTAAACGACTCAGACTTCAAGCGTGGCGAGGTCGCCTTTTTCCTCCAGCCAACTCTTGCGATCGCTGGCGCGCTTCTTGGCAAGCAGCATGTCCATCAGCTTGTTGGTGCCGTCGTTGTCTTCCACCGTTAATTGCACCAGGCGGCGCGTATCCGGATAGATGGTGGATTCGCGCAGCTGCGAGGGGTTCATCTCGCCAAGGCCCTTGAAGCGGGTGACGCTCACCTGGCCTTTGATTTTTTCGCGTTCGATGCGCTGGAGCATGGCCGCCTTTTCATTTTCGTCCAGGCAATAGAACACCTGTTTACCGACGTCGACACGGAACAGCGGCGGCATCGCTACGAATACGTGGCCCTCGCGCACCAATGCCGGGAAGTGGCGCAGGAAGAGCGCGCTGAGCAAGGTGGCGATATGCAGTCCATCGGAATCGGCGTCGGCCAGGATGACTACCTTGCCGTAGCGCAGGCCGCTCAGGTCGTCCTTGCCGGGATCGCAGCCGATTGCCACGGCGAGGTTGTGCACCTCTTCCGAAGCCAGCACCGACGTGGATTCCACTTCCCAGGTGTTGAGGATTTTGCCGCGCAGCGGAAGGATCGCCTGGAAGTCCTTGTCGCGCGCCTGCTTGGCGCTGCCGCCGGCCGAATCGCCTTCGACCAGGAACAGCTCGGTACGGGTGAGGTCGGTAGCGGCGCAATCGGCCAGCTTGCCGGGCAGGGCGGGGCCCTGGGTGATCTTCTTGCGCACCACCTGCTTGGCGGCTTTCAGTCGTGCGCTGGCCCGCTCGATCGCCAATTGCGCGATGCGTTCGCCCAGGTCCACATGTTGATTGAGCCACAGGCTGAAAGCGTCATGCGCCACGCCTTCCACCAGCGCGGCCGCGTTGCGCGAAGAGAGACGTTCCTTGGTCTGGCCGGCGAATTGCGGATCCTGCAGTTTGGCCGAGAGCACGAAGGCCAGCCGTTCCCAAACATCTTCTGGTGCCAGCTTCACGCCACGTGGCAACAGGTTGCGGATATCGCAGAACTCGCGCACGGCATTGGTCAGCCCAGTACGCAGGCCGTTGACGTGCGTGCCGCCCTGCACGGTGGGAATCAGGTTGACGTAGCTTTCCTGTACCAGTTCGCCCTCCGGCAGCCAGGTCAGGGCGACGTCCAGCCCTTCGGTGTCGCGTGCGACGTGATGCACGAACAAGTCGGCCGGCAGGCATTCGGCGCCGTCGAGTTCGCCACGCAGATAATCGCGCAGGCCGTCTTCGTAATACCACTCGCTGACCTCGCCGCTGGCCTCGTCGGTGAGCTTGACGCTAAGCCCCGCGCACAGCACGGCCTTGGCGCGCAGCAGGTGCTTCAGCTTGGAGAGCGATATCTTGGGCGAGTCGAAGTACTTCGGGTCGGCCCAGAAACGCACGGTAGTGCCGGTTTTTTTCTTCGGTACCGAACCGATGGTCTCCAGCGGGCTGGCGCGGTCGCCGTGTTCGAACGCCATGCGGTATTCGTTGCCATCGCGACGGATGGTCACTTCCACCCTGGTCGACAATGCATTCACGACCGACACGCCTACGCCGTGCAGGCCGCCGGAAAAGTTGTAGTTCTTGCCGGAGAACTTGCCGCCCGCGTGCAGCCGGGTAAGGATCAGCTCCACGCCCGGGATGCCTTCTTCCGGATGGATATCCACCGGCATGCCGCGGCCATCGTCGGTGACTTCCACCGAGCCGTCGGTATGCACGATCACCTCGATCGACTTGGCATGGCCGGCCAGCGCTTCATCGACGGAGTTGTCGACCACTTCCTGCGCCAGATGGTTCGGGCGCGTGGTGTCGGTGTACATGCCCGGCCGGCGCTTGACCGGGTCAAGGCCAGAGAGGACTTCGATATCGGCGGCGTTATAGCGACTGCTCATGGGTGGGCGGATGCCAGGGATTGGGGTGGATTAAGCGCGGGAGGATGGTTTGTGGCGGAGTGCTTGGTCAAGGGTTGCCGGATAGTGCGGTAACAGCAGGCCATCCATGCCTTGGTGGCGGTGTCTTTCCATTTGCGCCGCGCAAGCGTGCGCGCTCTATAAAGGCGCGCAATGCTTCTCCAGCCACGCCAGGTCCGCGTCCTCCAGCAGCGGCGCAAGCGCCGCGCGCACCGAAGCATGATAGTCGTCCAGCCACGCTCGCTCTTCCGGATTCAACAGGCCCGGTTCCAGCGCGCGTCGATCGAACGGGCAGAGGGTAAGGGTCTCGAAAGCGTAGAATTCACCGAATTCCGTCCGGTCAGCCTCGACCACCACGGCAAGGTTCTCGTGCCGGATGCCATGGCGCGCCGGTTTGTACAAGCCCGGTTCGATCGAGCTGATCATGCCCGGTTCCAACGGTACGAGCGCGCCGCCGGCAACCGGTGGACGAATACTTTGCGGACCTTCGTGCACGTTGAGGAAGTAGCCCACGCCGTGACCGGTGCCATGGCCGTAATCCATGCCGCAAGCCCACAGCGGCGCACGCGCCAGCGCATCCAGTTGCGGCCCGCTGGCGCCTTTGGGAAAGCGTGCGCGCGACAGCGCAATCATGCCCTTCATCACCATCGTGGCATCGCGGCGCTGTTCGGAAGTAGTCGGCCCCAGGGCGAGTACACGGGTGATATCGGTCGTGCCTCCCAGGTACTGGCCGCCCGAATCCACCAACAGCAAGCCATGGCGTTGCAAGGTGTTGTGCGCTTTCGGGGTGGCGCGGTAGTGCGGCAACGCACCGTTCTCCAGGTAGCCGGCGATGGTGGCGAAACTTTCGCCGACGAAATCGGGCTGGGCCGAACGCTCCTCGCGCAGCAAGGTATCGACATCCAGTTCGGTCTGGGTCATGCCGGCGGCGATCCGCTCTTCCAATCGGCGGAAGGCGCGCACCAGCGCGGCACCATCCCGGCGCATCACCTCGCGGATGTGCGTCAGTTCGGCCTTGCTCTTGCAGGCCTTGAAGGCCGTGGAAGGATTCGGGCCTTCGATTCGCGTCACGTCCTTACCGACCGCCTTCAGCACGGCGCTGACCACGCGGCCCGGATCGAACAGCAGGCTATCGCCGATGCCCAGCTCGCCGAGGGTTTCGCCCAGGGTGGCGTAGCCCGCAAGGCGAATGCCGTCGCTGGCAAGCGCCGCGACCAGGCCATCGCTGAGTTTGTCGCGATCGACGAACAAGGTGGCGTGCCCGGACGTCTCGATCAGCAGGTGGGCGAGAAACACCGGATTGCACTCGACATCGCTGCCGCGCAGATTGGTCAGCCAGGCGATGTCGTCCAGGCTGGAAACCAGGTGATGGGTGGCCTGCTGCTTGCGCAGTGCATGACGCAGCTTCTCGAATTTTTCCGCGCGCGACGTGCCGGCGTAGGCCAGGGCGTGCTCGCGCACCGGGGCGTGAGGAAGCGCGGGCCGTTCCGGCCAGATGGCGCCGGGCAGGTCCAGATCCACGCGCAAGGAAGCGCCGACCGTGCTCAGCAAGCGCTCGATCTGGCGTTGCGTAGCGACCGATACGCTGTCGCCGGCCACTGCAACGCGATCGCCCTGGTGCAGGTGCTGTTGCAGCCAGCTCAAGTGCTCGGGCGCATGCGCAACCCGCTGCTTCATCAAGGCGATACCGCTGCCGGCAAGCTGTTGTTCGGCCTGGGAGAAGTAGCGCGAGTCGGTCCACAGGCCAGCCTCGCTGGCCGTGACCAGCAAGGTGCCGGCCGAACCGTCGAAGCCGGACAGCCATTCGCGCGCCTGCCAATGAGCGGGCAGGTATTCGGAGAGGTGCGGATCGGCCGAAGGAACAAGACAGGCGGCGATGCCATGCCTGGCCATGGTGTCGCGCAGGGCGGCAATGCGGGCGGGAATCGGTGTACTCATCGGCGCATGGTAACGAAGCGCGGCGGCTTGTGGGGTGAGGAGCGAGCAGCTTGGGCGCCAAGGGGGCAAGCGCGCCGGATGCGGACAAGGCCGAAAATAGCGCTCGCCCATCCCTGGCGGATAACGGTGCGCATGGCGGCGTTTCTGCCTGGCGATCCATGCGTTTGATCTGTTATGCAGGGATGCGGTTACGGCGCGGCATTATGTCTCGGACTAGTCACGACTTGCTGCAGCGCGATATCCTATGCAGGCCGTCCCCACGGCAATCCCCATTAGCCGTCCTAAGAGTCGTTCGTGAACAAGCGTTCCCTCGTCTCCGCCTTGCGCTGGTCGTGCGCAGGCTTCGCCGTGTTTCTCGGCGGTTGCAACTTGGAAGTCCTGTCGCCGAAGGGCGATGTGGGCATGCAGGAAAAGTCTCTGATCCTGGTCGCCCTGGGCTTGATGTTGCTCGTCGTGATTCCGGTCATCGTCATGACCGTGGTCTTTGCGTGGCGCTATCGTGCCTCCAATGCCAAGGCCACCTATGTACCGAAATGGTCGCACTCGACGGCGATCGAAGCCGTGGTGTGGACCATCCCGTGCATCATCATCGCCATCCTCGGCGCGATCACGTGGCGGACTTCGCACACGCTCGATCCGTACAAGCCGCTGGATTCGAAGGTGAAGCCGCTGGTGATCCAGGCCGTGTCGCTGGATTGGAAATGGCTCTTCATCTACCCGCAATACGGGGTGGCCAGCGTCAATGAGATCGCGTTCCCGACCGACGTGCCGGTGAAGTTCGAGATCACTTCCGATTCGGTGATGAATGCTTTCTTCATCCCGCAGCTCGGCAGCCAGATCTACGCCATGGCGGGCATGGAGACGCAGCTCAACCTGATCGCGAACGAGCCAGGCACCTTTGCCGGCCTGTCGTCGAATTACAGCGGCGCCGGCTTCTCCGATATGCACTTCGACGCCGTCGCGACCTCGCAACAGGGTTTCGCAGCGTGGATCAAGCAGGCCAGGGCTTCCTCGACCAGCCTGGATGCGCAGAGCTACCACGCCTTGGCGCAGCCGAGCGAGAAGAGCCCGGTGTCGTACTACGCGACGGTCACGCCGGGACTGTTCACCACCATCATCCATCAATACATGGGCGATATGTCGATGGATGCCATCGGCTCGAAGTCGCCCGCGCAAGCGAGCGTCGAGCCTGCGCATTACGATCACGCCAAGGCTGCGGAGTAGGCCATGTTCGGAAAACTTTCCCTGTCGGCGATCCCGTTCGATCAGCCGATCATCATGGGTACGCTGCTGGTGGTGTCCATCGTGGGCCTGGCGCTGCTCGGCACGCTTACCTATACGCGCAAGTGGGGCTACCTGTGGAACGAATGGTTCACCACGGTCGACCATAAGCGTATTGGTGTGATGTACATCATCGTGGCGCTGGTCATGCTGCTGCGCGGCTTTGCCGACGCCATCATGATGCGTTCGCAGCAGGCGATCGCCTCCGCCGATGCGGCCGGCTATCTGCCGCCTCATCACTACGACCAGATTTTCTCCGCGCACGGCGACATCATGATCTTCTTCATGGCGATGCCGTTCATCGTGGGCCTGATGAACCTGGTGGTGCCGCTGCAGATCGGCGCGCGCGACGTCGCCTATCCATTCCTGAACTCGCTGAGCTTCTGGCTGACGGTCGGCGGCGTGGTGCTGATCATGTTGTCGATGTTCATCGGCGACTATTCGACCGCCGGCTGGCTGGCCTATCCGCCGCTGTCGGAGCTCAAATACAGTCCATCGGTAGGCGTCGATTACTACATATGGTCGTTGCAGCTATCCGGCCTGGGTACGACGCTTAGCGGCATCAACTTCGTCGTGACCATCCTGCGCATGCGCACGCCGGGCATGACGCTGATGAAGATGCCGGTGTTCACCTGGACCGCGCTGGTCACCAACATCCTGATCGTCGCCGCATTCCCGATCCTGACCGTCACGCTGGCTTTGCTGGGTGCCGACCGTTACCTGGGCATGCATTTCTTCACGAACGACTTTGGCGGCAACGCCATGATGTACGTGAACCTGATCTGGGTCTGGGGCCATCCCGAGGTTTACATCCTGGTACTGCCGTGCTTCGGTGCATTCTCGGAAATCATCGCCACGTTTTCCGGCAAGCCGCTGTTCGGCTACAAGTCGATGGTGTATGCCACCGCGACGATCGGCGTGCTGTCGTTCCTGGTATGGCTGCATCACTTCTTCACCATGGGCTCGGGCGCCGACGTCAACGGCTTCTTCGGCATCATGACGATGATCATCTCGGTGCCCACCGGCGTGAAGCTGTTCAACTGGCTGTTCACCATGTACCGCGGCCGCGTGCGTTTCACCGTGCCGGTGCTGTGGACGCTCGGCTTCATGATCACCTTCACCATCGGCGGCATGACCGGCGTGCTGCTGGCCGTGCCGGGTGCCGACTTCGTGCTGCACAACAGCCTGTTCCTGATCGCGCACTTCCATAACATGATCATCGGCGGCGTGGTGTTTGGTTGCCTGGCTGCCATGAACTACTGGTGGCCGAAGGCATTCGGCTTCAAGCTGGAAGAACGCTTCGGGCGTTACTCGTTCTGGTGCTGGCTGGTCGGTTTCTATGTCGCCTTCATGCCGCTGTATATCCTCGGCCTCAAGGGCATGACGCGACGCATGAACCACTACGCCAATCCGGAATGGCAGCCTTACCTGATCGTGGCCCTGGTCGGTGCGGTGATTATCATGGCCGGCATTGGCTTCACCATCCTGCAGATCGCCGTGAGCGTGCGCAATCGTGCCGCTAACCGCGACCTGACCGGCGATCCGTGGGGCGGCCGCACGCTCGAATGGGAAACCAGTTCGCCGCCGCCGTTCTACAATTTCGCCGTGCTGCCGCAGGTCGAGGAACTGGACCAGTTCTGGGCCGACAAGGAACACAAGCGTGCCTACCGCCGTCACGCGCACTATGCGGATATCCATATGCCGCGCAATACCGGGGTAGGTGTGTTCATGGGCGCCTTCGGCACGGCGCTGGGTTTTGCGCTGGTGTGGCATATCTGGTGGCTGGCGATGGCCGGCTTGGTCGGCATGGTGGCCTCGTTCATCGTCCGCGCCTACGACACGGATGTGGACTACTACGTGCCCGGCGCCGAGGTCGAGAAGATCGAGCGCGCTCGCCTGGTGCCGCTGCACAAGCTGATCGAAACCGTGGATCCGGCAGCGGCCGGCCAGAAGGTGGCTTAAGTCATGACCAGTTCCACTATTACCGCCAATCACGACGTGATCGCGCATGGCGTCGATCACGAGCATCACGACGATGGCTCCAAGACCCTGCTCGGGTTCTGGATCTACCTGATGAGCGACTGCCTGATCTTCTCGGGCCTGTTCGCCACCTTCGCCGTGCTTTCCCACGCCACTGCGGGCGGCCCGGGCGGCAAGGAGCTGTTCGACCTCAAGTACGTGCTGGGCGAAACCATGCTGCTGCTGGTCAGCAGCTTCACCTTTGGCCTGGCGATGCTGAACCTGCATGCCGGTCGCCGCAACAAGGTGATCGGCTGGCTGTTCGTCACGTTCCTGTTCGGCGCGGGCTTCGTGGCCATGGAAATCCATGAATTCGCCCACCTCGTGCTGGTCGAAGGGGCCGGTCCGGATCGCAGCGCGTTCCTGTCGGCATATTTCACCCTGGTGGGTACGCATGGCCTGCACGTGACCTGCGGCCTGATCTGGATCGCGGTGATGATGCACATGGTGGGTCGCTTCGGCCTGACCGACGTAGTCCAGCGTCGCCTATCCTGCCTGAGCTTGTTCTGGCACTTCCTGGACCTGGTCTGGATATGCGTGTTCAGTTTTGTCTACCTGATGGGAGTGCTCTGAAATGTCGAGCCAACATGGCCACGCCCAGGTGGCGCACAAGCACGACGCGCACGGCAGCTTGAAGTCCTACCTGCTCGGATTCGCGCTCTCCCTCATCCTCACGTTCCTGTCGTTCGGCTGCGTGATGAGCGGCGCGGTGCCGCAGCATCTGGTGGTGCCGGGTATCGTGCTGTTCTGTGTGGTGCAGTTGCTGGTGCAACTGGTGTTCTTCCTGCACATGGGTACGGCGCCGGAGCAGCGCGAGAACCTGACGATCGGCGTCTTCACGATATTGATCATCGCTATCGTGGTGGTGGGCTCCCTGTGGGTGCTGCACAATATGAACGTGAACATGATGCATCCGCTGCCGCTGAGCGGTGCCGACTGATCGGGCCTGCTTGCGCAACTGAAAGATGCGCAAGCTCGGTGTTACGCGAGCCTCTCCCAAGGAGAGGCTTTTTATTTATGCGAACGAAAATCGGATGGGGCGCAGAAGCGAACGGCGCCTATCCTATCGAGCCAGGACTGGCTACGGGCCAGGGCCAGCGTGAGGGTGCGCCAACGGCCAGGAAACCGCTGCATCGCTAAGCGTGCCGGCTCTTCATTGCCGGTGCCGGCAGGAAATTTTTGGCTAATTCCCGGCAAGCATCTCGCGGCAGGAACGATCTCCCGCTAAAATGCTCATTTCCAGCACCGGCTGCTTTCCATGACCCCCCTGATTTTCGTCACTGGCGGTGTGGTGTCCTCGCTTGGCAAGGGCATCGCGGCGGCGTCGCTTGCGTCCATTCTCGAGGCTCGCGGCCTCTCGGTCACCATGATGAAGCTCGATCCCTACATCAATGTGGATCCGGGCACCATGAGTCCCTTCCAGCATGGCGAGGTCTACGTGACCGACGACGGCGCGGAAACCGACCTGGACCTGGGCCATTACGAGCGCTTCGTCCACACGCGCCTTACCGGCAAGAACTCCATCACCACGGGCAAGATCTACGAGTCGGTCATCCGCAAGGAGCGTCGCGGCGACTACCTGGGTGCGACCGTTCAGGTCATTCCGCACATTACCGATGAGATCAAGCATTGCATCCATGAGGCGACGCGCGGTTTCGACGTGGCCCTGGTCGAGATCGGCGGCACGGTGGGCGATATCGAATCCTTGCCGTTCCTGGAGGCCATCCGCCAGTTGCGAATCGAGCACGGTCCCGAAAAGTGCCTGTTCATGCACCTGACCCTGGTGCCGTTCATCAAGGCTGCCGGCGAGATCAAGACCAAGCCGACCCAGCATTCCGTGAAGGAACTGCGCTCCATCGGTATCCAGCCCGACATCCTGTTGTGCCGTTGCGAGCAGCCACTGCCGGACGGCGAGCGCCGCAAGATTGCCCTGTTCACCAACGTACCCGAGCATGCGGTGATCAGCGCGGCCGATGTGGACATCATCTATAAGCAGCCCCTGTGGCTGCACCAGCAGGGCCTGGACACCATCGTCGTGAAGAAGCTGGGCCTGGACGCCAAGCCGGCCGATCTCTCGGGCTGGCAGCGCACGGTGGATGCGGTCGAGCATCCCAGGGACGAGATTACGGTCGCCATCGTCGGCAAATACGTCGAGCACAAGGATGCCTACAAATCGTTGGGCGAGGCGCTGCGCCACGGCGGCATCAAGCAGCAGGCGCGGGTGAACCTGCAATGGATCGACTCGGAGCAGATCGAGGCCGAAGGCGCGGCCAAGGTATTGGGCGGGGTCGATGCGATCCTGGTTCCGGGCGGCTTCGGCAAGCGCGGTTTCGAGGGCAAGATCCTGGCCTCGAAATATGCGCGCGAACATGGCGTGCCGTATTTCGGCATCTGCTACGGCATGCACGCGGCGGTGGTCGACTTCGCCCGTAACGTGGCGGGCCTGACCGATGCCGATTCCAGCGAGAATGATCGCCATACTCCCAACCCGGTCATCGCGCTGATCACCGAATGGACGACCGCAGCCGGCGAAGTCGAGCAGCGCAGTGAGCGTTCGGACCTCGGCGGCACCATGCGCCTGGGTGCGCAGGAGTGCCGGCTCAAGGCTGGCACGCTGGCCCGCCGGCTGTACGGCCAGGACATCGTGCGCGAGCGCCATCGCCATCGCTACGAATTCAATAATCGCTATCGTCAGTCGTTCGAAGACCTGGGCATGGTGATTTCCGGCAAGTCGATGGACGACTTGCTGGTAGAAATCGTCGAGCTGCCGCTGCAGCAGCATCCTTGGTTCCTTGGCTGCCAGGCGCACCCGGAGTTCACCTCCACGCCGCGCGATGGCCATCCGCTGTTCATCGGTTTCGTGCGGGCCGCGCGCGAGTTCAAGGCGGTACGCGATGGCCACAAGCTGGCGCAGGAGTCGGTGGCATGAAGCTGTGCGGTTTCGAAGTCGGCCTGGACAAGCCGCTGTTTTTGATTGCCGGCCCGTGCGTCGTTGAATCCGAGCAGTTGCAGATCGATACCGCTGGCAAATTGAAAGAAATCACCGGCAAGCTCGGCATTCCTTTCATTTTCAAATCCAGCTTCGACAAGGCCAATCGTTCCTCGGGCGACAGCTTTCGCGGCCTAGGCATGGAAGAAGGCCTGCGCATCCTGTCTGAAGTGAAGCGCCAACTGGATGTGCCGTTGCTCACCGATGTGCATGAATACACGCCGATGAACGAAGTGGCGGCGGTGGTGGATGTGCTGCAGACACCGGCCTTCCTCTGCCGCCAGACCAATTTCATCCAGAACGTGGCCCGTGCCGGCAAACCGGTGAATATCAAGAAAGGCCAGTTCCTCGCACCATGGGATATGAAGCACGTGGTCGCCAAGGCCAAAGCGGCCGGCAACGATGCCATCATGGTCTGCGAGCGTGGTGCGAGCTTCGGTTACAACAACCTCGTATCGGATATGCGTTCGTTGAGCGTGATGCGCGACACGGGCTGCCCGGTGGTGTTCGATGCGACCCATTCGGTGCAGTTGCCGGGCGGGCAGGGTGCCAGTTCGGGCGGCCAGCGCGAATTCGTGCCGGTGCTGGCGCGCGCGGCAGTGGCTGTCGGTGTGGCGGGCCTGTTTGCCGAAACGCATCCGGACCCGTCCAAGGCACTGAGCGACGGACCCAATGCGTGGCCGCTTGGCAAGATGGAAGCGTTGCTGCACACCTTGCTCGAGCTGGACGCCGTGACCAAGCGCCACGGTTTCCTCGAACACGCCGTCTGACCTGCTGCGCGTGTAACGTGTGGCGTTCCCTTTTCTCCACCCTTGAACTGGATTGGACATGAGCACCCAAATCACCCGCATCCATGCCCGTGAAATTCTCGATTCCCGCGGCAATCCCACGCTTGAAGCGGAGGTCACGCTGGTTGACGGCGCATTCGGCCGCGCCGCGGTGCCGAGCGGTGCGTCGACCGGTACGCGCGAAGCGGTGGAGCTGCGCGATGGCGACAAGACGCGCTATCTGGGCAAGGGCGTGAAAAAGGCGGTGGCCAACGTCAACGGCGAAATCGCCGCCGCACTGAAAGGTTTCGATGCGGCCGACCAGCAGGGTATCGATGCCAAATTGATTGAGCTGGATGGCACGCCGAACAAAGGCCGGCTGGGTGCGAACGCGCTGCTCGGCGTCTCCATGGCCGCCGCCCATGCGGTGGCTGCGTCACGCGGCGAGCCGCTGTGGAAGTATCTTTCCGACGGCAAGCCGGGTGCGCTGCCGGTGCCGATGATGAATATCATCAACGGCGGCGCCCATGCCGACAATAATGTCGACGTGCAGGAATTCATGGTATTGCCGGTGGGCCTGCCGAACTTTGCCGAAGCGCTGCGTGCCGGTACCGAAATCTTCCATGCGCTCAAGAGCGTGCTCAAAGGCAAGGGGCTGAACACCGCGGTGGGCGATGAAGGCGGTTTCGCGCCGAACCTGCGCTCCAATATCGAGGCGCTGGACACCATCCTCGAAGCGGTGACCAAAAGCGGTTACAAGGTCGGCAGCGAGATCCTGCTCGGTCTCGACGTCGCCAGCTCCGAATTCTTCAAGGACGGCAAGTACGACCTGGAAGGCGAAGGCAAGGCCTATGCCCCGGATCAGTTCGTCGATCTGCTGGCCAGCTGGGCACAGCAGTATCCGATCGTGACCATCGAGGACGGCATGGCCGAAGGCGACTGGGACGGCTGGAAGCTGCTGACCGACAAGATCGGCAACAAGGTGCAACTGGTCGGCGACGATATCTTCGTCACCAACCCCAAGATCTTCCGCGAGGCGATCGACAAGAAAATTGCCAATGCGATCCTGATCAAGGTGAACCAGATCGGCACCCTGTCCGAAACGCTGGAAGCCATTGCCATGGCTGACGCCGCCAAGTACGCAGCGATTGTGTCGCATCGTTCGGGCGAAACCGAGGACACCACCATTTCCGACATCGCCGTCGCCACCACGGCTACCCAGATCAAGACCGGTTCGCTGTGCCGCACCGACCGCGTGGCCAAGTACAACCAGTTGCTGCGCATCGAGGAGCAGTTGGGCGCCGCCGCGCGTTATGCCGGGCGCCATGCGTTTCCAAGCCTGACTCACTTGCCCGGTTGAGGTAAAGCCGCCCATGTTGCGTTGGGTCGCCTTGATCCTGCTGCTCCTATTGATCGGACTGCAGTTCGAACTGTGGTCCAATCACGGCGGCATGGCCGAAGTGACCAGCTTGCGCGTTGCCGTCAAGAAACAGAGCGATGAGAACGACAAGCTTACCCAGCGCAACCAGGCGCTGGCTGCGGACGTCAATGACCTCAAGCATGGCGAACAGGCGGTCGAGGCGCGCGCGCGCAGCGAATTGGGCCTGATCAAGCAAGGCGAGACTTTCTACCAGGTGGTCGAACAGCCGGCGAATGCCGCCAGCGCCACTGCGCCGGCGGCTTCCGGCACGAGCACGAGCCATTGATGACCTCGACCGAATCCGAATTGCCCCGTGCCTACGGCGCGCCGCCCCTGACGGCCGAACTGCGCCGCACGCCCGAGGATTTCCTGGTTGAAGAAATCCTTGGCTATGACGCCGATGGCGAAGGCGAACATGCTTTGCTATGGGTGGAAAAACGCGGTGCCAATACCGACTGGGTTGCCCGCGAACTGGCGCGCTTTGCGGGAGTGCCGCCGCTAAACGTTGGTTATGCCGGCCTGAAGGATCGCCATGCTGTGACGCGCCAGGCTTTCACGGTGCAGTTGGCAGGCAAGGCGGACCCGGACTGGAGCACATTTCCGCATGCCGAAATCAAAGTGCTGGCGAGCACGCGGCACAAACGCAAGCTGAAGCGGGGAGCGTTGCGCGGCAATCGATTCGTATTGGTATTGCGGGACGCGCAAGGCGATCCGGCCCGCGCCGAAGCAACCCTGCAGGCGATCGCCACCCGTGGCGTGCCTAATTATTTCGGTGAACAGCGTTTCGGCCGCGAAGGCGGCAACGTAGCGCAGGCGCGTGCAATGTTTGCGGGTCGGCGCGTGGATCGCGACAAGCGATCGATCCTGCTTTCGGCAGCGCGGTCGCAGATCTTCAATGCCGTGCTGGCTGCCCGGGTCGAAAAGGATGCCTGGGACAAACCGCTGGAAGGCGAGATCTGGTCATTGGCCGGCTCGCGTTCCTGGTTCGGGCCGGAGCCGTTCGACGCCACGCTGGCCGCACGTTTGGCGCAAGGCGACATCCATCCATCGGGCCCCCTGTGGGGACAAGGCGAGCCACCGACAGCGTCGGCGGCTGGCGAGCTGGAGCATGAGGTCGCCGCTGCATACGACGATTTGGCCCTCGGCCTTGCCGCTGCACGCATGGAACAGGAACGCCGGCCATTACGTCTGCTACCGAAAAACTTGCGCTGGCGCTGGCTCGATGGGGAAACGCTGGAGCTTGGTTTCGAACTGCCGGCCGGTGCATACGCCACGGTAGTGGCGCGCGAATTGCTGGCCTAGCCTTTAAGCAGTACCACTACTGCGCCGGTGCCACCCTGCATCGGTCGCGCCGAAGCAAATGCAACGACATCGTCACGCCGGCGCAGCAGACGATCCGTGAGTACTTTCAACACCGGACCAGACGCTTTCGAACGCAAGCCTTTGCCGTGCACGATACGTACACAATGCAGGCCCCGTTCGGCCGCCTGGGCGAGGAAGAGCGCAATCGTGGCTTGTGCCGCCGCGGCATTCATCTGGTGCAGGTCGATGTCGTCCTGCACGCTGAATTGACCACGTTTGAGTTGGCGCAGCAGCTTGGGCGGATAACCGTCGCGCAGGTAGCTGAGTTCCTCGCCGATTTCCAGCAGGGCCGGATCGAAAGCCATATTCAGCAACTCGCCGGGAACGGCGGCTTCGTCGGCTTCCAGCATGTGTGGATGTGGCTCAGGTTTTGCCGTCGCAGGGGGCGGCGCCACGGGATCGAGCCGGCGCACAGTGCCGATCGCATCGCGGAACAGGCGGCTGTCCTCTTCATTGACGGTGGCGGGCTTGTGGCGTTTCATGGCTTTCATCCTAACCAATGACATACTGCCGCAGCGAGGGTCCTGCGCGCGTAAGCACAGACGCAGTGCGGCGGTGAAACCTGTGCTTGGCTCGGTTAGACTCCATGGATTCAGGGCGCGTGCGATAGCGGCAGCCGCACGCCTGCAATCGGTTTGAACGGATCATGATGCGAGTTCTGGTAAGCAACGACGACGGCGTGGATGCTCCGGGCATCCGCGTACTCGCCGAACGCCTTGGCGCGGTCGGCCAGGTGACGGTGGTGGCCCCGGACCGGGATCGCTCCGGCGCCAGCAATTCGCTCACTCTCGATGCCCCGATCCGCGCCCTGCGCATGGACAAAGGTTATTACCGCGTGGCCGGCACGCCCACCGATTGCGTGCACCTGGCGCTGGCCGGCATGCTGGACTACGAGCCGGACATTGTCGTGTCAGGCATCAACAATTCCGCCAACCTCGGCGACGATGTGATTTATTCGGGTACCGTTTCGGCAGCGATGGAAGGTCGTTTCCTCGGCTTGCCGGCGATTGCGGTGTCGCTGGTCAGCCAAGACCACAAGGGCGAACACTACGAGTCGGCGGCCAAAGCGGTGCTGTCTTTGATGGAGCGCCTGCTGGTTGATCCGTTGCCGGCCGATACCATCCTCAATGTCAACGTGCCGGATCGCCCATGGGGTGAGATCCAGGGTTTCGAAGTCACCCGCCTGGGCAAGCGGCACCGCTCGGCGCCTTGCATCAGGCAGACCGATCCGCGCGGCAAGACCATCTGGTGGATCGGCCCGGCCGGTGACGTGGATGATGCCGGCCCGGGTACCGATTTCCACGCCGTGCGGCGCGGCTATATTTCGGTCACGCCCATCCATGTCGACCTCACCCGTTTCCAGGCGCTGGAAAAAGTCAGCACCTGGGTGCGTGCCCTGACCGATGGCATGGGCGACAACACCGACGGCAAGGCCGCGTGAGGTGAACGTGCATCCATTGCCGCCATCCGCATTGAAGGGCGAGGGCATGACCTCGCAGCGCGCTCGCGACCGGCTCGCCGTCAAGTTGAAAGAGGAGGGCATCCACGACCAGCGCGTGATCGATGTCATCCGCCATCTGCCTCGCCATCATTTCATCGACCAGGCCCTGCATTCGCGCGCCTACGAAAACACCGCGTTGCCGATCGGCCATGGGCAAACCATTTCCCAACCGTGGGTGGTGGCACGCATGACCGAGGCGTTGCTCGAACCCTTCGACGCCAAATCCGGGCGGCCCCGGAAAGTCCTGGAAATCGGTACCGGCTCAGGTTACCAGGCGGTGGTGCTGGCCCGGCTGGTGCCGCAGGTCTATACGGTCGAACGGATCGAGGAACTGCTGCGCCAGGCCCGCCGGCGCTTTCGCCAGCTAGGGATCGACAACATCCGTTCGCGCCACGATGACGGCAAGCTTGGCTGGGCGGCCGAAGCGCCGTTCGACGCCATCATCCTTACCGCGGCCGGTGATGCGATTCCCCACCAGGTGCTCGATCAGTTGAGTCCCGATGGCGTGCTGGTCGCGCCGGTCGGCTCCCCCAGCAGTCAAACCCTGATCCGCATGCGCGGCGACGGCCAAGGAGATTTCGTGCAGGAAGAGTTGGCGGCGGTGAGTTTTGTTCCCCTGCTCGGTGGCATCGGCTGATGCGCCTGTTCGGGCGACTTTATGCGCGTGTCCTGGTGTGGGCGCGCGATCCCAGGGCAATCTATTACCTGTGCGGCCTGAGCTTCGTCGAAGCCTTCATCTTTCCGGTCATGCCGGAGGTGATGTTGGCGCCGATGATGCTGGGCAAGCGGCACCGCGCTTTCTTCTACGCCAACATCAGCCTGCTGTTTTCGCTGCTGGGCTCGCTGGTCGGCTACGCCCTGGGCCATTGGGCCTTTCATGCGCTTACGCCGGTGCTGCAGTCGCTGCATCTGTACGAGCAGATCGAGCGAGGCGTCGAGAACCTGCGCAACGAAATGAACCGGCACTGGTTAGAGCTGCTGCTGGTGCTGACCCTCGCGGCGCTGCAACCGGTTGTGCCGATGAAGTTCGTGACCTGGGCCGCCGGTATCGTCGGGGTACCGGTGCTGCCGTTCCTGGCGTGCGTCCTGTTAGGCCGGGGCAAGCGCGTGTGGCTGCTCGCATTGTTGATCCGCCTGTTCGGCGAGCGCGCCGAGCGGATCCTGCACAAGCACATCGAGTGGATCGGATGGGCGGCGCTGGCGGTGCTGGCTGCGCTTGCGGCATGGTGGATACTGAAGCATTGACGATTGGCATTTGGCCACCCGTATGAAAACTCGCCGCGACCCCGTTATGCTCAATGGCATGAATGGATTAATGCGATGGTCCGCGACTATCTCTATGGCATTGCTCATGGCCGGCTGCAGCACGGTCGTAGTGCAACAACCGCCTGGTGAACCCGGTGGTTCGCGCGTTGCGCAGACCGGTAATGTGGTTGGCACGTACACGGTCGCGAAAGGTGACACGCTTTACTCCATTGCGTTTCGCAATGGCACGGATTTTCGCGAAGTTGCCCGGCTAAACGCCATCGCCGCGCCTTATACGATCTGGCCGGGGCAAGTACTGAAGCTGCCGGGGCACGGTCAGCTTTCCCGGCATGCGCCGCCGTCCTCGGTCGCCAAGGCATCGCCATCGTCTTCGCCGCCACCGCCGATGCCTTCGGCACCGGTATTCCAGCCAGAGGAAGCAACGACGGTTGCAGCCAAGGCGCCGCCGCAGGCTCCTGCTCACGCAAGTTCAACGGCCGCGATTGCAACCGCAGTTCCCGCGTCGACAACCGCCGGCCAGCCGCCAGCGTCCGCCACTCCGGCGCCTGCTGCGGCTGCTCCCGCGGTTGCCCCTGCCATCGCCAGCGGTGCTACGCGGGCAGCAGGCGGCATCAAGTGGCGATGGCCGGCTGCTGGCACGGTCGTGGGACGTTTCCAAAGCAATGCCGCCATACCCGGTATCGATATCGCGGGCAAGGAAGGCGACCCGGTCGTGGCGGCTGCCGATGGCGTGGTGGTCTACAGCGGCAATGGCCTGGTAGGTTACGGTGAGCTGGTCATCATCAAGCACAACGACAGCTTCCTGTCCGCATACGGCCACAACCGCAAACGTCTCGTCACCGAAGGGCAGCAGGTCAAGGCCGGGCAGAGGATCGCCGAGATGGGTTCGAGTGGCAGTTCGCGCGACGAACTGGAGTTCCAGATCCGCAAGGACGGCAGTCCCGTCGACCCGCTGGACTATTTGCCGGCGAAGTAGGCGCGGGAACAGGTTGTCCGAAAGCAGGGCATGGCGCGGTTGCGCTTCAAGGCCGCCTTCATGGAAGGATAAATGCGACGACCACCCGTCTTCCTTCGGCGGCAAGCAGGTCATAGGTGCGCGCGGCCGCCGCGTTGTCCATCACTTCAATACCGATGCCGCGACGTAGAAAACCGGCCATGAAAGCGGCTGCCGGAAATTGCTGGCGCACGCCGGTGCCGAGCAGCACCAGTTCCGGCTTCAATGCCAGGATGCTTTCGACATGGTTCTCGTCCAGGGCAAGCGCGCTGGTGACCGGCCAGTTTTGCACCGCGCGTTCTGGCGCAAGCAGGAAGCTGGCGGTCAGCTCACGGTCCACGACTGTGATGGCGCTAGCGGTGACCCGACGAACGAACAGGTAATCGCCAGGCCGGTCCAGCGAAAGATCCATAGTGTGTTCCTCAGCGCGGCAGGGCAAGCCGGGGATCGTCTTCGTTGCGCCGGAACAGCACCACGACATGGCCGATCTGCTGCACGTTCTCGGCACGGGTGCCGTTGATCAGCGTGTCGATCTGCGCTTCGCGCTCTTCCTTGTCGCCACCGGAGAGCTTCACCTTCACCAGCTCGTGGTGCGACAGCGCAAGGTCCAGTTCCTTCACCACCGCTTCGGTCGCGCCCTTGGCGCCCAGCAGGATTACCGGGTGGAGGTCGTGGGCGAGGCTGCGCAGGTAGCGCCGCTGCGAAGGGGAAATGGCCATGCGTTCAGTCTCGGATTCGCGACGAGTGGACCTTAAAGGGTATCATGGTCCCCCCTGTTCCCCGCCGTTGCCGACCATGCCTCGCAGCAAGAGCAGTTCCCGCTGGCTGCGGGAGCATTTCGATGACGTCTACGTCAAAAAAGCCCAGGCCGAGGGCTTGCGGTCGCGCGCGGTGTTCAAGCTCGAAGAATTGATCGAGCGGGACCACTTGCTGAAGCCCGGCATGCGCGTGGTGGACCTTGGTGCAGCCCCCGGCGGCTGGTCGCAGCTGGTCCGGCAGCGGCTGGGCGATAACGGCACGGTCGTGGCTTTGGATATCCTGCCGATGCAGGGCATCGCCGGGGTCGATGTCATGCAGGGTGATTTTCGTGAAGAAAGCGTTCTGAGGGCGCTGGAGTCGCGGCTGGGTGGCCAGAAGCTCGATCTTGTGCTGTCGGACATGGCCCCCAATATGAGTGGTGTAGCACTGGCCGACCAGATCCGTGCCATGGATCTGGCGGAACTGGCGCTTGATTTCGGCAGGCACTGGCTCAAACCGGGCGGAGCGTTTCTAATCAAGCTGTTTCAGGGAACAGGCTTCGACGATTACCTGCGCAGCTTGCGTGCGGAGTTCGCGCGCGTAAGTATGCGTAAACCTAAGGCCTCACGCGCGCGTTCGCGTGAGGTATATGCGCTGGCTACCGGGTTCAGACCTGGCGGCCGGCCAACTGGCGAGAACCGCGCATGAACGAAACATGGAAAACTCTGTTGCTCTGGCTGGTGATCGCAGTGGTCCTGATCACCGTATTCCAGAGCTTCAACCCGCACGGTGGCGCCTCTTCGGACCTGCCATACAGCAGCTTCGTGCAGAGCGTGGATAGCGGCAATGTCGCTACCGCCACGATCAGCGCCGAAAATCCGGCCACCATCAGCGGCAAGCTGAAGGACGGCAGCAATTACCGCACGGTCGCACCGGTGCTCGGCTTCTCCACCAGTTCGGTGGTCAAGCAGATGCAAGATAAGAATGTCACGGTCACCCAGGATTCCGGTACCGGCTTCTCGCTGATCGGCCTGCTGGTGAACTGGCTGCCGGTGATCCTTATCGTGGGCGTGTTCATCTGGTTCATGCGCCAGATGCAGCAGGGCGGCGGCGGGCGCGGCGCGATGAGCTTCGGTCGCTCGCGTGCCAAGCTGCAGGGCGAGGATCAGGTCAAGGTCAATTTCAGCGATGTCGCCGGCTGCGACGAAGCGAAGGAAGAAGTCGGCGAACTGGTCGAGTTCCTGCGCGATCCCGGCAAGTTCCAACGCCTGGGTGGCAAGATACCGCGCGGCGTGCTGATGGTCGGCCCGCCCGGCACCGGCAAGACGCTGCTCGCCAAGGCGATCGCCGGCGAAGCCAAAGTGCCGTTCTTCTCGATTTCCGGTTCCGACTTCGTCGAAATGTTCGTCGGCGTGGGCGCCTCGCGCGTGCGCGACATGTTCGACCAGGCCAAGAAACATGCGCCGTGCATCATCTTCATCGACGAAATCGATGCGGTGGGTCGTCATCGCGGCGCAGGTCTCGGCGGCGGTCATGACGAACGCGAGCAGACGCTCAACCAGCTGCTGGTCGAGATGGATGGTTTCGAAGGTACCGAGGGCATCATTGTCATCGCTGCCACCAACCGTCCGGACGTGCTCGACCCCGCGCTGTTGCGCCCGGGACGATTCGACCGCCAGGTGGTGGTCGGCTTGCCGGACGTGAAGGGCCGCGAGCAGATCCTGAAAGTGCATCTGCGCAAAGTGCCGACCGCCAGCGATGTGGACGCCATGGTGATCGCGCGCGGCACGCCGGGGTTCTCCGGCGCCGACCTTGCCAATCTTGTCAACGAGGCGGCCTTGTTTGCCGCGCGCGAAAACGCCCGCGAAGTGCGTATGACGCACATGGACAAGGCACGCGACAAGATCTTGATGGGCACCGAGCGCCGCTCGATGGCGATGAGCGAGGACGAGAAAAAGCTCACCGCATACCATGAGGCTGGCCATGCCATTGTCGGCCGTCTCGTGCCCGAGCACGATCCGGTCTACAAGGTGACCATCATTCCGCGCGGCCGGGCGTTGGGCGTGACCATGTATTTGCCGGAGGGCGACAAGTACAGCATGAACAAGCTGGCGATCGAATCGCAGCTGTGTTCGCTATATGGCGGTCGCGTGGCGGAAGAGCTGATCTTCGGGAACGACAAGGTCACCACCGGTGCTTCGAACGACATCGAGCGTGCCACCAAGATGGCCCGCAACATGGCGACCAAGTGGGGTCTTTCCGACGAACTGGGTCCGGTCACTTACGGCGAGGAAGAGGACGAGGTGTTCCTGGGCCGCTCGGTGACGCAGCATAAGAACGTTTCCAACGAGACAGCGCGCAAGATCGATGAAGTGGTACGCGAAATCCTCGATCGCGCGTATGCGCGCAGCAAGCAATTGCTGACCGACAACATCGACAAGCTGCATGTCATGGCGGACGCCTTGCTGCAGTATGAGACCATCGACGCACGACAGATCGACGACATCATGTCCGGTCGTGTTCCAGGTCCTCCTGCGGACTGGTCCAAGACTTCATCGCCTGGTTCATCGGTACCGCCGCCGCCGCCACGTGGTGATGCCGGCGCCAAGGTGGGAGATCCGGCGACGCAAAGCCGGATTTGAAACGCTCTCGGATGAAAAAACAGGCCGCCCTTCTCGGGCGGCTTTTTTTTATACCGCAGGACTGGTGCCAGGCACGATGCTGATCTTCGATGCCACTGCCATCCGGTCTCTAGAGAACAGTGAGCACTGCTTCCGGCGGGCGGCCGATAACTGCTTTGTTGTTGGCGACGACGATAGGGCGCTCGATTAATTGCGGATGCTTTGCCATCGCGGCGATCAATGCGTCCTCGGTTAGCGAAACATCATCCAGACCAAGCTCTTGATAGGTAACTTCGCCACGACGAAGCAGCTGGCGCGCTGGCATGTCGAGTTGCCGCAGCAAAGTTTTCAACTCGGCTGCGCTGGGCGGCGTATCCAGATAATGGATGACCTCAAAGGGTACGCCGTGTTGCTCAAGCAAGCTCAACGCGCTGCGCGATTTCGAGCAGCGGCTGTTGTGATAGATGCGGATCATCGGCGGCGCCGGCCGCATGCTCAGCGATTGCCGGAACGGTTACCGCCGCCACCGGGCCGGCCGCCACCGGGCGGTCGGTTGCCACGGCCCTGCGGCCTGCCGCCCTGGCCCTGGCCCGGACGATTGCCCCGATTGCTGCGACCGGCATTGGCACCAGCATTGCCGCCGGCGTTGAAGCCGCTGTAGGGAGCCGCATTGCCGCCGCCACCGCCACCGCGACGATTGCCATAGGCATTCGCGCCGCTGCTGGCGCCGGTGCGACCGCCTTCACGGCTTTCGCCAGCGAACCAGGTGCGTGCCGGCGGCAATTCCTGGCCCGGGCCGATGCCGCGCTTCTTCTTGTGGCCAGCGTTTTTCTGTGGCCGTTCCGGGCGGGCGACGTTGCCGTTCACTTCGCGATTCGGATTGGGTCGGCGGCGTTGCTGCTTGCCGCGTGCGGGCTCTTCGCGGATACGATCGAATGCGCGCAGTTCGCGGGCTTCGTCGTGATAACCGCTGCTCCATGCTGCCCCGGCGCCTTTTTCCGGCCGATATTCGGTGACGTTGCGCGGCGCGCGGCGCTGGTGCAGTACCGGACTGAGGGTGAGCACCGGTTGCGGGGCGCCGAGCCCGGCCGCTTTGCGCAGTTCCTTGACGGACTCCTCGCCCAGCGTTTCGCAATCTCCACGGCGCAGCATGCGCGGCAGTTCGATGCCGCCATAGCGGATGCGCTTGAGGCGGCTGACCAAGAACCCCTGGGAGTCCCACAGCCGGCGCACTTCGCGGTTGCGACCTTCGCGGATCACCACGCGGAACCAGCTATGGCTGCCACCCCGGCTGATGATGGCGATCTCGTCGAAGCGGGCAGGGCCGTCTTCCAGTTCCACGCCTGCCTTGAGCTTTTCGATCACTTCATCGGGTACTTCGCCATGCACGCGGCAAAGGTATTCGCGCTCCAGCCCGCTACGCGGATGCATCAGTGCGTTGGCAAGTTCGCCGTCGGTGGTGAGCAGCAACAGCCCGGTGGTGTTGATGTCCAGGCGGCCTACCGCGACCCAGCGCGCGCCTTTCAGGCGTGGCAGCTGCTCGAACACGGTGGGGCGGCCTTCGGGGTCTTCGCGCGTGGTCACCACGCCTTCGGGCTTGTGATAGACCAGCACCTCGGCGTCGTCACGGTTATCGGTGGCGACGACGAATTGTTTGCTATCGATCGTTATGCGATCACCGGCGCGGACGCTGGCGCCAATGCTGGCAGCGGTGCCGTTGACTTCAACTTCGCCGCCCTGGATGCGCTGCTCCAGCATGCGGCGCGAGCCGAGGCCGGCGTTGGCGAGCACCTTATGCAGGCGCTCTTCGATCGGGGGAACGTTTTCAGGCGACGTGGCGCGCTTGAGACTCAATACGGATTTTTGCGGCGCATTCATGCGCGGTACTCCTCGGTGTCTTGCTCGGCGGAGCCTTCATCGGCATCCGCATGGTCCGCTGCCTCGTCGGCAGTGGAAGGATGGGTTTGGGTGACGACATCCGCATCGGCGCAGTCATCTTGATCGTGATGATGCGCGGCAGAATCGTCGGCCTGGAGCGGTTGCTGCTGGCGGTCGTGGTCGGCTGCGTCGTCATCGGCAGGCTGTTCGTTGCCGGATTCTTCGTGATCGCGCGTCGTGGTGGCGTCAGCCTGCGCATCGTCCGTGTGCGGTTCGCTTTCTTGCTCCACGCCTGCGTGTATCTCGCCGGTAGCGGTATCGCCTTCGCTTTCGACGTCTTCGGCATCCGGATCGATCGGCAGATCACGGATGACGCGCGGCGGGAATGGCTCATCGTCCAGGCGCAGTTGCGGGTCTTCCATATCGCGGATATCGGAGAGCGGCGGCAGCTCGTCCAGCGATTTGAGATTGAAGTAATCGAGGAAGCCCCGCGTAGTGCCGAACAAGGCCGGCTTGCCCGGGACGTCACGATGGCCGACTACCCGGATCCATTCACGTTCTTCCAGCGTCTTGATGATGTTGGACGACACCACCACGCCACGGATCTGTTCGATTTCCGGACGTGTGATCGGCTGCCGGTAGGCGATCAGCGCCAGGGTCTCCAGCAACGCGCGCGAGTAGCGGCTGGGTTTCTCGCTCCACATGCGCGATACCCAGGGATGTACCTCCTGGCGAACCTGATAGCGAAAGCCCGAACCCACTTCCTTCAGTTCCACGCCTCGTCCGCCACAATCCTCGGCCAGCGCTTCCAGTGCCATGGCGACCTGCGCCCGGTCGACTTCGTCTTCCTCGGCAAACAGCTCGCCCAGTTGCGTCACGCTCAGCGGTTGGCTGGCGGCCAGCAGCGCGGCCTCGATAATCGATTTGAGTTGCTCGATCTGCATAGCCTTAGGATCAGGTGTCCATGACAGGTTGCGCGCCTTGCGGCTGCGGATGACCGGTTATTCGCCGCCGGACGCGGCGTGTTGCTCTTCTTCGAATGCATCGTCGTCGGCCGCCAGTTCTGCTTCTTCCTCCGCCGAACTGGCATTGGCCTTCACATAGATTGGTGCCAGCGGTTCTTCCTGCACGATGTTGATCAGGAACTCCTTGGCCAGCTCCAGCATAGCCAGGAAGGTAACGACGACGCCAAGGCGGCCTTCGGTGGCATCGAACAGGCTTTCGAAACGGTGGAACTGATCGCCGTCAAGGCGGCTCAGCAATTCACCCATGCGCTGGCGCACACTCAGCGCTTCGCGCTTGATCGCATGGTGCCCGAATAGTTCGGCCCGATGCAGCACATCCTTGAGCGCCAGCAGCATTTCCTTCAGATCCAGCGGAGGCGGCAACTTGATCACGTTGCGTTCGCCCACGTCGGCCTGCACGGTGACCGTATCGCGTTCCAGCCGGGGCAGGGCGTCGATATCCTCGGCAGCCTTCTTGAAGCGTTCGTATTCCTGCAGGCGCCGGACCAGTTCAGCCCGTGGATCCTCTTCCAGCCCCTCTTCCGTGGGAGGACGTGGCAGCAACAGCCGCGACTTGATCTCGCCGAGGATGGCTGCCATGAGCAGGTACTCCGCGGCCAGCTCCAGGCGCATCACATCGCGCATCATGTCGATGTATTCCATGTATTGCCGGGTAATTTCGGCAATCGGAATATCGAGAATGTCGAGATTCTGTCGACGGATCAGATACAGCAGCAGATCCAGCGGCCCCTCGAATGCCTCAAGGATGACTTCCAGCGCATCCGGCGGGATGTACAAATCCTGCGGCATTTGCAGGATCGGTTCGCCGCGCACGATGGCCAGCGGCATTTCCTGCTGCTGGGGCACCCCGGCGAACGCATCTTGCGCTGCTTGTATAGGCTGAGACTCGGTTGGCTCAGTGCTCATCAATGCATATCGTTGGACCGCTCGGCATCAGCTGGCGGTTCATTCTGTTGACGATCAGAACCTTTCTCCCATTACGTGACCGGAGAATGGTTCATGCCCGGAAGGCCTCACGATTAATCAGGCATTCCCATGAAGCCAATCTGCTCGATGCCCAGCCGGGCGTGCGGTTTTCCCGCGATTGCTGGACCTGATGAAGCCACGCGGCGTGGTTCGGTCAGGTAGGCGGTCGCTGGATGCCGGGTCGGGTAGTGCTGGAAACGATCAGGCAGAAACCATGCGTGACGCCGCTGGCGTCGCCCGCGATTCGTAAGGTCGGCTGAGTACATCGGGTGAAAGCCATTCCAACCGGGGCTCCCGGTGGCCATCCGTGCATGGCTCCACACGCGGGTTACAGATTAGCTGCAGTCCTGCGGCATGTCCAGCGAGTGCTTCAACTGCCGTAGAGGGTGGCAGGACGCGGCGATGCGCGCCATTGCGTGCCGGGGCAGCATGTGACCCGCTGCGTCTGCCGTCGACGCGGGTATCGCTGAAAACAGGCGTGATCGACGAATGAAACGTTGCGGTGGCCGTGGCATGCGGCTTGCTTCATCATACGCGGATATCGGGGCCAATACCGGCGGCTAGTACCGAGGAAGGCGATGGGGCGCGGGTTTCGCTGCGTAGGCCAATCCGGGTGTGAGGCCGTGGTGCGCGGGCAGGGAGTTAAGAAGCATGACGACAATGGGTGACAACGCCACGGACGGTTCCGACAAGGAGCATCTGCGTCCTGCGCGCATGCGCATCAAGACCACGGTCTTGATGAGCCATGGCAACGAATCCTACCCCACCGACCTGATCGACATCTCCGCCACCGGCGTGCTGCTGCGCCGTCCGCGTGAATGGGGCGGCCAGGCCGGCGAAAGCTGGATATTGGACATGATCTTTGGCCAGGACCTGCACATCCACCTCGAAGCCAAAGTGGCGCGTGTCTCGGAACGGCACATCGGCTTCGCCTATACGCACATCCCAGAAGACAAGCAGGTGCCGCTGTGGAACCTGCTGGGTGGCTATGCCGACATCCTGGAAATGTGGCACGACGGCGGGCCGTAAGAAGCGCGGAGCAAGGCCGCCCTGTTTCATCTTTCTCTTCAGCCGGCAACCGCTTGCTTCTTCTCGTCCCGCAGTTCACGGCGCAGGATCTTGCCCACATTGCTCTTGGGTAGTGCATCGCGGAATTCGATGACCTTCGGCCGTTTGTAGCCGGTGAGGTTTTCCCGGCAGAACTCTTTGAGTTGTTCCACCGTAAGGTTCGGATCCTTGCGAACCACGAACAGCTTGACCACCTCGCCGGAATGTTCGTCGGGCACGCCGACCGCCGCCACTTCGGCGACGCCCGGATGTTTCATCACCGTGTCCTCGATCTCGTTGGGATACACGTTGAAGCCGGACACCAGGATCATGTCCTTCTTGCGGTCGACGATATAGACAAAGCCTGCATCGTCCATGCGGCCGATATCGCCGGTACGCAGCCAGCCATCGCTGCTGAGCACCTTGTCGGTTTCGCCCGGCTGATTCCAATAGCCCTTCATGACCTGCGGACCCTGGATACAGATTTCCCCGACTTCGCCGATGCCGAGCTGCCTGCCGTCCTCGTCCTGGATGCTGATGGCCGTGGAAGGAATGGGCAGGCCGATCGAACCGCTGAAATGCGCGCCGTCCACCAGCGGATTGATGGTTGCGACCGGCGAGCTTTCGGTCATGCCATAACCTTCGATCAGCGCACAGCCGGTGACTTTCTCCCACTTCTCCGCTACCGCGCGCTGCACGGCCATGCCGCCACCGAAGCTCATGCGCAAGCTGGAAAAATCGACCTGGTCGAAACCCGGCGTGTTCAACAGGCCATTGAACAAGGTGTTGACGCCAGTGATCGCGGTAAAACGGATTTTGCCAAGCTCCTTCACGAAACCCGCCATATCGCGTGGATTGGTGATCAGGATGCTACGGCCGCCAAAGCGCAGGAAGATGAAGCAATTACAAGTTAGCGCGAAGATATGATACAGCGGCAAGGCCGTAATGATGGTTTCCTCGCCCGGCTTGATCTTTGCACCGAACCAGGCGCCGGCCTGCAACATATTTGCGATCATGTTGGCATGCGTGAGCATGGCACCTTTGGCCACCCCGGTGGTGCCGCCGGTGTATTGCAGGAACGCGATATCGCCATGTGTAACTGTTGGCTTCGGCAGCGCGTAGTTCGTGCCTGCGGCAAGTGCGCTCTTGAAACGTACCGCGTGCGGCAATTGATAGGGCGGCACCATCTTCTTGACATGCTTGAGCGCGAAATTGATCAACGCGCCCTTGGCGCCCAGCAGGTCGCCGATGCCGGTGGTGATGATGTGTTTGACACTTGTCTCGGCGACCACCTGCTGCAGGGTCGACGCGAAATTGTCGAGCACCACGATGGCCTGCGCATCGGCATCGACCAATTGATGCTTGAGTTCGCGCGCGGTGTACATCGGGTTGGTATTGACCACCACCAAGCCGGCGCGCAGGGCCCCGAACAGGGCGATGGGATACTGCAACACATTGGGCAGCATGATCGCGATGCGATCGCCCTTGGAAAGCTTGAGCTCCCCGGTGAGATAGGCGGCGAATTTGCCGCTCAGCGTATCGATGTCGCCATAACTCAGGCTCTGGCCAAAATTGGAAAAAGCGATGCGCTGGCGATAGCGTTCAAATGCCTCTTCCAGCACGGCGACCACCGACGTGTACTGGTTGATGTCGATCTCTGCGGGTACGCCATCCGGATAATGACTCAGCCACGGATGCAGATTGCTCATGTTCGATCCCAAGCTCCAGTAGTGAATGCCGATGGTGGCGATGACATGTATCGGGCATCATGCGGGCGAGGCATTGGAGCATACGCCAGCGTATAGCGGCAAGCCGCGTTGCAGCGAGGTCCAGGTATGCCAAAGAAGGTGCGACGAGCTGGATTTTTTTGCCTGCTGGTGCTGTTGCTTGGCGCCACCGGATGCCGCCGCGCGCCGGACGAAGCGCAGATCCGGCAGGCTATCGAGATGGCCGTGCAAGCCACCGCAAAGGGCGATGCATCGGCAGTGGTGGACCCGCTCACCTCGGATTTTGACGGCAACCATGGCGTAATGAGTCGCGAAGACCTCGGCAATTTGTTGCGGGTGGCCAAATTGCGCGGCGAAACCTTGCATGCGGCAGTTGGAACGATAGACGTCCTGCCGCGCGGCGAACGGTATGTGGCGGACTTCACCGTCACCTTGGCCCGTGGCGGCACATGGCTGCCTGCGCAATGGGACGTGTACAAGGTAGAAACAGCCTGGCGCCGGGAGGGGCGCGATTGGCGATGTTATGAGGCGACCTGGGTGCGGCAGTTCTGAGGTCTGTTCGCACTGTTGGCGTAGCCCGCGTTGGCGCCGCGGCTGTCAGGCGGCGGTGTTTGGCGCAGGCCTGGCGGTTGCCAGGGCGCCGCGCACTGCGGAAGTAAGCGCCGCACGGCGGCGGCGCTTACTTGCGGCGGTATCGAGAGAGCGTCAGGCCGCTTTCTTCCTGGCCAACTGGCGCAGCACGTATTGCAGGATGCCGCCGTGGCGGAAGAACTCGCGTTCCTTGGGCGTCAGCAGCAGCACTTTTACCGTGAAAGTCTTCTCGCCCTTGTCGCTCTTGGCAATCACCTTGGCTTCCTTCGATTCGCCGTCCTTGAGGCCGACGATTTCGAAGGTTTCCTTGCCGGTGAGGCCTAGCGACTGCGCGTTCTCGCCATCCTTGAACTGCAATGGCAGCACGCCCATGCCGACCAGATTGGAGCGATGGATGCGCTCGAAGCTTTCGGCAATCACCGCCTTCACTCCGAGCAGCAAAGTGCCCTTGGCCGCCCAGTCGCGCGAGGAGCCGGTGCCGTATTCCTTGCCGGCGAGCACGATCAGCGGCGTCTTGTCCGCCTTGTACTTCATGGCCGCATCGTAAATGGCCATCTGTTCGCCGCCCGGCACGTACAGCGTATAGCCGCCTTCCACGCCATCCAGCATCAGGTTCTTGATACGGATGTTGGCGAAAGTGCCACGCACCATCACGTCGTCATTGCCGCGGCGTGAGCCGTAGGAATTGAAATCCTTCGGTTCCACGCCCTTGGAAACCAGGAAACGCCCGGCGGGACTGTCCTTCTTGATCGAACCGGCTGGCGAGATATGGTCGGTGGTGATCGAGTCGCCGAAGACGCCCAGGGCGCGGGCGCCATGGATATCCTCGATCTTGCCCGTCTCCATGGTCATGCCGTCGAAGTAGGGCGGATTCTTGATGTAGGTGGAATCGCTCCACGCATAGACCGAACCGTCCGGCGAAGCGATGTGGTTCCAGCGGCTGTCCCCCTTGAACACATCGGCGTAGTTTTTCTCGAACATGGCCGGGCTGATGGCACCGGCAATCACATCGGAGATTTCCTGGTTGCTCGGCCAGATATCCTTCAGGTACACCGGTTTGCCGTCGCTGCCGGTGCCGATCGGATCCTTGGCAAGGTCGACGTCCAGCGAGCCGGCCAGGGCATAGGCCACCACCAGCGGCGGGGAAGCGAGGTAATTCATTTTCACTTCGGGATGCACGCGACCTTCGAAGTTGCGATTGCCGGACAGCACGGAGGCCACGGCGAGGTCGCCGTCGCTGATCGCTTTGCTGATTTCCTGCGGCAACGGACCGGAATTGCCGATGCAGGTGGTGCAGCCGTAGCCGACAATGTAGAAACCGAGCTTTTCCAATTCCTTCAGCAGACCGGTCTTTTCGAGGTAGTCGGTGACCACCAGCGAGCCGGGGCCGATGGAGGTTTTCACCCATGGTTTGGCCTTCAGTCCTTTCGCCGCTGCTTTCCTGGCAAGCAGGCCCGCGCCCAGCATCACCGCCGGATTGGAGGTGTTGGTGCACGATGTGATCGCGGCGATGACCACCGCGCCGTCCTGCAAATGAAAGTTCTCGCCATGCATCGACACATGCTGGCCCTTGCCCAGCGTGCTGGTGTCATGGCCCACGGCAGTGCCGCCGCCTTCACTGGCGAAACGTGCTTCGCTGCCGTTCTTGCGGTTGACGGTGAGCGCGCCCAGGCTGTCATGAAAACTCTTTTTCACGTCTTGCAGCAGTACCCGGTCCTGCGGACGCTTGGGGCCGGCCAACGATGGCCTCACGTCGGCAAGATCGAGTTCCAGCGTAGAGGTGAAATGCGCATGCTGCGTATGTTCGTCGTGCCACAGGCCCTGTGCCTTTGCATAGGCTTCGACCAGCTTGATCTGCTCATCGCTGCGGCCGGAAAGATGCAGGTAATTGAGTGCCTCCTGGTCGATCGGGAAAATGCCGCAGGTCGCACCATATTCCGGCGCCATGTTGCCGATGGTGGCGCGATCGGCCAACGGCAGGTGCTTGAGGCCATCGCCGAAGAATTCGACGAACTTGCCCACTACGCCGAGCTTGCGCAGCACCTGGGTAACAGTAAGCACCAGGTCGGTGGCGGTGACGCCTTCGGACAGCTTGCCGATGAGCTTGAAGCCCACTACCTGCGGAATCAGCATCGAGGATGGCTGTCCCAGCATCGCCGCTTCCGCCTCGATACCGCCCACGCCCCAGCCCAGCACGCCAATCCCGTTGATCATGGTGGTGTGCGAGTCGGTGCCGAACACGGTATCCGGATACAACCACTGCGCACCCTCTTTTTCGCCGGCAAATACCACGCGGGCGAGATGTTCCAGGTTCACCTGGTGCACGATGCCGGTGCGTGGCGGCACTACCTTGAAGTTATTGAAGGCTTTCTGTCCCCAGCGCAGGAAGGAATAGCGTTCCTGGTTGCGTTCGAATTCAATCTCGACATTCTTTTCGAGCGCCGATGCGGAACCGTAGACGTCCACTTGCACCGAATGGTCGATAACCAGTTCGGCTGGCGCCAGCGGATTGATCTGCTTGGCGTCGCCGCCCAGTTTCACTACCGCATCGCGCATCGCGGCCAGGTCGACCACGCACGGCACGCCGGTGAAATCCTGCAGCACCACGCGCGCGGGCATGAAGGAAATCTCGGTATCCGGCTCGGCCTTGGGATCCCAGGTGGCGACCGCTTCGATTTCCTTCTTGGTAACGTTGACCCCGTCCTCGTGGCGCAACAGGTTTTCCAGCAGGATCTTCATCGAATAGGGCAGGTGCTTGAGGTCGAAGCGCTGGCCGAGCTTGGTGAGGCTGGCGATCTGGTACGAGCTGCCGTTGACATCGAGGGTGTCGCGGGTGGCGAATGAATCCAGCATGGGCGTAGCTCCTGTTGCTTGAAGTCGGTCGGATGCGCGTGGCGCAGCCATCGGATGCTAGTGCAGCGAACGTTAGGGGAATTGCAAGAAGCGCCTTGCGTTGGGGAATGCGGCGGAGTTTGGGGCAAATCGCCAGGCGTGCAAGCGGCTTTCGAGCCATTTCAGCACGAGGCGATTGCAAGATTTCGAACGCTGCCGGAAACGCCGTCTCCGATTGCGGTGATTGCGTGGCGACTGGCAAAATACGCGGCTGGAGCAGAGCCCGAAAGCGGCACAGGAGCAGGGTTTTCCCGCCTCCCAGGCCCAGGCAGCGGCCGTGCCGAATCGAATCACCTGGGAGGGCATCCGCAACTGGCGGAAGCACTTCCTTTTTGCCAGCCACAGGACGAGATCACATGCTCAACGCCTATCGCCAACATGCCGCCGAGCGCGCCGCGCTGGGAATTCCCCCGCTGCCGCTGTCGGCCCAGCAGACCGCCGACCTGATCGAACTGCTGAAGAATCCGCCTGCGGGTGAAGCAGCGTTTCTTGTCGACTTGATCACTAACCGCGTGCCGGCTGGCGTGGATGATGCGGCCAAGGTCAAGGCGTCTTATCTGGCGGCCGTAGCATTTGGCACCGAGCGCTGTGCGCTGGTCAGTCGCGAAAAGGCCACCGAGCTGCTGGGCACCATGCTCGGCGGCTACAACATCCAGCCGTTGATCGAACTGCTCGACGACGCGCAAGTAGGCGGCATTGCGGCTGAAGCGTTGAAGAAGACGCTGCTCATGTTCGACGCCTTCCACGATGTAAAGGAAAAGGCGGACAAGGGCAACGCGAATGCCAAATCGGTGCTGCAGAGCTGGGCCGACGCGGAATGGTTCACCAGCCGTCCGCAGGTGCCCGAGAGTCTCACCGTCACGGTGTTCAAGGTGCCGGGCGAAACCAATACCGACGACCTGTCGCCGGCGCCCGATGCCACCACGCGACCGGACATTCCGCTGCACGCGCTGGCGATGCTGAAAAACCAGCGCGACGGCGCGCCATTCCAGCCGGAAGAGGATGGCAAGCGCGGTCCGATCCAGCAGATCCTCGACCTCAAGAACCAGGGCCACCTGGTGGCTTATGTCGGCGATGTGGTCGGTACCGGCTCCAGCCGCAAATCCGCCACCAATTCGGTGCTGTGGTGGACCGGCGAGGATATTCCGTTCATCCCCAACAAGCGCTTCGGCGGCGTATGCCTCGGTTCCAAGATCGCCCCGATCTTCTACAACACGATGGAAGATGCCGGCGCGCTGCCGATCGAGCTGGATGTATCGCAGATGGACATGGGCGACGTGGTCGAGCTGCGTCCCTACGAAGGCAGGGCATTGAAGAACGGCCAGGTGATCGCCGAGTTCCAGGTGAAGTCCGACGTGCTGTTCGACGAAGTGCGCGCCGGCGGCCGCATTCCGCTGATCATCGGCCGCGGCCTCACCGCCAAGGCACGCGAAGCACTCGGACTGCCGCCGTCGAACCTGTTCCGCCTGCCGCAGAATCCGGCCGATAGCGGCAAGGGTTACACGCTGGCGCAGAAGATGGTCGGTCGCGCCTGCGGTCTGCCGGAAGGCAAAGGCGTGCGCCCGGGCACTTACTGCGAGCCGAAGATGACCTCGGTGGGTTCGCAGGACACCACCGGCCCGATGACCCGTGACGAACTGAAGGACCTGGCGTGCCTGGGCTTTTCAGCCGACCTGGTGATGCAGTCGTTCTGCCACACCGCCGCCTATCCCAAGCCGGTAGACGTAAAGACCCACCACGAACTGCCGGGGTTCATTTCCACGCGCGGTGGCATCGCCTTGCGTCCGGGCGATGGCGTGATCCACTCCTGGCTCAACCGCATGCTGCTGCCCGATACGGTCGGCACCGGTGGCGATAGTCATACCCGCTTCCCGATCGGCATCTCCTTCCCGGCCGGTTCCGGCCTGGTGGCGTTCGCTGCCGCCACCGGCGTGATGCCGCTGGATATGCCCGAATCGGTTCTGGTGCGCTTCAAGGGCGAATTGCAGCCGGGCGTGACGCTACGCGACCTGGTCAACGCGATTCCGCTGTATGCCATCAAGCAGGACCTGCTCACCGTGGCCAAGCAGGGCAAGAAGAACATCTTCTCCGGCCGCATCCTGGAAATCGAGGGCTTGCCTAACCTGAAGGTAGAGCAGGCGTTCGAACTCTCCGATGCCTCCGCGGAGCGTTCGGCCGCCGGCTGCACCGTGCATCTCAACAAGGAGCCGATCATCGAGTACTTGAACTCGAACATCACCTTGCTGAAGTACATGATCGCCCAGGGTTACCAGGACGCACGCAGCCTGCAGCGCCGTATCAAGGCCATGGAAGCATGGCTCGCCAACCCCCAGCTGCTGGAACGCGATGCGGACGCCGAATACGCGGCCGTGATCGAGATCGACCTGGCCGACGTGCATGAGCCGATCGTCGCCTGCCCGAACGATCCGGACGACGTGAAGACGCTGTCCGACGTGGCCGGCGCGGCTATCGACGAAGTCTTCATCGGTTCGTGCATGACCAACATCGGCCACTTCCGTGCCGCTTCGAAACTGCTGGAAGGCAAGCGCGATATCCCGACCAAGCTGTGGGTGGCGCCGCCGACCAAGATGGACCAGAAGCAGCTGACCGAGGAAGGCCATTACGGCGTACTCGGCACGGCTGGCGCGCGCATGGAAATGCCCGGTTGCTCGCTGTGCATGGGCAACCAGGCGCAGGTGCGCGAGGGCGCCACCGTGTTCTCCACCTCCACCCGCAACTTCCCCAACCGTCTGGGCAAGAATTCCAACGTGTATTTGGGTTCGGCCGAACTGGCGGCCATCTGCTCGCGTCTTGGCCGTATTCCGACCAAACAGGAGTACATGGCCGACATCGGCGTGATCAACGCCAACGGTGACAAGATCTATCGCTACATGAACTTCGACCAGATTGCCGATTTCAAGGAAATGGCGGACACCGTCGAAGCATAAGTAACTATGCCTCTCCTCCCGGAGAGAGGATCGAGGCGAGGCCTGGCCTGTTCTCGCCTTTATCGAAACGGTGCTTCGACCCTGGCGTTTGCCGCAAGCTTGCTCCGCGTGCCAGCTCTCCCTCGAGGAGAGCTGGCACGCGCGCTGTCGTTTATGCTTGCGCGATGATCTCCACTCAACTCTCGTCAGTGTCATTGCGCGACCTGATCCTGGTTCAGGCCGTGCACCGACATGGAAGCTTCAATAGTGCAGCCAGGGCCATGCACATCAGCCCTTCCGGGCTGTCACACCAGGTGCAGAAGGTGGAGCAGGCACTCGGTACGCCGCTGTTCGAGCGAGGTGGCCGGCGCGTCGTTCCCACGGCGGGCGGGCAGCGCCTGCTGGAGCAGATCGATACGGTGCTGTTGGCAGCCGAGCATCTGCAACAGGCGACACGCGCCGGTGACAAGGCATTCGGCGGCGATCTTCGGCTGGGCGTGCTGGCGACCCTGGGCCCCTATTTGCTACCGCACCTGATCGAACCCTTTCCGCAGCATTTTCCTGGTGCGCGCCTGAGCCTGTCGGAAGGCAAGCCACGTGGATTGCTGCGCCGCCTGCACGAAGGCGAGCTGGATGCCGTGCTGGCGCCGCCGGCATCGCCACCGAGCGGCATCGCCATGCGGTCCTTGTTTTTCGAGCCGTGGGAAGTCTTGTTGCGCGCGGATCATCCGTTATCCGGCAAGCGTGCCATCTCGCTGGACCAACTCAAGACCGACGAGGCCATTCTCATGGCCGAAAGCCATGCCGATGGCGAGGGCTACATACAGGATGTAAGCCTGGAAAGTCTCGCGGCACTGGTCACGCTGCGTGGCGGCCATGCCTTGGTACCGGCGTTGGCCCATGACCGCCTGGCCTCCATGCCGGATATCGTATTGGCGAAGATCAAGGGCCAGGCGCCTGGCCGGGAGATTGCGCTGTACTGGCGCGAGGCGTCGCCGTGGCATGCCGATCTGCAGGCTTTTGCCGATCTGCTGCGCAAGCTTGCCAGGCAACGCCCGGGACTCCAATTGACTGAAACCGCATGAGCTGCTCAGCGGTTATCCAGCGTGGTGCCGGTGAGCAGTCCGCGCGCCAGCATGGTGCACTGGCGCCGATGCAGCAGTAATTGCCATTGCCGGCCGCCGACCTGCCGCCACAATACTGCCGAGCGCACCGCCGCGAGCAGGCTGGCGCGCACCCGTTCCACCATGGCCGGCTGCTGTAGCCACTGCGGATTGCCGGTCACCATGACGCGCGGGCGCAGCGTCGACAGGGTACCGGCATAAAGCTCGGCGAGCCGGCTGAACACCTGCGGCGAATTCAAGCCGAAATGTTCGACCTGGCGCTTGGACGAGACGATGCCCTGCTGCAATGGGTCCAGCAGGTCCCTGCGGCGTGCCAGGCTGCGCTCCAGCCGCATCACGGTTACGGCCATGCGTGTTACCGCCATGTCGCGGCTGCTTTCGTCCAGTTGCCCGATCAGCGTGCGCAAGCCCACGCGCACGCCGGATACATTGCCGAATACGCCGATCACCGATGGCGCGTCGATACGGAACACGCTGGACAGGCTGGCGTCGAGCGCGAGATCGTCGCAGCGGCCTTCGTTGGCGAGCTGGTGTGCCAGGGTGCAAGCCTGGAACAGGCCGGCGAGGGCTAATACACGTTCTTCGTTGATGGCGAAAGCTTTAAACACGCTGTGTCACTCTTTTGCTTGATCCATGGATGCATCTGCAAGTCCGCCGTAGGCAGCGTCCGTAGCCGAAATCACCGCGCCGCCGAGGCATGCCTCGCCGGCATAGAACACTACCGACTGGCCCGGGGTTACGGCACGCTGCGGTGTTTCGAAACGAACTTCTACCTGCGCGGCATCGACGGACACCACACAAGCCTGGTCCTGCTGGCGATAGCGGGTCTTGGCCGTGCAACGGAATTCCGCCGCCGGTGGAGTGCCGGCGATCCAGGTCGGCGATTCGGCGACGAGCCGGTGGGAATGTAGCCATGCATTCTCGCCGCCTTGGGCGACATAGAGCACATTCCTGGCGACATCCTTGCCAACCACATACCACGGTTCGCCGCCCGCATGCTGCCGGCCACCGATACCCAGGCCGTTGCGCTGGCCCAGGGTGTAATACATCACCCCCTGGTGCTCGCCGATCAGGCGACCATCTGGACTACGCATCTCGCCAGGACGGGCCGGGATGTACTGGGTCAAAAACTGACGGAAATCGCGCTCGCCTATAAAACAGATGCCGGTGGAATCTTTTTTCGCGTGGGTTGGCAGGGCAGCCTCGCGCGCCAATTCGCGCACTCGCGATTTTTCGATCTCGCCGACCGGGAACAGGGTGGCCGCCAACTGTCGCTGACCCAGCGCGTGCAGGAAATAGGTCTGGTCCTTGCCTGCATCGACGGCGCGCAGCAGGCGAAAGCGACCCTCCTGGCAATCCACTCGCGCGTAATGGCCAGTCGCGATCTTTTCCGCGCCCAGGGCTCGGGCTTCATCCAGGAAGGTCTTGAACTTGATCTCGCGATTGCAGAGCACGTCCGGATTGGGCGTGCGCCCGGCGCGATATTCGGCCAGGAAGTGCTCGAACACGCCGTCCCAATATTCGGCAGCGAAATTACGTGCATGGAACGGAATGCCGAGCCGGCCACATACCGCCACCGCATCCTTGCGATCCGTATCGGTGGTGCATGGGCCGCTGCGGTTGTCTTCCTCCCAGTTCTGCATGAACAGACCTTGCACTTCATGCCCGGCCTGTTGCAGCAACAGCGCGGCGACCGATGAATCCACTCCGCCGGAGACACCCAGCATGACCCTCATGGCGCCGTACCACCAGTCAGGCTGGTGACTACCGACAAGGGCAGGCGCTGGCCCCCGAGCCAGTCGTCGATGCTCATCAGGATCATCGGGCTGCGCAGGCTCTCGCCCAGGTTTGCGATCTCCTGGCGTGTCATCCACAGGGCCCGGCGCACGCCCGCATCCAAGGGTTGCCGGGGATCGTGGCTCAGGGCGGTGGCGGCAAAGCTGAAACGCACCACCATGTGGCCGTGCTCATGGCTGCGCCACTGGTGCACGCCGATAAGATGGGTCAGTGCCACGGTCCAGCCGGTTTCTTCACGTGTTTCGCGCACGGCCGCGTGTTGCAGGCTTTCGAAATCATCCAGGTGGCCGGCAGGCTGGTTGTAGGCGATACGGCCATTGACCTCCTCTTCAACCATGAGATAGCGGTCGCCATCGGCCACCACGCAAGCAACGGTAACGTGCGGACGCCACACGTCGGTAATGGAACGATCAGGTTCGGTCATTTGCTGGCCAAGGAGCCTTGGGGGGCACTGGAAATAGCGTTATTGTGCCATTACCTCAAGCGTACCCGCCGAGGAGCACAATGTGCCTGGGCGTATACTGCAACCGAACAGGCACGATCCCGAACCGATGGCGAACGAATCCGAACAAGAACACCGCGGCGGTCATGGGCTGACCGTCGAAGTATCCAAGCCCGAGGTGGCTCGTCCGCCTTTGTTTCAGGTACTGCTGCTGAACGACGATTTCACACCGATGGATTTCGTGGTCGAGGTGTTGCGCAGTTTCTTTGGCATGGACCAGGAAAAGGCCGTACAGATCATGTTGCACGTACATACCCGTGGTAGGGGTGTGTGCGGGGTGTTCACCCGCGAAGTGGCGGAAACCAAGGTCACCCAGGTGAACGAATATTCACGCGCCAACCAGCATCCTCTGTTGTGCACGATGGAAAAGGTTTGAAGTCCATTCAAGATTTCAGCATCACAGGCGATATGTTGAGATATTGATCCGGCTCTTTTTGGCCCCCATCTTGCATCTATCGCGGTACGACCGCCAACATCGCAGTGGAGTAGGTCCGGATGTTCAGCAAGGATCTCGAAGTCACCATCGGCCAGTGCTACAAGCAGGCCCGCGAGCAGCGCCACGAGTTCATGACTGTGGAGCACCTCCTGCTCGCGCTCACTGAAAACCAGTCGGCGCTGGGTGCCTTGCGCGCCTGCGGCGCGGACCTTCCGCGACTGACCCACGAGCTGGAAAAAATCATCGCCGAGACTGTGCCGGTACTGCCGCACGGCGACGAGCGCGATACCCAGCCTACGCTGGGCTTCCAGCGCGTGCTGCAGCGCGCGGTCTACCACGTGCAGTCTTCGGGTCGCAAGGAAGTCACCGGCGCGAACGTGCTGGTGGCCATCTTCGGCGAAAAAGATTCGCATGCCGTGTATTTCCTGCATCAGCAGGAGATAACCCGCCTCGACGTGGTCAACTACATTTCGCATGGCATCGCCAAGATTGGCGACGAGCCGGCCAGCGGCCTGCCTGGCGGTGAGCGGGATGCCGAAGAAGCCGGCGAGGGCAAAGGCAATCCGCTCAGCGAATACGCTTCCAACCTCAATGAACTGGCGCTCGAAGGCAAGATCGATCCGCTGATCGGCCGCCAGGACGAAATCGAGCGCACCATCCAGGTACTGTGCCGTCGCCGCAAGAACAATCCGCTTTATGTGGGTGAAGCAGGCGTAGGCAAGACGGCGCTTGCCGAAGGCCTGGCCAAGCGCATCGTCGACGGCGAAGTGCCCGAGGTACTGGAAAACGCCACCATCTGGGCGCTTGACCTGGGCGCGCTGGTGGCCGGCACCAAGTATCGCGGCGATTTCGAAAAACGCCTGAAGGCGGTCATCGGCCAGTTGAAGAAGCAGCCCGGGGCGGTGCTCTTCATCGACGAAATTCATACCATCATTGGCGCGGGATCCGCCTCTGGCGGGACCATGGACGCGAGCAACCTGATCAAACCGATGCTTGCCTCGGGCGAGCTGCGCTGTATCGGTTCCACCACGTTCCAGGAATTCCGCGGCATTTTCGAAAAGGACCGCGCTCTGGCCCGTCGCTTCCAGAAGATCGACGTGATCGAGCCCAGCGTGGTCGAAAGCTTCGAGATTCTCAAGGGCCTGAAGTCGCGCTTCGAGGAGCATCACAACGTGTCCTACACGGTGGAAGCCCTCAAGGCGGCGGTGGATCTTTCGGTGAAGCATATTCCGGACCGCCTGCTGCCCGACAAGGCCATCGACGTGATTGACGAAGCTGGCGCCCGTCAGCGCCTGCTGCCGGTAGAGCAGCGCTCGGGCAAAGTCGACGTTACCGAGGTGGAATACATCGTGGCCAAGATGGCCCGCATTCCGGCCAAGCAGGTGTCTGCTTCCGATCGTGACGTGCTGAAGAACCTGGAGCGTAATCTCAAGATGGTGGTATTCGGCCAGGATCCTGCGATCGAGGCACTGGCCGCGTCCATCAAGATGGCGCGTTCCGGTCTGGCCGATCCTTCCAAGCCCATCGGCTGCTTCCTGCTTGCCGGCCCTACCGGCGTGGGCAAGACCGAGGTCACCAAGCAACTGGCGATGCAACTGGGCATCGAGATGATCCGCTTCGACATGTCCGAATACATGGAGGCGCATTCCGTGTCGCGCCTGGTCGGTGCCCCTCCGGGCTATGTCGGGTTTGACCAAGGCGGCTTGCTTACCGAAGCGGTGACCAAGCACCCGCACGCCGTGCTGCTATTGGATGAAATCGAGAAGGCGCATCCGGACGTATTCAATATCCTGCTGCAGGTGATGGATCGCGGCGTGCTCACCGATACCAACGGTCGCGAGGCTAACTTCAAGAATGTGGTCGTCGTGATGACCACCAATGCGGGTGCGCAACAGGCATCGCGTCGCGGCATTGGTTTTGTGAAGCAGAACCATGCGATGGATGCGATGGAAGTGATTCGCCGCTCCTTTACCCCGGAGTTCCGCAACCGCCTCGATGCGATCATCCAGTTCAACGCACTGGACTTCGATCACATCCTGCGCGTGGTCGACAAGTTCCTGATCGAGCTGGAATCGCAGCTCAGCGAGAAACATGTCGGCCTGGATGTCGATGCCGATGCCCGCCGCTGGCTGGCCGAACACGGCTTCGATCCGCAGATGGGCGCTCGCCCGATGGCTCGCGTGATCCAGGAGAAGGTCAAGCGGGTGCTGGCCGACGAGTTGTTGTTCGGCAAGCTGGCCGATGGCGGCAAGGTAATGCTGAGCGTGCGCGACGGCGAGCTGCAGGTGAATACCGAGGCGGCCGAGCCGGTGCCGGCCACCGTATCCTGAAACCGGCTTTTGCCTGGGAAATAAAAAAGCCGCGCGAATGCGCGGCTTTTCGTTGGCCGACGCCGAGCGCCTGCCAATGTTTCGTGCTTTATTTCATGCGATAGGTAATGCGGCCCTTGGTCAGGTCGTAAGGCGTCATTTCCACCTTGACCTTGTCACCCGTAAGGATGCGGATGTAATGCTTGCGCATGCGACCCGAAATATGGGCGATGACTATGTGGCCGTTTTCCAGCTGCACACGAAACATGGTGTTAGGCAGGGTTTCCACCACCGTGCCTTCCATTTCAATGACGTCGTCTTTGGCCATGCGTTCCGGGTTCGCGCAAGCCACCATGGCTGCGTAAGCCATCGATTATGCCACGGATCGGGGGGCGGGCAAATAAGGCCCGGATTTGCGCCCGCACGGCTTGATCGCCGCAGAGCGAGCGTAGCGAGGCGTAACAGGCGCTTGGGAGTTCAGCTGAAATGCTCGTCCAGCTTGCGCCGGATTTCCTGCTCGATCATGCCCTTGAGCGGAGCGAACAGCATGCCGAGCTGGGCGCTCACATGGATTTCATCGCCAGCAATCACGATGCTGCCGCTGATGCCAGACCGCTCGAAGACCAGTGTTTCGTCCTCCCACCGGGTCTTGACCTCGAATTTTTCCCGCATGCGGGCGGCCACTTTGTCAATGACCTCGCGCGCCCCGGCGGGCGAAAGGCGGTGCGGCCGGCGGATGTCGATGCTGGGCATGGCGGAACTCGTGGCAATGGACCGCCCATCATAAAGCGTGTTTTCGCCGATAGTTCCTACGCATCTGATAGAGTCGCGCCGTCACGCCGTTGGTCATTTCATGCGCATTGAGTTTCCTCATTCCACCAGGGCGGTCTTCCATTGGAGCCAGGCGCAATTGCGCATTGGCAGCGAGCCCGACAACGACCTGATCCTCGCGGCCGGCCAAGCTGCGCCCCATCATCTGCGCATCCATCTGGACCGTCGCGGCTGGGTGCTGGAAGTGCTGCCGGAGGCCAATCGCATTTATGTCAATGCGCGGCCGGTACGTGAGCGCGCGATCTTGCGGGCCGGTGACGTAATCAGTGTGGGCGACTGCCGCATGCTGTTGTGCGCCGACCAGATGCCGGCCGGGCGCGCGTTGCCTGCCTTGGCGGAGCAGGAACAGTGTACGGTCGCGCTGCGCGCCGTTGCCGGGCCGTTATCGGGCCAGGTGTTGCCGCTGGTGGATCGCCTGGAGCTGGGACCGCAAGGACGCCTGCCGCTGGACCTCCCGCAGGGCGAGACCACCAGCGTGGCGATTTTCTGGCGTGACGGCCAGTTGTGCCTGGAAGCCGGCCAAGTGATCGAGTCGCGTTATCCGGTGCGTATAAACGGAACTGCCCTACGTCAGGCCACGCTGTTGCCTGGCGATCAGATCGGCGTGGGCATGCACCGTTTCATCGTCGATGCCCCTGGTCTCGAACCCGAGCCTGAATTCACCATGCCGCCACCGCCGGAGCCCCTGCCGGAAGACGTAGCCGGTCCGCGTGGTGAAGTCTGGTGGCTGATCGCCACGGCGGCGGTACTCGCGCTGGGCATCGCGTTGCTCTTGCTGCTGCATTCCTGAATTCCGCGCTGGCGGTTCCCGTTGACGGCATGTTGCTGCGTCGCGGCATAATGCCTCGATCATCCATGACGGGAATCATTGCGTGAGCAGGGTATGGAATTTCAGTGCGGGGCCGGCGGCGCTGCCGCTGCCGGTACTTGAGCGCGCGCAGCGCGAGCTGCTGGATTGGAACGGCAGCGGCGCATCGGTGATGGAGCAATCCCATCGCGGCAAGCGCTTCATGGCCATGGCCGCGCAAGTTGAAGCCGACCTGCGCGAATTGCTGGATATTCCCGACGATTACGCCGTACTGTTCGAGCAAGGCGGCGCCACCCAGCATTTCGCGCAAATTCCCATGAACCTGGCGGGCGAGGGTGATAGTGCTGACTACATCGTCACCGGTCACTGGAGCGAAAAGGCCGCGAGCGAAGCCGCGCCCTATGTCCGTGTGAACGTGGCCGCGACCAGCAAGGCGGATGGCTATCTGCGCATGCCGGCGCGCGCGACCTGGAACCTCGCATCCGCCGCGTCCTATGTCCATATGGCGACCAACGAAACCATCCACGGCGTGCAGTTTCAGGATGTTCCCGAGGTCGGCGACGTGCCGCTGGTCGCGGACATGTCTTCCGATATTCTTTCCGGACCGATCGATGTCCGTCGTTTTGGACTGATCTACGCGGGCGCGCAGAAGAACATCGGCCCATCGGGGCTGGTGCTCATCATTATCCGTCGCGATCTGTTGCAGCGGCCGGGAAGGCCGATGGCGCGGATTTTCCGGTATGCCGAACACGCCGCCAGTGACTCGATGCTCAACACGCCCAACACGTGGGGTTGGTACTTGGCAGGCCTTACCTTCCAGTGGCTGAAGGAAGGCGGCGGCTTGGCGGCGATGGCCGAACGCAATCGAGAAAAGGCGAGTCTGCTGTACTCGGCCATCGACGGCTCTGGCGGCTTCTATCGCAACCCGATCGATCCGGCCGTGCGCTCGCGCATGAATGTGCCGTTCACCCTGCACGACAGCGCGCTCGATGCGAGCTTCCTGCAGGAATCGGAAGCGGCCGGACTGCTTGCGCTCAAAGGCCACAAGGCCCTGGGCGGCATGCGTGCTTCGCTCTATAACGCCGTGCCGCTCCAAGCCGTGCAGGCCCTGGTTGGCTTCATGCGGGATTTTGCCCGCCGGCATGGCTGAGGTCGCTGGCGGGTACGGACAATCCAGCCCGTTTCGGGCACTATGTATATTCGGACTTCTTTACGCTTGGACATCCATGGCATGAACGACCCCAAGTCATCGCTGACGCAAGTGCGGGAGCGCATCGACAGCATCGACCGGCAGATCCAGGAGTTGATCTCCGAACGCGCCAACTGGGCCCGCGAAGTGGCCCGCGTGAAAGGCGAGGGGCTTTCGGCGATCGACTATTACCGTCCCGAACGCGAGGCGCATGTATTGCGCATGGTGGTCGACCGCAACCAGGGCCCGCTTTCCGACACGGAAATGGTGCGGCTGTTTCGCGAAATCATGTCCTCGTGTCTTGCCCAGGAAGACCCGCTCAAGGTCGGCTATCTCGGCCCGGAAGGTACCTTCAGCGAACAGGCGGTGCGCAAACATTTCGGCCATGCCGCCTATGGCCTGCCGCTGGGCAGCATCGAGGAAGTGTTCCAGGAGGTCGCCGCCGGGCATGCCGATTTCGGCGTGGTGCCGGTGGAAAACTCCGGGCAGGGCATGATCCAGATCACGCTGGACCTGTTTCTCACGTCCGAAGCCCGCATTTGCGGGGAAGTGGAATTGCGCGTGCACCAATGCCTGCTCTCGCAGCGAGAAGCGCTGGATGGCATCAAGCGCGTCTACGGGCATGCCCAATCGTTGCAGCAATGCAAGACCTGGCTGCGCGTGAACCTTCCCGAGGCCGAATGCATCGCCGTGCACAGCAATGCCGAAGGCGCGCGCCTGGCTCGCCACGCGGATGATGCGGCCGCCATCGCTGGCGCCATCGCCGGCAAGGTATATGGTCTTAAAACCGTCGCCCACGCGATCGAGGATCGCGCCGACAACACGACCCGCTTCCTGGTGATCGGGCGTTCGCTGTTTCCGCCGTCCGGCAACGACCGCACCTCGCTGCTGATCACCGTCAACGACAAGCCGGGCGCGCTCTACGATGTGTTGAGCCCATTTGCCAAGCATGACGTAAGCATGAATCGCATCGAGTCACGTCCGGCGCACACCGGCAAATGGCAGTACGCCTTTTTCATCGACGTGTCCGGCCACATCGATGACGCGCCCTTGCAGGCCGCCCTTAAAGATATGGGGCCGGTCGCGACGCAAGTGCGTGTGCTCGGGTCGTATCCGGTAGCGCTGCCGTGAGCGGCGCACAGCGCCTGGATTGGGTCAGCCAGCCCATCGCTTCCCTGCACGGCGATGTCGTGGTGCCCGGCGATAAATCGGTTTCGCATCGCTCGATGATGCTGTCGGCCATTGCCGAAGGCACCTCGCATATCCGCGGCTTCCTGGAAGGCGAAGACACGCGCGCCACGGCCGCCGTACTGGCTCAGCTGGGCGTGTCGATCGAAGCGCCTTCGGCAGGCGAGCGCATCGTTCGTGGCGTGGGCCTGCATGGCCTGCGCGGTTCGGACAAGCCGCTCGATTGCGGCAATGCCGGTACGGGCATGCGCCTGCTCACCGGCCTGCTGGCGGGGCAGGCCTTCGATAGCATCCTGGTCGGCGACGATTCCCTATCCAGGCGCCCCATGCGGCGCGTGACCGGTCCGCTTGCTGACATGGGCGCGCGGATCGACAGCCAGGACGGCTTGCCACCGTTGCACGTACACGGCGGACGTGCCTTGCATGGCATCCGTTACGAGCTACCGGTTGCCAGCGCACAAGTAAAATCCGCCCTATTGCTGGCTGGCTTGTATGCGCAAGGCAGTACGGAAGTGATCGAGCCGCATCCCACCCGCGACTACACCGAGCGCATGCTGGCGGCTTTCGGTTGGCCCATCGTCTTCTCGCCCGGCTTCGCGAAGCTCGACGGCGGCCACCGCCTCCGGGCCACGGACGTAGCCGTACCGGCAGATTTTTCCTCGGCGGCCTTTTTCCTGGTTGCGGCCAGCATCGTGCCCGGTTCGATGCTGCGCTTGCCGGCCGTGGGCCTGAATCCACGGCGCACCGGCCTGCTGGAGGCGCTGCAATTGATGGGCGCCGATATCCGCATCGAGAAACGCGGTGAAAGTGGTGGCGAAGCGGTGGGCGACCTGGTGGTGCGTCACGCGCCGCTGCACGGCATTGAATTGCCCGAAACGCTGGTGCCCGACATGATCGACGAGTTTCCCGCGCTGTTTATCGCGGCGGCGATGGCGAGGGGCCGCACAGTGGTGCGAGGTGCGGCAGAGCTGCGGGTCAAGGAGTCGGACCGCATCGCCACCATGGCGGCGGGCATGCGCGCGCTAGGCGTTCGCATCGAGGAAACGCCGGATGGCGCGATCATCGATGGTGGGGCGATCGCCGCGGGCGGCGTGGACAGCCATGGCGACCATCGCATTGCGATGAGCTTTGCCGTGGCGGGCTTGGTTGCGCAGGGTGCGGTGACCATTCGCGATTGCGCCAATGTGGCTACTTCCTTCCCGGGTTTCCTCGACCTGGCCAACGGGTGCGGATTCGCGTTGCGTTGATCCGTTCGTTTCCCTGATAACCTTTTCCCTTCGAAGGAAGCGTTCAAGTCGCGAGTTGTCCATGCCTGCTGCGTTGAATTTCATCGTCGCCATTCCCGCTCGCTACGGCTCCACCCGTCTGCCGGGCAAACCGTTGCGCATGATCGCGGGCGTTCCCATGGTAGTCCGCGTGGCGCAGCAGGCACTGCAAGCCGGAGCGGCGCAGGTCGTGGTCGCCACCGATGACGCGCGCATCGTCGACGCGCTCCCCGAGCAAGGCGTGGATGTGTGCATGACTCGCAGTGACCACGCTTCCGGCAGCGATCGCCTGGCCGAATGCGCCGCCCACTATGGCTGGCCGGCGGACGCCATCGTGGTCAACCTGCAAGGCGATGAACCTTTCGCGCCCGTTGCGGGTATCCGTGAAGTGGCACTCGCGCTGGCTGAGGACGAAGCGCCGATGGCCACCCTGGCCACGCCAATCGCCGATGCGCATGAGTTGTTCGATCCGAACGTGGTGAAGCTGGTCCGTGCGGCGGGCGGACGAGCCCTGTACTTCAGCCGCGCGCCGCTGCCGTGGGCGCGGGATGCCTTCGCGGCAAGCCGGCAAGTGTTGCCGGAAGGTCTGCCGTTCCTGCGCCATATCGGCATTTACGCCTATCGTGCCGGGTTCCTGCAGCGGTATGCCGGACTGTCGCGAACGCCTTTGGAGCAGGCCGAATCGCTGGAGCAGTTACGGGTGCTGGAACATGGCTTCCCGATCGCCGTTAGGCTGACGCCAGAACCGTTTCCGCCGGGTATCGATACCGAGGCCGACTTGCAGCGTGCCGAAGCATGGCTGGCCTCGCAGCAACGATGATCCGCAACATCCTGTTTGTCTGCCTCGGCAACATCTGCCGTTCACCGTTGGTCGAGGCTGTGGCGCGCCAGCACCTGGCTGATGCGGACCTGGATATTGCCGTCGGTTCCTGCGGTACCGGCGGCTGGCATGCCGGCGAGCAAGCCGATCTGCGTATGCGTGCCGCGGCGGCCAAGGCGGGCTACCTGCTGGATGGTCACCGCGCGCGGCAGTTGCAGGCGGTCGACTTCCAGCGGTATGACCTGCTGCTGGCGATGGACGGCGGAAACCTGCGCCAAATGCGGCGCAGGTCCGGGGCCTCCGCCCATGCGCGTTGCGCGCTCTTCCTGGTGTGGGCCGGCATGCCGGCGCCCGCTGATTTTCCAGATCCCTATGACGGTGAGTTGGCCGGCTTTACCCGTTCCGTGACACTTGCCGAGCAAGCAGTCAATGGCCTGGTCGAGCGCCTGCGCGGTTATTGAACCTGTTGCGGGAGAACAGCATCGGAAGCGCCCAAACCGGCTAAAATCACCGGCATGCAGCCCGTTTCCCCGCAGGCCTTCGATGGCAAGGCCTTTGTCAGCACGTTGACCACTTCGCCCGGGGTCTATCGTTATTTCGACGAAGACGGCGACCTGCTTTACGTGGGCAAGGCCAGCAGCCTGAAGAAGCGGGTCGGCAGTTATTTCCTGAAACCCAGGATGGAGCCGCGCATCGCCGCGATGGTGGCGCAGATCGCGCGCTGCGAAATCACCGTCACACGTACCGAGGCCGAGGCCTTGCTGCTGGAATCCCAGCTGATCAAGGCGTTGAAACCGCGCTACAACATCCTGCTGCGCGACGATAAAAGTTATCCGTATATCTACCTGTCAGGTGGCGAACAGTACCCCCGGCTTGCCTTCCACCGCGGCGCACGCAATCAGGCTGGCCGTTATTTCGGGCCATTCCCCAGTGCCTTTGCCGTGCGCGAAAGCCTTAACCTGATGCAAAAGCTGTTCAAGGTGAGGCAATGCGAGGACAGCTACTTCCGCAACCGCTCGCGCCCGTGCCTGCAATACCAGATCGGCCGCTGCACGGGTCCGTGCGTGGAACTGATCTCCGTCGAGGAATACCGTAGCGATGTGCGGCACGCCGAGATGTTTCTGGAGGGCCGCAGCAGTGCGGTGATCGACGAACTGGCCGGCGCCATGGAGCAGGCCAGCGCGGCATTGAATTTCGAACGCGCCGCGGCACTGCGCGACCAGGTCGCGGCATTGCGCAAACTGCATGCGCAGAACCATGTGCAAGGCGCCACCGCGGATATGGACGTGATCGCCTGCCGCATCGAGTCAGGCATCGCATGCGTGAGCGTGCTGTTCTTCCGCAACGGCATTAGCCTGGGCACCCGCGATTTCTATCCGCGCCTGCCGCTGGATGCCGAACCCGCCGATGTGTTGGCGCAGTTCGTCGCGCAGTATTACCTGGACCGGCCGGTGCCGCGCGAGATCATCCTCGGCGAAAGCATTCCCGATGAGCAGCTTCTCGGCGACATGCTGGCCCAGCAGAGCGCTCACGCGGTGGAGATCAAGACGCGCGTGCGCGGCGATCGCGCCCAGTTCCTGCAGATGGCCGAACGCAATGCGCAGGCGTCGCTCACTTCGCGCATTGCCAGCCGCCAGACGCTGGGCACTCGCTTCGAGGACCTGCAAAACCTGCTGAGCCTGGACGAACCGCCGCGCCGCATCGAATGCTTCGACATCAGTCACACGCAAGGCGAAGCCACGGTGGCCTCCTGCGTGGTCTTTGGTCAGGAAGGACCGGAAAAATCGCATTACCGCCGTTTCAATATCGCCGGCATCACCCCCGGTGACGATTACGCCGCCATGCACCAGGCGCTCACCCGCCGTTTTCGCAAAGTCGCGCAAGGCGAGGGCGTGCGTCCGGACATTTTGTTGATCGATGGTGGTACGGGGCAGGTGGCGCAAGCACTTGATGTGCTGCGCGAACTGGGCATCGCGGGCATCGAGGTGGTCGGCGTGGCCAAAGGCCCGGGGCGGCGCGCAGGCGAGGAAACGCTGATCCTGGCCGGATCGAACCGCGAGATTCACCCGGGGCCGACGTCGCCGGCGTTGCACCTGGTTGCCGCGGTACGCGACGAATCGCACCGCTTCGCCATCAGCGGCCACCGCAAGCGTCGTGAAAAAGCCCGCGAGCGCAGCGTGCTGGAGGATGTGCAGGGCGTGGGTGCGCGCCGCCGTACCGCTCTGCTCAAGGCGTTTGGCGGCCTGGCAGGCGTGGAGGCCGCCGGCATCGAAGAATTGATGCAAGTGAAAGGCATTGATCGCGGGCTGGCCGAACGCATCTATGACGCGCTCCATGCGTGATCCGATGAACATTTCCCGGCAAGCGGCCGAGGCGAGCCATCCCGCCAGGATCGCGACCTGCCATTGTGTTGGTATCGTGCGACACTGAGGGAAAACGGAAAGGACTTATGCGCATCAACCTGCCGACCTGGCTGACGCTGTTCCGCGTAGCGCTGCTGCCGGTCATGGTGCTGGTGTTCTACCTGCCGTTCCGGGGGCATAACCTCACCGCCGCCGTCGTCTTTACCCTTGCCGGCATCACCGACTGGCTTGATGGCTACCTAGCCCGCCGCTTGAACATGACGTCCAAGTTCGGCGCTTTCCTGGATCCTGTCGCGGACAAGCTGATGGTGGCCGTAACGCTGTTCATGCTGGTGGCCTCGCATCGTGGCGACTGGTCCGGCATCGTGATGGCGATTACGTCGGCAATCATCGTAGGCCGGGAAATCAGCATTTCCGCGCTGCGCGAGTGGATGGCCGAGATCGGTATGCGTGCCACCGTGCGAGTGGCCTTCCTGGGCAAGCTGAAGACCGTCATGCAAATGGTGGCCTTGATCGTGCTGATCATGCAGCACGAAAAAGAGGCCGAGGCGCTGCGCCTGTATCACATCGGCGAAGCGTTGCTGGTCATTGCCGGCGTGCTGACCATCTGGTCGGGCATGCATTACCTGCGGGCCGCTTGGCCGGCCCTGCATGGCGACACCCCGGTGCTTACGCCGGAACAGGACCGGAACGCTTGACGGCTCCGTTTCACACGCTAAAATGCGCGGCTCCGATGCGGGAATAGCTCAGTTGGTAGAGCACGACCTTGCCAAGGTCGGGGTCGCGAGTTCGAGTCTCGTTTCCCGCTCCAGTTTTAGACAAGGCCCCAGGTCTCGCGCCCGGGGCCTTGTTGCATCAGTACTTCAAGCATGTTCGGCAAGTCGCTTGAATCATTGAAAAAAAGCAGTCGCAGCTATTCACATGGAAGGCGCTTCTGCTATAGTTGCACGCTCCGATGCGGGAATAGCTCAGTTGGTAGAGCACGACCTTGCCAAGGTCGGGGTCGCGAGTTCGAGTCTCGTTTCCCGCTCCATATCAGGTTCTATGGCGCGCCATCGAAGTCCATAGGTCCTTCCACTCAATGGAAAATCATTCCTTGAGTCTTCCGGTGACCTCCGCTGGAAACCAGCCCCTCCCTCCTGGGTCCGTTCGCACTATCTGCGTAACCCGCGTTAGCGTTGCGTAGCTGCCACGCGGTAGTGGGGCTGCCACACAAGCCGCGCGCTGCCACATCGCGGCCACGCAACGCCTAGCCGAAGGGCCGGATCTGTTGCCCGCCAGCCGGCATCATCACCCGGTCATGTCGCGACCCGATCCCTCGCTCTTCCTTGTCTGCGAGCAAAGCTCTCGGCGCGGGCCACGCGAAGTCGTTCCTCGAGTAATCCATCCCTCTGAGTTCCAGGGCGATATACGCTTAGGTCCAGCCGCGCATCCGGTACCACCACATGCCGACATACTCGCGCAGGCAATGGCCACTCAGTCGTAGGGCGGCTCGCCGCGGCCACCAGGGATGAGCTTGCCAGGATGGGTAGATGGGATCGTAGGCAGGGGCGGGTATCACATCGAGTCCTTGATTCGTAAATGCTGCCAAGGCGCGCGGCATGTGAATGCTGGAAGTCACCAGCAGCACGCGCTCCCGACCTTCTCGCTTGAGTATGGCCGCCGAGAACGCCGCATTCTCATGGGTATTCATACTCGCGCTCTCGGTTTGTAAGGCGTCGACCGGCACGCCTTGCCGCTCAAGTCTTCGTGCCATCCGCCGAGCCTGGTCGTCGCCGGAAAGCAGCACCATGTCGGCTCGCGCGCTGCGGAATAACTGCAAGCCGAAACCGAGCCGTGTGACTGCGCCGTATGGGTCTTCCGCATCTGGATCCAAACCTGATTGCGGTAACGTGCCGCCGCCTAAAATCACAATGGCATCGGCCTTGGAATAAGTAGACGCCTCTCGCGGCGGATAGCGATGCTCCAGCGGCGCGCGCAAACATACGGCCATGGCGGGAGTGGCGCACAACCATAGCCAACCCACGCTGGACGCCAGCAACGCAAGGCCGGAGCGATAGCGTCGTCGACATAAGAAAAATAGGCCGGCAACGGCAAGTAAGGCTGCCTGGTAGAGCGGATAAATCAATTGCTCGATCAGATCCATCGGGTTCCCGGCAATCGTTTATGAGTAATGCTGGCGACATCGCCCTGCCCATGGACGCCGCACGGCTTTATGCGGAGGTGCCGCGCCGGACAATCGTTGCATGCCGTGGTTGTCGATCTTGAGTACGGAATTCAGGGAGGCAATGCTCCCACATCTGTCTGGCGGACAAACGGCTTGGGTGCCTCGGGATGCCTGGAACGAGGCGTTACGTCAAGAAGCATGCCAAATTCCTGATTTTATAAAAATTTAACTCTTTTATTTACGTCATAAATTTATTGCTTAAACCATTTGTCAAGGGCAATAATGAGATCTGGGTCACATTTTAATGACCGGGATCGCCATGAAGAACCTGAGTCGTTCTTTTGCGCTGTGTCTATCGCTGTTGCTCGCCGCATGTGCCACAACGGGCGGCTCCAGCGCGCCGCCGAAGCTCAACGCCGATGCGCAGGCCGTAACGAGCTACCACATTGGTGTCGACGACCAATTACAGATCACCGTCTGGCATAACCCGGACCTCAGCGTGAGCGTCCCGGTGCGGCCGGACGGCATGATCACCGTGCCTCTGATCGGCGACGTGATCGCCGGTGGAAAGACACCGGACCAGGTATCTGCCGAGATCAAGGGCAAACTGCAATCCTACGTTCGCGATCCGCAGGTTGCGGTCATTCTCATTGCGCTGCGCAGCAACGAGTACCTCTCGCGCGTGCGCGTCACCGGCGCGGTACGCAGCCCTATTTCCATTCCTTATCGCCAGGGCATGACGGTGCTCGACGCGGTACTGGCAGCTGGCGGCATCACCGAGTTCGCCGCGCCCGATCGTACCGAGCTTTATCGCAAAGGCGACGGTGGGAGTACTACGTCGTACTCGGTGCACCTGGAAAAGATCCTGCAGCAAGGCGACCTTGCCAACAACTATCCAGTACAGCCGGGAGACGTGATTACGGTGCCGCAACGCGCGTTTTGATCGCGCGCTCAGTGTTTTCAATGGGGTGTTTTTGGAGTTCTTGCGTTAGGGAATGGGGTGGGGAGTCATGGGCGAAGAACTTGCATCCATAGGCGGCATGCTGCCTGCGCTGGCGACCGAAGCGCGACGGCGTCGCATGGCTTTGGGCATCGCTTTTGCCCTGATCGCGGTTGTGGCTTTAATCGCCGGCATGGCCTGGCCGAAAAAGTACCAGGCCTCCACCACCATCCTGGCTCAGGAAAGCAGCATCATTACGCCGCTGATGGAAGGCGCGGCCTCGCCGACGGCCAATACCAACCGCGCGGGTATCGCCCGCGACGTGATTTTCAGCCGCAAAGTACTCGACCAGATTCTGGTCGTCGGCGGCTGGATGGCAACGCATCCGACCCCGATCCAGCAGGACCGCCTCATCGAGGGCATTCGTGCCCGCACCACGGTGCAGGTCTCGCACGATAACCTGATCACGATCAATTATTCCGATTCCGAACCACGGCGCACTTTCGCGGTGACCCAGGCGTTCGCGCGTCTTTTCATCAGCGAAAGCCTTGCATCGAAACAACGCGAAAGCCGCGATGCTTACGAGTTCATTAATAGCCAGGTGGAAGCCTATCGGCGCAAGCTGACGGATGCCGAAGACAAGCTGAAGGCCTATCGCGACTCCAACGCCGACGCGCGGCCGGGCAGCGATGTCGACACCAATTCGCGCATCAATCAATTGCGCACGCAAATTGATAGCACGCAACTCGAGCTGGCCGAAAAGCGCTCGCAGGAAGCTGCGCTGGAAGCGCAATTGTCGGGTGAGTCGGAAGTCAATGCGGTGCATACCACGCAGGGCATCTACGACACTCAGCTCGCCGATTTGCAGAGCCAACTCGATAAGTTGCTGCTCACCTATACCGATCAATATCCCGATGTGATCCGTATCCGGCATCAGATGCAGGACCTGCGGCAGCAGATTGCCCAGACCGATCAACGCAAGCAGGCGGCCCAGGCAGCCGGTACGCCGATACCTTTGGACAACGCAGTGCAAATGAATCCGCTCTACCAGCAGTTGAAGATCCAGCTTGCGGCCACCGAGGGCGACGCTGCGGCTGCCTCCGCACGGATCAGCGCCAGCGAGTCGATGCTCGATGCGGAACTGGAGCGCAGCAAACGCATCGGCAATTCGGAAAACGTGACCGCTGAGTTGACGCGCGACTATGACGTCAATCGCGACGTATACCAGGATCTATTGAAGCGTCGCGAGAACGCGCGCGTATCGATGAACCTCGATGCAGAACAACGCGGCCTGACGTTTCTTATACAGAATCCCGCTGTGATGCCGCTGGTGCCGTCAGGTTTGCGCTTCATGCATTTCGGCATAGCCGGCCTGGCATTGGCGATCGCCATCCCGTTCGGATTGTTGTTCGCTTTGGTGCGTTTCGATCCGCGGGTGCGTTCAGTCGAACAGTTGGAGCGTGCGATCGGTTTCAATGTATTGGCAACGATCCCATTCTATCCGACCCCGCGCGACCGTCGGCGCGAACGGTTGAATACCATGATACTGGTGTTGATCGTGGCCGGAGTCATGGTGTTTTACCTGATTCTTTTCTGGATCCGGCAAAAGAGCTGAGCATGAGCACCCACGACGACAGAATTTTTACCGAGCGCCGCGATGAGGTGATCGACGCCGCCATGCGCCGCGTCGAAGAGCGCCCCTCCGCCGGCCATTCGATTGCGCTGATGACTGAAGGCAGCCATGCACTGGCGCCGCTGCAGCTGGAACAGCGCCGGTTGATTCATCGCGAGGATTCGGTACGCCTGCAGTCCGATGCGTTTCGCGAGATTCGCACGCGACTGCTAGGGCTCGCGGACAACCAGAACTTCATCACCTTGGTGGCATCGGTCAGTCCGCACTCGGGCGGCAGCTTTGTTGCACGTAATCTGGCGGCGGCGTTCGCCTTCGATGAAACCAAGACCAGCCTGCTGATCGACTGCAATTTACGCTACCCGAGCCAGCACAGGGCGCTGGGAGTGGATCCGGCAAAAGGCGGCCTGATCGATTTCCTCGAGCATCCCGTTCGCGGCATCAAGTCGATCATTTATCAAACCGGAATTCCGCGTCTTCGCTTGGTTCCGGCAGGTACCTCCCGCGAAAACGGCGGTGAATTCTTCTCTTCGTTTCGCATGCGCGCAATGCTCGACTCGCTGCGCTGCCGATACACCGACCGTTATCTGTTTCTTGATGGTCCGGCCATCAAAGGTTCTCCAGACGCACGCATTTTGTCTGACCTGGCCGACTTTGTGGTGGTGGTAGTGGGATATGGGCGCGATACGGCGGCCGCCGTCAATCAGGCGGTCGCCAATTTCGAGCCAAGCAAGTTGGCAGGGGTGGTGTTCAATCAGTCGGTATAGGACGAAACGCGACTGCGCTTCAGGGCGATTCAACGCAATTCATCCAACGGGGAGGGGAAATGCCCGCATCCATCACGCTCGCTCGCGCAGTGACGCTTGCGCTTGTCGTTGCGCCGGTTGCGGCATGGGCCTCGCAGTTCGACTACTCGATCTACGGAAGCGTCGAACATAGCGACAACATCACCCTGACCGACAGCAGTCCCATCAGCCAGAACGTCTTCAGTCCGGGCATCAATTTCAGCTACGCGCAACTGGGTTCGGTGTTTCAGGCCAATGTAACCGGAACGCTGCAGTACAACGATTACCTCGGCCATCAATTTTCGGATCAGACGCAGACCGAACTGGCGGCTCAAGCCAATTGGACGATGTTGCCCAAGCGGCTGGATTTTACCGTCGAGGATTACGCCGGCGTCGAACCGGTCGATTCGCTGGCCAGTAATTCACCGGAAAACCAGCAGCAGACCAACGTGCTATCGCTGGGCCCGACCTTGCATTTGCAGTTCGGCGATATCATGCGCGCACAAATCGAACTTCATTATCTCAACAGCTACGCCTCCAAGGTCCAGGACTTCAATTCGAGCCGCGGCATGGCGGCATTCCGCCTGTATCGCGACCTCAACCCGACCGATACGGTTTCGCTGAATATCGAATCGCAGCGGGTGAAGTTCAACAACAGCGTCGCCACCGAATTGATCGATGGTGTCGACGATAACGTGGCGACTCCCAATTATACCCGTGACCAGATCTACGGACGGTACGCCAGCACGCTCGTGCATTTCGATGCCGATGTGCTGGTGGGATGGTCGAAGATTGATTTCGACCGGGCGCCCGGCGATTCCAAGCCTTTGGCCAGGGCCACCCTGGGATGGCAATTTACCTCGCGCAATGCGTTATCCGTCACCGGCGCCTATGAGTTTTCCGATGCCGCGCAAGACATGCTCTTGCAGCCCGGCCAGAGCATCGTCAACGCGCTGAGCGAAAACCCGACCGACTTCATCGACAACCCCGGTGGCGGCATCAGCACCGGCAACCTGGTGATCGATTCGGAGGTTTACCTGGAAAAAAGCCTGCAGGCGACCTACACCTATCACACTGAGCGCCTTCAGCTGTCGGTTGCGCCGATTTACGACAAGCTCTCGTATTTGAATGACCCTACTTTCGATCAGTCCACGCGCGGCGGCACGGTCAGCCTGGACTACCACCTGCGTCCGAATACCACGCTTACCGGATTCGTCAACGGACAAAGGCAGAGTTACGTGTCGCTGCAGCGAACCGATAAAACGTATCGCTACGGCGCCGACCTGGGCCATCAATTTACCCCGCACTGGAGCTGGCACGTTTCGTATATTCGCCAGCTGCGCAATAGCAATGCGATCGCCCAGAGCTATCACGAGAACGAAGTCTATTTCAGCGTGGTGTTCCGGCGATGAATATGCGTGCCCGGGCAGACATGCCGTTCCATTTTGGACCAGAGCGCGAATTGTTCGGCATGTTCCATGCAGCCGGCTCGCCGGCACAAAAGGCGGTCGTGCTTTGCCCGCCGCTGGGGCAGGATCAAATACGCTGCCATCGCCTGTATCGGCAACTGGCTCAGGTGCTCGCGGACGAAGGTGTTGCCGTGCTGCGCTTCGATTATTACGGCACGGGCGACTCAGCCGGTGACAGCGTGGACGTGGACTGGGAGCGCTGCAAGGTCGATACCGCCATCGCCGCCAGCGAATTACGCATGCGCGCCGGCATTGATCGGGTGTTCGCGTTTGGTGCGCGGCTGGGCGGGAGCATCGCATTGGCGTCGGCCGTGCAAGCGCGCCTTGCCGGCGTCGTGGCATGGGATCCGGTACTCGACGGCCGCGCTTACGTATCGCAGCTCGATGCCATGCAGTCCGCATTGTACAGCGACGAACAGCGCTTCATGGTGCCACGCAAGGCCACGGACGTCGCCACGCAATGGCTCGGATTTTCGATCAGCGACACCCTTCGCCGGCAGCTCACGAACATGCATATCGAAAGGCCGACCGTACCGACGCTGCTGCTCGATTCGCTTTTGCCCGAGGTGCCGCGATATTCAAGTGGTTTCATGGCCATGGCCAGGTCGTTGCAGCCGCCCACGCCCTGGGACGATATGCGGCGGCTCGAGGTGGCGGTTCTTTCGCATCCGCTCATTCAGGCCGTCACTCGCCATATGCGGGAGGTCGCGTGATGCAGGAGCAAGCCTTCCGTTTTGGTCGCGCGCGGCATCTGATCGGGATCGCTGGGCTGCCGGCTTCGACCGCGCCGGCAGCTGTTGGCGTGATCGTGCTCAATGCGGGGTTGGTGCACCGGATCGGGCCGTTTCGATTGCATGTGGAGTTGACGCGCCGGTTGAATGCGCACGGTTATCCGACCTTGCGTTTCGATCTTTCCACCATTGGCGACAGCGCTTCCAGCGGGGAGTCGCATACCCGCAAGCAGCAGATCTGTGCCGACGTCGGCGATGCGATGAATTTGCTCGGCGAGCAAGCTGCATGCAAACGCTTCGTACTGATAGGCCTGTGTTCGGGTTCGCAATGCGCGCACATGGTGGCTTGCGTCGACGACAAGGTGGCCGGCGCCGTTTTTCTCGACGGTTATGCATACCGAACCGTCGGTTATCGACTGCGTTATTACTTGCCGCGCCTGCTGGACGCGCAGCGTTGGCTGCGGGTCTTATCGCGTGGCCGTCGGGTACCGCAGGGCGGAAGCGGCGAGCCGGCCTTTACCGTGGCGCCTTTGCCGCAGGCGGTCGTGCGCGCCGATTTTGCCGGCATGCTCGATCGCGGACTCAAACTGTGTTTGATCTATAGCGGCGGCATCAGCCGTTATTTCAACCACGCGCGCCAGTTCCGCGAATGCTTCGGTCGCGTCATCACCCATCCCCATGTCAGTACCCGTTTTCTGAAAGAAGCCGATCACACTTACATCCTCACCGGCGATCGCAACCGCTTGCTCGAAAGCATCGAGCGCTGGCTTTCCCAAAGCTTTCCCGTCACCTCGGGTGCCAACCTATGAATACCGTTCTGGTCACCGGCGGCGCCGGCTATATCGGAAGTCATGTTGTCCAGCAATTGGTGGCGCGTGGCGAACGGGTGGTCGTTATCGACAATCTCAGCACCGGCTTTCGCGAAGCCGTGCGAGGCGCCGAGCTGGTGGTCGGTAACGTCGGTGACCTTGGCCTGGTCTGGCATGTGATGGCTGCGCACCAGGTGGAAGCAGTCATGCACTTCGCGGCGCATACCGTGGTGCCTGAGTCGATGTGCGATCCACTTAAATATTACGGCAACAACACGTGCAATACGCGCAACTTGCTTACCTGCTGCGCCGAGGCAGGCATAAAAAAATTCATTTTCTCGTCCACCGCGGCGGTCTACGGCGCGACCGATAACGGCATTGCCGTCGAGGATACGCCGACCCGGCCGATCAACCCGTATGGCACGTCAAAACTGATGTCCGAAACCATGCTGCGCGACCATAGCGCCACCGGCGCCATGCGGCATGTGATTCTTCGCTACTTCAACGTGGCCGGCTGCGATCCGCAAGGACGCATCGGCCATTCCACGCCCAACGCAACATTGCTGATCAAGGTATGCTGCGAACACGCCGTGGGAATCCGCGATAGCGTGTCCATCTTCGGTACCGACTACGACACGCCGGACGGCACAGGCATTCGCGACTATATCCATGTCGAAGATTTGGCTTCCGCGCATCTGCGAGCCCTCGATCACCTGCGGGGCGGCGGCGAATCGTTGACGCTGAACTGCGGTTACGGGCATGGCTACAGTGTGCGCGAGGTCATCAATGCGATCGTTCGGGCGGGCGGAAGGCCACTGAACGTCATCGAGCTGCCGCGTCGCGAGGGCGACATACCCATGCTGATCGCCTGTAGCGACCGGCTCAAGCGTGTGTTCGATTGGCAACCTCATTACGACGATCTGGATTTTATCGTCGGCACCGCGTTGCGCTGGGAACAGCAGCTTCTATGCAAACGTGTTCCGCTCTCATCGGTGGCATGAATGGGTGCAAGATGGTTTAACGGTGGCCTCGTGGCATGCCTGCCATGGCTGCGCTCGAGTGGCAGGCGAGTGATGACTGGGTATGCCTGGCGCGGCTTCGCCATGGCCTTGGGCAGCTTGGTCGCCTTTGGGATGGGCGGCATGCCGCCCTCCGCCCATGCGCTGCACGCACCAGCCGTGGCGCATGTTGCGCCAGCGAAAAATGCGGTGCCCGCGGATGCCACGCCGGACCAGCGCATCGTCGTGCATCGGAATGCAGGCAAGGATGCGGACGTGTTAGTTTCCGTCGGTATCCCATTTCCACCGGCGGCATTACGCGATACGCGCTTGCTGCGCATCCTTGACGCAAGCGGCGCGGAAGTGCCAGCGGCGGTGCAGACGACGCTGCTGTGGTACGCCAAGGACGGCAGCGTGCGCGCGGTTCGCGTTCAATTTCACGCTCATCTTGGCGACGACAGCCAGATATTCTATTTCTCGGTGGGCAAGCCGCGCCAACGCGATCTCCCTGGATGGCCCTACGCCAATGGCCTGGTGACCGGTGAACAAGGTTTGAAAGTGGCCGCCGCTCTAGCGACATTGAGTCCGGTATGGCTGTGCCATTCGCTGATCGCCGGCCCCCAGTTTCCGGCGCCGCCCAATGAGGCTTACGCCAATTACGTCGCCACGCAGTTTCAATGGGCACGGCCGCTGCCGGTGAACGATCCGACGGCGTGGCTGTTCGACCGACCTTCCACGCTGTTCAAGGCATACGTTCGCACCGGCCGCTTCGATTATCTGCAAGCGGCCGACCTCAGTTATCACTTTTATATGAAGTACATCCGTCGCGATGGCTGGCCGGTAAGTCCGTTTTGCGCCGGCGGATGGACCTATAACCAAAAGCCCTGCGACGTGAAATATGTCTATGTCGAGCCGATCCTGCTCTCGCTTGCGCTCACTGGCGATGACAGCGAGCACGACCTGGACACCGTCGACAAGATGATGACGCTGTGGGAGAACGGTGGCTGGAGCAATCGGCCGGGACCCTACGCCAGCCCGTCGCAACATTTCACCGAACGCATGGCCGGCCTGGGCCTGCTTGAAACAGTCAGTGCTTATGAATTGACCGGCGATCGCCGCTATCTGAAACGTGTCAACGATCGCATCGGCTGGCTGTACGACCATCAGCGCAACAACCCTGATGGACTCGGCAACGATGGCTCCTGGCGCAATAGCTGGAACCTCCACGAGGACGATGCGTGGAACCCCTCGACGGACGTGCGCGGCACATCGCCCTGGATGACGGAAAATATCATCGATGGCCTGTGGCATACGTGGCTGGTCACCGGCGATCCGCGTATTCCTCCCATGATCACCGCGTTTGGCCGTTACCTCGAGCAATATGGCTGGATCAAACCCGACCTGCTGCACTTCGAGCACGACTGGCGCAATCCATGTTCCGGTCCCGACGGTCAAATCGCCTGGTATTGGTCATCGGCGCATGTCAGCACGAAAGTGCTATCGCACATCGAAGAGTCGGATGGCTGGTATAGCGATGCACATACGGTCGAGATTGCGCTGCCGGTGGCCGCGGCCTATTACTTCGAGCAAGATCCCAAGCAAAGCACGGCGCTGAAGCATCGGCTCGAGGCGTTGGCCTCGTCTTACAACATCGAGTGCGCAAAATCGGCCGATACCTTGCGGCGATTCAACTGGAATAATCGCGGCAGCGGTGTCGTCGCGTGGTTGATTCGCCAGCCGGCCGGCAGCGGCGCGGCGCCAGCGCTGGCCAGGAGCGTGACGCCATGAAGCAGCGGATGGCTGTATTGCGAAGCGTTACCCTGGTATCGGCCGCTACGTATGTCGAGTACGCGCTGGGACTGGTCGTCAGCATCTGGATCGCGCGCACACTGGGCCCGGCGGACTTCGGTCGCTACGCTTTCACCGTATGGCTGTGCAGCTGGTTGATGACCTGCAGCAACCATGCGTTGACGACGTCGTCGACCAAGTTCATCGCCGAGGCGGATGGGGCGGGGCGGCCCGATATAGCGTCGCATATCGCCCATCGCCTGAGCCGATACCAGCACTTGAGTTCGTTTATCGTCGTGCTGCTGTTTGTCGCCGGGACCCTGGTCATCCGGCCGGTCGAATGGCGGCAATCGCTATTGCCGGTAACCCTGCTGGTGATTGTCGCCGTGGTCGCCAAGGCTAATTACGCCATGCTCGTGGCGATCGAGAAGGGGCAGGAAAGTTTCGAGCCGGTATCCATTGCGACGGTGCTTTCCGGAGTGATCGGCGTGGGACTTATTGGTGCGGCCACCGCGGTGCACGCCGGCATGGTGACTTTTTTCGCGCTGTTCGCAGTGGCCTGCCTGATGCTGAACTTGATCAACCGGCTCGCATTCCACCGTTATTGCCGGCCGTTTTCGGCGGGGCCGATTCCCGAGGACATCCGCAAGCGCCTTTCCCGTCACCTGCGCCTGACCGCAGCGCTGGTGCTATTGATTTCACTCAAATCGAGCACGATCGAGGTGTTCCTGCTCAACACCTATGCGACGTCCACGGCCGTCGGCTTCTTCGCGATTGCCGCCACGCTGACGCGGGGTGCTGTCGAACTGCTGTCAGTCGGGCTGACCACCACCTTGTTGCCATACATGGCCAAATCGTTCGGCAAGAATGGAACCGGGCAGGCTGCCCGGTTGCTCACCGAGGCGACCCGGTTTTATTGGGCCACTGGCCTGGTGATCGCCGGCCTCGGCCTGGTGACGACGCCGGAGATCGTCAGGTTGATGTATGGAAATCGATACGTGGACGCGATACCCGTGATCGAAACGACGCTCGTTCTCGCCGGATTGCTGCTGATCGGCAACAGCATCGCGGCATTCCAGATCGTGGTCGACCGCCAGGACGATCGCGTGCGTATCTCGGTACTTGCACTGATCGTCAACGCCGTGCTCGGCGTCGCGCTGGTTCCGTTCTTTGGTTTGGCAGGTGCAGTGCTTACCTACGCAGGAACGCGGTTCGCGGAATTGGGTCTTGCTATTTTCTACCTGCGCCGCGCGACGAGCGGAGGCTTGCCCATTGCGCAGATGGCGCGCCTGTTCGGTATCGCAACCGCAGCAACGGCATCAGCATGGCTGTGTGTTGCGATGATTCCCAGTCGTTTCGGCTTCCTCGCGGGGGGCATGGTGTTCTTGGCGATTTTCGTGCCGGCCAGCTTCCTCGTGCGCTATTGGAGCGACGACGACTATCGGTTGATGACGATGATCACCGATCGTCTTGGGCCACCCGGCCGCACGCTTATGCGCGGCTTGAGCATCCTGCATGGTCCGGCAGCCAAGGCACCCTCATGATGCCTTCGATAGCCATCGATGCGGAGGACGCTTGATGTATTGGAAGGCCAAGGCAACGCTACAAAATGCGGTGTCCCGATTGCCGTCGGAGTCATCTTATGCGGCCTACTATTGGCTTCAACGCCATTTCGGCGGATTGCGCAACATCGATCCGATGGCGCGGCTACGGGCCGGGGTCGAGACCTGGAGGCAGATCGAGAAACTGGGGCGCGAACCTGCCGACAAGATATTTTTCGAGGTAGGAACGGGCCGCGTTCCGATGACGCCACTGGCCTATTGGCTGATGGGCGCAAAAACGGTCATTACCATCGATCTGAACCCATACCTGAAAGCGGAATTGACCAGGGAATGCTTGCAGTACATCGCCGACCACGCCGAAGAAACACAGGCATTGTTCGGGGCGTTGTTGAATAGCAAACGGTTCGATGCCTTGCTATACCTTCAGCGTCAGGATGATTTTCGTTTGCAAAATTTGCTTGACCTATGCCAGATCAAATACATCGCGCCGGGCGATGCGGCGCGAACCGGATTGAACCAGGCCAGCATCGATTTCCATACTTCGTTCAATGTTTTCGAACACATCCCGGGCCACGTATTGCTCGCGATTCTTGCCGAAGGCAATCGCATCATCAGCGATTCGGGAATGTTCGTTCACCGAGTGGATTACTCCGATCATTTTTCGCACTCGGATATGCGCATATCGCCGATCAATTTTTTGCAGTACTCCGATGCCAGGTGGGATCGCTACGCCGGCAATCGCTACATGTACATGAATCGGTTGCGCCATGATGATTTTTTGGCGTTGTTCGAATCGGCGGGGCAGAGCATCCTCGCCACGGAGCCAATGGTTGATGTGGCATCCCTTGAGTTGTTGCGCAGGGGGAAGTTGAATATCGATCCGCGGTTTGGCGCCAAGGCGGTGGAAGTTTTAGCGACGACGGATTCGTGGATTATTTCCGCGAAGGCGGAAGCGGCTTTGGACTAGCTCCTCCGGCGGCGCTGCGTCGGAAGCTGAGGTACGTGCATATTGGCCAGGTTTTTGCGACCTGGCGCCACGGCCGCCGCATGGCAAGCACACGCGGGTCAGGCACGAACCCCGCGGCGCTTGATTATCGCATGCCGTGCATACCGGGCCATGCACACCGCCGATCGCATCATCCCCAGCTTCTCGATATGGCGGTAAATGGCCCACTGCCAGGATGCGGCCCGTAATTTATTGGCCGATAGCGAACGTTCGCGCACCAGATACCAGGCCAGCGGTTCGGCAGAGTCCACCCGCACGGCTTTGCCGGCGCGGCGCACCTGCTCCAGCCAGAACACATAATCCTCATGACCGATGCGCCGAAACGGCACGTCGCCAAGGCGCCGGGCATACATGCCGGTCAGCGTGCCGATGAAATTGCTGGCGAGCATGTCGCGCCAATCGACCTGCGCCGGCGGCGTCACTTTGCTCAGCACGCGGCCATTCTCGGCGACGCGCCAATACGAGGCATAGCTGATCAAGGCGCCGCTTTCGCGCATGCTGTTCAATTGGCGTTCGAGTTTGGCCGGATGCCACCAGTCGTCGGCATCGAGAAACGAGATGTAATCGCCGATCGCGGCCGCAATGCCCGTGTTGCGGGCAGCGGCGACGCCGCCGTTGGCCGGTTGCCGCAAGACGTGCACGCGCGCATCGAGCGCGGCATACGCCTCGAGCATGCCTGGCGATCGATCGCTCGAGCCGTCATCGACGACGATCAATTCCAAAAGAGCGTGGCTTTGCGCGAGCACCGAATCGATGGCCCGCGACAACCATGCTTCGGCGTTGTAGACCGGCATGATGACGCTGACCAGATCGTCGCTCATGCCGCCACATCGCGCGGGCTGTGCTTCGGTGGCGATAGCACGCCGGGCGGCGGCAGTTCGTAGTCGCGGTAATCGTGCGGATTACCGCTCAGTCCCGCTTCGGCGGCCTTGATGATGTTGTAGACCTCGCGTGCGGTGACATAATGCAGGACGTAACGTCTGCCGTCGTTATAGGCGTGCTCCAGATGACGGTGCATGCGGTGCGCGGCATCGCCGAGCAGCGTGTCCATGTCGCGCTCTTGCGTGCCATGCGTGTGTACCTTGACGAACACCCATTCCGGACGTCCTTCGACATGTATGCCCGTGTCGACCCAATTGTCGATCCGTTCCGGTGTTGGCGGGCATGCCCGGCGCACGTCGGCATTTTCGATGCGCGGCACGATGCCGAAGCGCCGGTTGCGCCAATTCAGTCCAAGTGGCCCTTGTACGATCAAGAGATCGCCACTGGGCTTGCCGCCGACGCGAACCGGTTGGCCCGTATCGTGGGACTTGGGTTTCCCTGGATCGTCCGTCGCGTAGTAGATGGCGTTGACCATGCGCGTCTGGGTTTCGCTCGGTGCCGAGGGCAGGGTGAAGTCGGCGTAGCAGCCAAGCTCGCGCAGCAGGACCAGCTCGTTATTGAGGCCGCACCAGCGCCCGTCAGCGCGCGAGTTGTCCAGGCACCAGTTGCCATGGATGAAGCCGAAGCGCAATTGGCCGGTGTTCGGATCGCGTGGCAACGCATTGTGCCGTTCATGCAGCAACCTGTTGAAGCGTTCGATGGTGGCTTTGAAATGCTCGGGCGTATCGTTGTCGTGATGCAGGTGAATCTCGATTTCGCCGTAACCCTCCGCACATAGCGATGCCAGCTTGTGCAAGTGTTCCTCGCGATATTCCTCTTCGGGATAGAAGAAGGTGTGCTGCGGTGGCCGTCCGTCGGCGTCTCGATGCGCGTCGGCAAGTTGGCGGTAATCGCGGCACCAGCGGTCGACCCTGGCGCGTTGCGTCGCGAGATCGACCTTGCCCCAGGCCGGTTCAAAATGATCGACGAAGCAGAACATCACGTGGACCGGCTTATCGGTTACGCGTGGCGGACGGCGCCGGAGATAGCTCCCCAGCCAGACTTGCATGTGGCGCGCGCGAATCGCCAGCGTCGTGGCGATCGCCAGCGTCAGCAGCAAGGCGAATGCGAGCAGCAGCGCCATCGTCCACATCAACGCGATCCTCCTGTGGGAAGAAGGGTGAGCAATTGTTCCGCGTTGTTGCGCCACTGGCGTTCGCGCTCGATATAACGGCGCGCAGCGGCCCCCACGCGCCGGCGCTCGTCTTCTTGCATCGCCAGATCTAGCACGCGCTGCACGCATGTTGTCGTCTCCCCGCGCGGAAACAGCCAGCCAGTATCGCCATCGCCAATCACCTCGGCGACGGGTGCGTAATCGGGCGCGACCACGGCGACACCCATGCCCATCAGCTCGAATAGCTTCATCGGCGAGCCGTAGTGATTGGAGTTGGGCAACACGGCGTAATCCATGCAGGCGATCCAGCTGGCGATATCGTCGTGCGCGACGCGGCCGGGCAGCAATACGCGGTCGGACAGGCCGCGGTCGGCAACAAGGGCGCGCACTGCCGGCAACGTCAGCCCATCCCCGACAAAGACCAGCGCAAGCTGCGGTACTTCGGCCAGGCGCGCGGCAATCGCCTCGACAAACTGGTCGACGCCGTGCCAATGCGCGAAGACACCGATATGGCCACATACAATGCGATCGGCCAGCCCGCGTTCGGCGCGCAGCCTGGCGACGTCGAAACGCGAAGGATCGAAGCGCGCCAGGTCGACGGCATTGGGCGAGATCACCGATGGCGCGATCCGGCCGTAAGCAGCTTGTGCCTGATCGCGAAAATAGCTCGATATGAACACCAGCCCGGTACAGTGACGCAGGCACCAGCCTTCGATACGCCGCGCCAGGTTCTTGAAGCGCAACGGGCGCACCCGCTCGACCAGCGCTGAATCGTTGATCTCCAGCACCAGCGGAATACCATGCCGCCGCGCCAGCCAGACCGTCGCGAAGAGAAAGAGCGAATAGCGTTCGTAGATCAACTGCGGTTTTTGCCGGCGGATTGCTGTGCCGGCGCGGAACAGCGTAACCACGTTGTAGCCGAGTTCGAAACATTCGAACAACGCGCCAGGCAAGCGGGTGATTGCCGCGGCAAGCCGGCCGCGCCTTGCATTGGCGTGCGTGGCCGATTCGTGTTCGGGATCGGCGCCCGGGAAAGACATGATCGATACATCGTGTCCCAAGGCCCGCAAAGCGTGCACGATGCCGCGGATGTGTACGCCTTCAACGTGGCGCCCGCGCGTGCGATGGTGATAAAGGATTCTCATCGCACGTCCTGCGACAGCGCGCGAAAGCTATGCCCGTTGAGCAACCATTCCGGCAGCAGCACGCTGAGCGCGTCATGGGCGCGCTTGCTGTCGTCATGCATCAGCACTATGTCGCCAGGCAGCGGTGGATCGGCGCGCAGCCTGGCCACCATTTCATGGGTGGGTCGATCCTGATAATCGAGGCTGTCGTAAGACCAATAGACAAAGCTGCGTCGATGCATGGCGAAATAGCACAAAATATCCGCGCCCACGTATCCGTGCGGCGGCCGCATCCGATGTTGCAGACGTCCGTCGAAGGCACTGAGCAATGCGTCGGTGCTATGGATCTCGCTGATTTTCTTGCGGGTCGTCATGTGTTTGAACGACCAGTGGCTATAGGAATGATTGCCCAGCATATGGCCGTCGGCCACGATGCGTTCGACCAGTTGCGGATGGCGCTCGATCTTTTGCCCCACCAGGAAAAAGCTGGCCTTCACGCCGTGCTTTGCCAGCAGGTCCAGCAGCGGCGGCGTGTATGTCGGATCGGGACCGTCATCGAAGGTGAGATAGCGTGCGAGACCATCGCGGGAGCCATTGGTCTGCACCAGGGCATCCGGGAGGAAGCTCAGCAATTGGTTTTTCCTGGGTCTCATATTCATGCGGATGCACCCATCGATACCGCTGCCCCGGTGGCGGCGGCGCACAAAATGGCATCCAGGTGGCGAATATTGTCCTCCCAGCGGAAACCGCGGGCATGCGTGGCGATCCGGGTGCGATTCCAGCGCCGTGCGCTGGCTTCGATGAGCGCGGCGGATAGTGCCTGCCGTTGATGGGGCGGTACCAGAATGCCGGCGTATTCGGGCACGACCTCCGGAATGCCGCCTACGTGGCTGGCTACCACCGGCGTGCCGCAGGCCATCGCCTCGAGCACTACGTTCGGCACGCCTTCGTTATGGCTGGGCAGGCAAACCAGGTCGGCGGCGCGAAACCAGTCGCCCAGTTCGGCATGGACCACCGCGCCGGCCATCTCGACATGATCCAGGCACCCTAGTGCCTTGGCGCGCGCGAGCAAGGCGGCGCGCGCGGCGCCCGTGCCGACATAGACCAGTCGTGCCAACGGCTGTGCGGCGAGCAGCGCCGGAAAGGCTTCGAGCAGATCGAGGCAGCCCTTGGATGCCTTCAGGTTGCCTACGAACAACAGCATTGGGCTATAGGTGGAAAAGCCGAGCCGCGCTCGCGAGCGGAGGCGCTCTTCGGGCGAAAATATCGAAGTATCGACACCGTTATAGAGCACATGTACGTTCGATGGATGCGCACCCAGTGCGATGGCTTTCGCCGCTAACGCCCGGCTGACCGCGACGACGCCGGCGGCACCGGTCAGCGCCGAGCGGATCTGGGGGCGGCGCAGCATATGGTTGGCCTGCACGTTGAGATCGTTGCCGTGCACCTTGAGCACGTAGGGGATGCCCAGCCGGCGCGCCAGCCAACCCGCGGCAGCGCCATCGGGATAGGCCCAGCTGACGAGCATGCAATCGTAGCCGGCTTTTCGTATCCGGCTTCCGCATTGCCACCACAGCGACAGCAGCCAGCAGAGCGCATGCAGCGAGCGCCCGATGCCAGGTGGAAACACAAAGACGAAGTGGCCGGTATGCAGATGGCCGGCGTCCACCTGGCCGCGCGGGTCGCCGAGCCGCTCGCGAAAGTCGACCGCGGTGATGACATCCACCTCGTGCAATTGCCCCAGGCGCTCGAATTGCTGGCGGTTGAATGCGCCGCGCAAGGGATCCCAGGGCGTGGGGAACAAGTTTGTCAGGATCAGCACTTTCATGGCTTTTGCCATTCCTTTGAGCCGTCATAAAGTTGGGCGTAGCGCATTGCCATCGTTTCCAGCGAACCGTGCTGCTCGACCCATGCGCGCGCCACCTGGCCCAGGGCCATCGCCTGCTGCGGGTTCCGCAACAAGCCAAGCATGGCCTCCGCTAGCGCTGCTGGATTTCCCGCCGGCACCAGGCGGCCGGTGATACCGTCGCGCACAATCTCGCCGTTGCCGCCAACGCTGGTGGCGACAATGGGGAGCGCCACGGCGCTCGCCTCCAGCAACGCCATCGAATAGCCCTCGCTCAGCGATGAGAGCACGAACATGTCCAGGCCCTGCAATAATTCGTGCACATCATTGCGATCGCCCAGGAAATGCACGCTGCCGGCCACGCCTTGGTCGGTGGCGCTGTGTTCCAGCGATGCGCGAAGCTCGCCGTCGCCGACCAACACCAGGGCCGTATCGGCATGCTGCTCATGCACCAGCTTGAAGGCGCGCAGGAGGCTGAGCTGGTCCTTGGTCCAGTTCAACCGTCCCACGGTGCCAACGATCCGGGTTTGCCCAGGCAGGTTCAGCCGGCACGCCAGTCGATCGTGCATGGCTGCCGAAGCGGGTTGGAACGCTTCCACACGAATGCCGTTGGGTACTACACGCGCCTTGGCGGACGGGACGATACCGCGTTTGACCGCATCGCTGCGCGCGGCTTCGCAGACGGTAACCACCGCGTCTGTACGTGCCAACGCGCGCCGGTACAGCCACTCTCTCCGGCGCGCGCGGCGGTTGACGCCCATGCCGTGACGGGTGTTGATCACCTGTCGCACAGGAAGGCCACATGTCGCCAGCACCGCTTGATAATGCGCGACCGCATTGTGGGTATGCAGTACATCCGTAGCGTGGATGCGCACCATCCGGCGAGCCTGCGCCAGCGCCGCCAGGTCGATCCCTTGCCGTTTGCCGCACACTTTCACCGCAATGCCCAGTTCATCCAGTTCATGCGCCAGAGAGCCGGACGAATACAAGCACACGACCTGGCAATGATGGCCTTGCCGATGCTGGTATTTCACCAGCTCCAGCACCATGCGCTCGAGACCGCCGCGATCCAGGCTTTCGACGAAATGCGTGATATTCACGGCGCGAGTTCCGATACCGTGACCCGCAATTTTCCACTTCGCGTGAGCGGAATATCATCGACGAAGTGGTAATGCAGCTGCACACTGTCGCCAAGCACTTTGCCTACTTCGCGACGGATGTAATCCAGCGATGCGTCGTTGAAGCCGGCGCCGCGCACGATGGAGAGATCGAGCCGGTCGAGATGGCGTTGCACCAGCTGAAAGCGTTGCAGGCCCGCTACGTCCTTGAGCATGTGCGGAAAGAACTCGCCAGGCAGCACATGTCCGGCCGGCGTGCGGATCGCATCGAGCACGCGGCCCTCGACACGTTTCAGCAGCGGCAAGCCGCGTCCGCAAGCACAACATTCCGTGGCTGCCGTCGCCATGTCGCCATTGGCGTAGCGCACGAACGGCATGCCGTAATTGAAAAGATCGGTGATGACGACATCGCCGGCCTGGCCGTCGCGTGCGGCGCCGTGCGGCGCATGCAGCTCCACGACCAGATGGTCGGCGTTGACATGCAAGCCATGGCGTTGCTCGCACTCGGCGGCGATCAACATGAATTCCCGGCAGCCGTAGGTATTGAACGCGGGTGCTCCGAAAGCTTGCTCGATCAGGTCGCGCTGGAATTCGTGCATCGCCTCCGCGCCGCCGATGATGGCTTGCGGCCGCCAGATTTTGCGGCCGTTGGCGATAAGCCACTGCGCCAGCTGCAGCAACGGTCCCACGTAGGCGACGATGATGTCCGGACGATAGCGATCGATCGCGTCGGCGTATTCGGGCATGTTTGCTTCGGTCATCTTGAAGCTGTTGAGCACGCGACGTGCGAATGCGGCGTTGTACAGGCGGTCCTTGAACTGGTGCGCGCGGGCAGGGTCGCCCACCGCGCCTCCCCACAGGAACAGGGTACGGCGTCCCATGCGTGAACCTGCCCATTCATAGCCGCGCCACATGACGGCCGTCCGGCGATCGTTGCTTTCGCGTGTATAGCCGAAACGCATCGGATCGCCCGTCGAGCCGCCTGTGGCCTTGTACAACAGGCGCTCGCGCCAGGGTTCTGCCTTGAGGTCGTCGAAATGGGCGCGGATGTCCGCTTTGGTCAGTATCGGAAGCTTTGCGTAGTCGTCGGGATTGCGAATGTCGTGGGGCGTGATGCCCAGTTCGCGCCATCGCTTGCGGTAGTACGGCACCTGGCGATAGCAATGCTCGAGCAAGCGTTGCAGCCGTGTCCATTGCAGCGCCGCGAGCTGCTCCGGATCCAGCCACTGGTCGCGCCGATAGCCGTCGAGATAGGCCAGTGTGCGGCGGCGTCTCAAACCCGTTTCATAGGCAGGAAACAGGACGCGCCGGAAGGCGGCTTCGTAGAGCGCACTCATGCCGCACGCTCCCCATGCCACGATGGATGCGTGGCGGCGGCTGGACGGTCAAAGACGGATCGGCGGATATTCATGCGGATGTGTGCAGCAATACGGCTATCAGAACGAAAAAGCCGGCGATACTTCCGATGGCTGCCGGAAACCAGCGCCAGCCGCTGTCTGCCAGCGTAAACAGGCGAAGTTGTGGAAATCGTTGCCGTGCGCTGACGTAGAATCCGACCACCATGGCGGCGACCAGGTACATCACCACCATATAACTGCGACTGAGGAAAAAAGCCGCCGAAAACAGGCCGCATAGCGACAGCAGCAGGGTCAGCGCCATGCGCCGTTCGCCTTGCCATGCTTTTGCGCGTTCGGGATCGTTGTCATCATCAGGCTTGTGGCGCAGCACGGCCAGCATCATCCAGAAGCTATAGCCGACAAAAGCCAGCCATAGTATGTAGCCGACAAACCCTGTCTCGGCCAGCACCAGCACGAATGAATTGTGCGCGGTGAGATCGTTGTACTCGGTGAAATTGCCGGCGCCGACTCCGAAGACCGGATGAGATAGAAACATGTGCAGGCCTTCGTACCATGCATCCACGCGGCCAAACGCCGACTCCTCGTCCGGATCCAGTTGCTGCATGCGCGACGACAATAGCTTCATGCACGCCAGCCCGACGACACCCAGCGTGCCGGCGGTAAGGAAGCCGCTTCGATACCAGACATACGCGCCGGCCACGACAAGTACGGCAAGTAACGCACCGCGTGAGTTGGTGAGATAGGTTCCGTAGAACAGGAGTGCCGCGCAGCCCAGCCAGAACAGCCGCAGTAACGATCCGCGTAACGTACTGAGAAATACCGCCATCGGTATGGTGGTGGCGAACAGCAGGCCTAGATCGTTCGGGTCGTTAAAAATACCCACGTATTGGATGCGCCCGTCTTCGGAGAGCGGCACGCCCGTCCAGCCCACCCCGTTCCTGGCCTGGCCGATGCCGTGCGCGACCAGCACCACCGAACAGAGCACGAACACGGCCATCGCATATATCACGCGCCGCTGCGTATTGCAGGCGGCGGCGAAGACAAAGAAAGCAATCACGATCGGGCCGAATTTCTCCAGTTGATCGAGCGCGCCGCCGGCCCAGCCATTGACCACCACCGAGATCATCAGGATCAGCAGGAAGATCGGCAGAATCACGAATTGCGGTGCCTTGAAAGTCTTGGCGCCCGAGATCATCCAGCACAGAAAAGCCAGGATCAGGACGGCCGGCAAAACCGGGATGCCAGTGAAGGCCGGCACGTATTCTTGCGGCCGGATGAGGGTCAGGATCACGTAGAGCATGATCAGCGGAAACATCAAGCGTGCGCCTGTTCGCGAGCGGGTTCGCGGTTGACGGTGGGATAGCTGACCAGGCGCGGCAATGCCAGCATGGCGGCAAACCAGCCCGGCCCCATCATGCGTTCCACCGGCAGACGATAAAGCGCGTAGCGGTTTGAAGCCGGCTGCGGATTGGTGCCGCAGATATAGCAGACGGCCAGCTGAAAGCCGGCTTCACGAGTGGCGTTCATCACGTCGACATCGAAGGCGCGGTCACCACCGACCGGGTAGGACATCAAGGCGGCCGGCGCATCCAGTTCGCGTTCCAGCGTTGCCTTGGATTGCCATACCTCATCTCTCATCCGCTCGCGTGGCAGCTTGGCCAGCATGCGATGGTGTACGCCGTGCGAACCCACTTCGAAGCCTGCGTCATGCATTTCACGCAGCTGCGACCAGCTCATCGGGCGGCAATCTTCCGGCCGTATATGGCTGGGTATCTGCCAAGCCTGCTCCAGCCGCTTGATCATGGCTTCCTGCGCGATCGCATCGATATTTTTCATGTTCTGCAACACGGCGCCGGCGAGCGAACGCCGCAAGTCGCGATCCCTTGGCATCGGTACGTCCATGCCCAATTCGGGCAACACCAATCGCGAAGCGGTGGTGAGCAGGATCATATGCACGAGCCAGTCGTAACCGAACGGCTTGCCGCTATCGACGTGGCCGGTCGAGACAAAGAACGTGGCGGGAACGCCCAGTTCGCGCAGGATCGGGTAGGCGATGCGATAGTTGTCGTCGTAACCATCGTCGAAGGTAACCACCACGGCATCGGGCGGTAATGCGTCGCCCGCGTCAAGTGCAGCGGCGACATCGCTCAGGCGCAACGGCAGGAAGTGTCGTTTCAGATGCAGCATCTGTGCGCGGAATCGTTCCGGCGTGGTGCTGATCAATTCCAGGTCAAAATCGAAGGCGGCGGGGTCAGGCAGGGGCATCACCCGGTGATAGGCCAGAATGCGCAGGTCCTTTTGCCACCATGAGCGTACTCGCTGCAACGGGTGAAGTGCGCCGGTGCTGTAGCAAAGTTCCGCCACCCGCCCGCGGATGCCGGATGCCCGGCCGTGGCCTTCTTCCTGAGTCAACATGGATGACGTTCCCGGCGCTGAGCGTGACGGACGGTCGCGTGCCCGATGACACCGCGATGAAAATAGACGCGGGCCGTGCAGCAAAGCTGCGCGCGCACGACCGATCGCGCGCCCAGCGACAACCTTTTGGCGATAGTAAAGGTGCTCATGTCGGCTTCCCCTGGACCGCCGCGTTCATGTCAGCGCCGCCCGAACCAGTGACGCAAGCGCGAGCCGAACTTTGCAGGCTGCGGTTCCCTGGCGACGTCCTCCGATAGCCCCGCCGCCAGCGTGCCCAGCGTACCGTTGGCGATGTCCAGCAGGTTCAGCGCCACGCCAGTCTGGCGTTGGACACGTGCGGCCATGTCGACGGCCATCAATGAATGGCCGCCGATATCGAAAAAATTGTCGCTGGTACGAACGCGCGGCAGGCCCAGCAGTTCCTTCCACAATGCCGCAAGCAACTGCTCGTTGGCGGTTTTGGGCAGGCAGCTGCTGTCGAGTTCATCCTCGCCGGATGATTCGGCCGGTAACGGCAACGCGGCGAGATCCACCAGGCCGTTCGTCATCAAGGGCAATGCGTCGAGCAACACCAGCCGCTGCGGTACCTCGTGCGCAGGCAGCGTTGCGGCAAGCGCGGCCACCAGCCGATCGGATTCCAGCCTATGGCCGGGCGCGGCAACGATGTAGGCGTGGATGCGGGTACTGCCGGCCGCGTTCCATCGCGCCACCGCCACGGCGCGCATGACCCCTGGCTGGTCGAGCAGTTCCGCTTCGATGGCCGCCAGGTCGGCGTCACGTCCGTCAACACGTGTGCGGCGATCGGTGCGGCCCGTTTCCTGGATATGGCCGTCCACCAGCCAGCGGCCGCGGCAGTGCGTGCGTCGCAAAGGTAGATCCGGCCATGCCGCCGGAGCGATCGGCAGCGTGTCGTGCGCCGCTTCGGCACGCATGCCGAAGGGACGGCTGAGCGATGCGCCGCCGACGTGGATGTCGCCGATGGCGCCAATCGGGCAGGGCTGCCGCTGATCGTCGAGAATCCACACCGATGTATTGCCGAGCAGGCGGCCACTGTGCAGGCTTTCCGCCGGACGCTCGATGCGGCCGCAGGTGGCAGCCAGCGCGCCGTCGGCGCAGCCCGATAGACTCCAGATGCCAGCGCAGCACGCGGCCAATCCTGCGGCCAGCTCAGGCGAGGGCAGGCTGCCGACGCAGACAGCCTTCATGTCCGTATTTCCCGTCCAGCCCGCGGAAAACATCAATTGCCATGCGCTGGCTGCTCCCAGCATTGCGGTGGCTCGATGGTTTTGCGCCAATTTGACCAGCGCTTCGCCATCGCGCGACTCACGCTGGCTGGCGAGAATCAATTCCGCACCGATCGCCAGCGGCAATAGATTTTCGATCAGGGCGTTGCTCGTCGCCGGCGAGGCCGTTGCCAGGATGCGGTCGTCCGCCGACATGCCGAGCGAATCCCGCACCCCTTGCAGCGCATTGGCGATGGCGCGATGCGTAAACGCCGTGCCGCTGATATGCCGGTCGGGACCGGGCACATGGACGGCGATCGCAACGCTGTCGCCGATGCCTTCGATCGTCGACGTTTCGCGATCGTCCGGCGCGGCAACGATTTCGGCGGTATCCGCGTCGAACCACAAGGCTTGCGCGCGTGACCACTGCAGCGGGCTTTCCAGCGCGCTGTCGCCGGTCAGCAGGGTAATGCGCGCATCGGCGATGATCTCTTTCAGGCGTGCAGCCGGATCGGCGGGATCGAGCAGCACGCATGTGCTGCCGGTTTTGAGAATGCCGAGCATGCCGGCCAATCGATTCGTCCCGGGTTCCGCGCCGAGTCCGATAACCGTGCCCTGGCCCGCGTTGCGTCGACGCAGGCAATGAGCGATACGGTTGGCACGTTGTTCGATCTCGATGTAGCGCGTTCCCCAACTGCCGAATGTCAGCGCCACCTTGTCCGGCGCCCGGTCGACCTGCAATTCGAACATGGCAGGCACGCTGCCCGGCAGCTGGAGCGCCGTGGCGGTCGCGTTCCAGTCGCGCTCCTGTGCCAATTCGGCGGCACTGATGGCTGTGAGTGAAGTGATGAGCTGCCCTGGATCGTCGCTGACGCGCGCCATCATCGAGAGATAGCGATCGCGCAGCAGGCGGGCCGTTTCGGCTTGCAGGATATCGGCGTTATAAGTGACGCCGCCGACCATTCCCTGGTTGCTTTCGAGGAACCACAGGCCAAGATCTTCGGTGGCGCCGCTCTGGAACAGCAGGATCTGCTCGTGTGCCAGGCCGCCCCAGTCGACGGCGCGTTGGCGCGCATCCTGGAACGAGAACAACGCCTGATAGAGCACTGCGCCGCTACCGGCGCCAATGCGCAACTCGCGTTGCAGGTATTCGAGCGGGACATCGGGGTGGCCGAAGCTTTCGATCGCGTTGCATTTGACGTGACGCACGAAATCGATGAACGAAAGTGCAGTGTCGACCCTGATATGCAGTGGCAGCAAATTATTGAAATAACCCATGACCGATTCGACTTCGGTCTGGTTGCGCGCGCGCACCGGCGTGCCGACGACCAGGTCGCTTTCGCCGGCCATGCTGCTGAGCAATACGTAGTACAGCGCCAGCAGGGTCATATTGAGCGTGGCGTCGGCCATCCGCGCCACTTCATGCATTGCGTCGGTCGCTTCCTTGGTGAGGCGAATCCATTCGGTGCGACCTATGCCCGACATGCCGGGCCGCCGTGGCTGATCGGTGGGCAACGCGCGTATATCGGCCATCTTTGCCAGGCGCTCGCGCCAGAAGGCGAGTTGTGCCGTGAATTGCGGCCCGTCCAGCCACTGCGCATGCCAGGCGGCGAAGTCGCCGTAGCTGACCGGCAACGGGGGCAGCGGCGACGGCGCACCCTCGATAAACGCCCGATACAGCGACGAAAGCTCGGCATACAGAATGTCGAACGACCAGCCATCCCAGATGATGTGATGGGGCATGAAGAAAAAAACGTGGTCGTCATCCCCCAGGCGAAACATGCGAGCGCTGAACAACGGCGCCCGGGTGAGATCAAAGGGCGTATCGGTGAGCGCCTGCAAACGCTGCATCAGTGCGGATTCCCGCTCGTTTTCCGGAAGTCCGCAAAGGTCCTCGGCGGGAAACAGGTCTACCTCGATGTGTGGCGCGACGATCTGCTCGACGCTGCCGCCATCGCGGCGGAACGCCGTGCGCAGGATCGGTTGGCGTTGCAGCAAGGCTTGCAGCGCGCGCTGGAATGCGGTTTCGTCAAGATGGCCGCGCAATCGATGCGCAGAGGGAGCGTTATAGGTAACGCGGCCAGGCTGCAGTTCTTCGAGCGACCACAGCCGGCTCTGCATGAGCGATAGCGGCGCACGACTTTGATCCGCACGCGGCACGATGGGCTGCGTGGCAGGCGCGGTGCCGCTCGCCAACTGGGTGTCGATCGCCGCGGCAAGCTCGGCAATCGTCGGCGCATCGAACAAAGTACGGAATGACAAAGTGACGCCGAACTCGCGATTCAGGCGAGCGGTGAGCTGCGCGGCCAGCAATGAGTGACCGCCGAGGGCGAAGAAATCATCGCGCACGTCCAGCTCAGGTAGCGACAGAATGCTTTCCATCGCTGCCGCCACCCGGCGCTCGCCATCGTTGCGCGGTGCGATGCGCGACGTTTCCGACGCGATCGAATGCACTTGCGGTGCGGGCAGTGCCTTGCGGTCGATCTTGCCGTTCGGCAACAAAGGAATCGCATCGAGCCGGATCACGTGCTGCGGCAGCATGTAATCGGGCAGGCGCTGCTTGAGTTGATCGCGCAGGGCCGTTTCATCGAAAGCGGCGTGCTCGCGCAACACTACGTAGGCGGCCAGCCGCACATCGCCTGGCCGATCTTCCCGTGCCATCGCTGCTGCGCGTTCGATGCCGGGCAGGTCGGCGAGCACGGATTCGATTTCGCCCAGTTCGATGCGGTAACCGCGTACCTTCACCTGGAAATCCAGGCGTCCCAGGTGTTCGAGCAGGCCGTTGGCGAGCCAGCGGCCGCGATCGCCGGTGCGATACATCCGGGCATGTTCCTGTCCGGCGAATGGATCGGGCAGGAAGCGCTCGGCATCCAGTTCCGGGCGATTCAGATAGCCCAGGGTGACGCCGGCGCCACCGATGTAGATTTCGCCAGGCACGCCCAGCGGACACTGTGCACCACGCTCGTCCAGGATATGGATGCAGGTATTGGCGATGGGACGTCCGATAAAAATCCCGGCGCGCGGATGGCTGACCCGCCAATACGTCGAGTAGACGGTGGTTTCGGTGGGCCCGTATCCATTCCAGACTTCAGCACAGCGTTGCAGCAGCGCCTCGGCGAGATCGATCGCCAACGGTTCGCCACCGGATACGGCGCGGAAACCTTCGCGGCCGCGCCAGCCCGCTTGGATCAGGATGCGCCAGCCGGCGGGAGTGGCCTGCATCATGGTCGCATCGCTTTGCTCCACTAAACGGCGCAAGGCGGCGCCGTCGCGGACATCGTCGCGGTCGGCGATGATGACTTCGGCGCCGACGCTCAACGGCAGCATCAATTCCATGAAGGCGATATCGAACGATAGCGTCGTCACGGCGACCAGCCGGTCGTCCTTGGCGATACCGGGAGTGCGTTGCATGCTGGTCAGGAAGTTCGACGTCGCTCGATGGGGGACGCGCACGCCCTTGGGCCGGCCAGTCGAACCGGAGGTGAAGATCAGGTAGGCCACGGAATCGGGGTCCGCCGCCGCCGCGTCGCCTGGCAGCCGCGCGGGGGAAGCCTGTTCGATGGCGTCGGCGTCGCGTTTCAACGACAGCACGCGCGAGGGCGGAAATTCGAAAGCCGATGGCGTGGCGTCATCAACGATGAGCGCGGCCAATGCGGCATCGTCGACCATAAAAGCCAGCCGCTCGGCGGGAAAGCAGGGATCGAGCGGCACATAGCCCGCGCCGGCCTTGAGCACGGCCAACAAGGCCGCCACCATATCGGCGTTCCGCGGCAGCGCGATGCCCACCAAGCTGCCGCAACCGACACCGCGCTCGCGCAAGACATGCGCGAGTCGGTTGGCGCGGGCCTCCAGTTCGGCATAGCTCCATTGCCGTGCGCCGTGGCGCACGGCGGCGCGGTTCGGCGCCCGGTCGACTTGCTCTTCTACATATTGGTGGGCGAGTTTTTGCTCTGGATAAGGCGTGCGTTGCGGTTGCAACGACGCGATTTCACGTTGCGCCGCCTCGGACAGAAGTCCTAGCGCCTGCACCGCGATGGTCGGCGTGGCGGCCGCGTTGCGAAGCAGGGTTTCGTAAGCGTCGAGCCAGCGACGGATCGTTTCGCCACGGAACAGGTCGCTGTTGTATTGACACTCCAATCGCAGGCAGTCGCCCACTTGTACCGCATTGACGAACAGTTCGAAATTCTCGAACGCACGCGCATTCGCGGAAAACTCGAAATGCAAGCCGGGAAAAGAGACGGTGCGCTCGTCCAGCGCCTGGTCAAGATTGAACAGGACGCTGGCCAGGGGAAGCCGGCCGGGATCGCGCGGCATGGCCAGGCGGGCGAGCAGGCTGCCTAGCGTGTATTGCCGATGGTCAAATGCGTCGAGCAGATCGACGCGCAACTGATCGAGCAGGGTCGTGAAGGGCGCTTGCGGATCGATCGTGGCGCGCAGCGGCAACACGTTCACGCAATGGCCGACCAGGCGATCGCCGCCGTCGACCGCTTGTCCGGCGGTGGGAATGCCGACGACGACATCCTCCTGTGCGGTCAGGCGGTACAGCAGGGCGCTGAAGGTGGCCAGCAAGGTGGCGTAGAAGCTCGCGCTGCGTCGCGCTCCCATGCGCTTGATATCCATGACCAGGGCTGCGTCGAGCGTGCGATCTTCCCTTTGCGAAGTGAAAGTCCGGCGACGCTGGCGTGTGCCATCGGTCGGAAGGTCCAGCGACGGCAACGCGCCGCTGAACCGGCTCGACCAATACCGCTCGTCCGCGCGGCCGGTATCGGCCTGGGCGCGCGCCGCTGCCGCGATGGCATAGTCGGTAAACGTGCCTGCAGGAGGCGGGCCATCGCCTTGGCCCAGCCGTTGAGCGTATAGCGAGGCAAGATCGCGCATGATCACGCCGAACGACCAGCCATCGCAGATAATGTGATGCGCAGTAAAGACCAGCAAGTGTTCCTGTGCGCCAAGGCGCAGCAATTGGGCGCGCGCCAGCGGCCCGTGTTCCAGATCGAACGGGGTGCCAACGGCCAGCGCGAGCGCCCTGGAAATGGCTTCTTCGCGCCTGGTTTCGTCGAGCATGGACAGATCGCGTGTGGCGCAATCGAAATCCACATGGGTGGCGATGCAAAGGTCATTGCCGTCCACGCTAAAGGTGGCACGCAGTGCTTCATGCCGGTCGACCAGGTCGTGCAGGGCGGTTTGCAAGGCGGCAACGTCAAGCTCGCCACAGAGCCGTATCGACACCGATTCGTTATAGGCGAGCGATGCTTCCTGATCGAGTTTCGCGGCCAGCCATATTTCGCGCTGCGACTCTGTCGCGGGTGCGACGCGAGCGAGCGCGGCCCCGGCAAACGGATCGTAGTCGACCGCCGTGGCGGCCATGCTCACATCACTGGCATTCATGGACTGATCCTCACGCGCTTACCATCATGAATTTGCCTGGCACGTCGGGGTTCGGCACGAACCAGGTCGGCTTGCCTTCCGCGTCCTTGCCAAGGCGCGCACCGGCAACGGGCGGCCTGTTCGCATCGAGCGAACGAGGTTCGGTGTTTTTACGGCGGGGCAGGAACTCGTCTTCCTGCAATTCGAGCACCGATTCCTTGAACGCCTTGGCGATTGCGACAAAGTCTTCCTCGCCATGCGCCGTGGTGAAGAAGCAGGGAAAATTGTCGAGGATATGGATGCCGCGGCTGCGCATCATCGCAAACAGCAAATCCTGAAGCGGGTGGTCTTCAAGGAAGCTGGTTTTCCATACGGATGCAAAGTGCGTCACCTTGATCGGGGCGCCTGCCCCTGCGCAGAACGTGTTGAGTTCGTCGGCCAGGGATGAAGTGCGGGCATTGAGCCGTTCCTGCAACGAAGCGCCCGAGGTCTTGAGATGGTCGAGCACCGCGTGCGCGGCAGCCAGTGCCAGCGGATGGCGCACGAAGGTGCCGGCGAAATAGGTGACGCCGACCGTCGGAATCGATGCATCGCCGAACTGCCAGCTGCCACCGTCGAGCGCGTCCATGAATTTTCGCTTGCCCGCAATGACGCCGATCGGAAAGCCGCCGCCGACGACCTTGCCGTAGGAAGCCAGGTCGGCGTCGATGCCGAGCACCGCCTGTGCACCGCGCGGATGGGCGCGAAAGCCGGTGACCACTTCGTCGAAGATCAGCAGCGCGCCGGCATCGGCGGTGATCGCCCGCAGTTCCTGCAAGAATTCGCGCGGCTGGAAATCGGGACGTCGGCTCTGCACCGGTTCGACCAGCACGGCCGCGATGGTCGCGGCGCGCTCGCGGATGATCGCGAGCGACTCGGGCGTGCCGTAGTCGAGCACGAGCACGTTTTCCGCGGTATTGCGCAGTATGCCCGGCGCAGCCGGTACCGAGCGCAATCTCTTGGTGCCGCGCACGATCACTTCATCGAAGATGCCATGGTACGAACCGCTGAAGATCACCAGCGTATCGCGGCCGGTGACGGTGCGCGCCACGCGAATGGTCCCCATGACCGCTTCCGAGCCGGTATTGCATAACGCGGCGCGCTCGAATCCGGTGAGCTCGCAGATTTGTTTGGCGACCACGCCGGCAAGGGGGTGTTGCGGGCCGATTTCGTAACCGGCATCCAGTTGTTTGCGTACCGCATCCAATACAAAATCCGGTTGCCAACCGAACAAATTCATGCCGAAGCCATTCAACGCATCGACGTATTCGTTGCCGTCCAGGTCCCACACTTTCGAGCCCTTGGAGCGATCGACCACGATTTGGTAAATCATCTCTTTCAGCAGCGGGCGGAATCCGTTGACCACACGGGGATCGGCCAGGTGCGCGCGATGTTCCTGCGTGTATGCCTTCGATCGGCGCGTGCGCGCGATGTAGCGGCGCATGAATGCTTCCAGCCGCGCGCGTTGGCGGCCGGTCAGCTCGGTTGAGCTGGAGTGGATCCGCGCGATCGCGCCGAACGCCTTTTTGACGTCGTAGGTCGTATGCGCCAGCGCGGCTTCGTCGTCTGGCGGCGGATCGGCCGCAGGCATGACCGCGGGTGCCGCAGCGGGTGTTTGCGTCGCAGTGATGGTGGCTGCGGATGCCGTTGCGCCGGGTGTCGTTGCCGGGACCTGCGCATGAGCGAGCAACGTTAATTGCTGCTGCATGATCTGCATTTGCTGCTGGATCACATCTTGTATCAGTCCACCGCCCGCCGGCAGGGGCATCGCCGTTACCTGGCTTGTTCGCGCGGCAGGGGCGGCCGTTACCGTGGTGGCGGCCGCATCGGCGGTGGTGGCGATGGCCGCGGCGTCTGGTGGCAGCCATCGGTCGATATGCTGGGCGAGGCTGTTGAACGAGGAACATGATTCCATCAGTTCGCGGAACGTGATCTTCAAGGCGAAGGTCTTTTGCAGCTGCAAGGCCACCTGGGTCAGCGATAGCGAATCGAGGCCGAGTTCGACGAAATGCGTGGCCGGATCCACGCCGTCGAACTCGGTGCCGGCAACGTCTTCGAACAGTGCGTAGAGTTGGGCGACCAGGCGCGTGGCGCGCGTGGAAGTGGCGGTCGAGGCAGCGGCCATGGCGGCCTCCGGGACAAGAATGGGTGGAATGGCGGCTGTCGCAGCCAGTTCGCTGCGCAACGGCAGCGTGATGACGTTGGATGCGACTGCCGACGAGGATGAGGCGGGCGCCGGCGCTGCCTCGATCCAGTGGCGCTTGCGCTCGAAGGGATAGGTCGGCAGGCGCACCCGACGCTTGCGCTGCCGGCGATCCAAGCGGTCGACCGCGAGATCGACGCCGTATGACCATAATTGCCCGAACGCATCGAGCCACGCGGCCCGTTCGCTGGATGGCCTATCGGCCAGCGAGGCCAGCACAAGCCTGCCGCGGCTCTGCGGATGCTGCCGTACCAACATGCTGAGAGTGGTGCGCGGCCCTGCTTCGAGGAAGGCGTGTCGCGGTTCGGCGAGCAGGTTTTGCACGGCGCTGGAAAAGCGTACCGTGCCGCGCAGGTGCCGGGTCCAGTATTCCGCCGACGTCGCTTCCTGGTCGCTCAGCATGAGGCCGGTCAGCGTCGAAGCAATCGGCGTTTGTGGTGCCGACAGCGCGATATGCTTGAATTCGCGCCGGAACGACTCTAGCGCGGGGTCCATCATGGACGAATGGAAGGCGTGCGAGGTGTGCAGCAATCGGCAGGCAACGCCGGTTCGCTCCAACTCTGCCTGAAATGCCTGGATAAGCGGTGTTTCGCCCGACACGACGCACGCATTCGGGGCGTTTTCGGCTGCGAGCGACAAGCTTGCCGGAAGGCGCGCCGCCAGTTGCGCGGCATCCAGGCGTACCGACAGCATCGAGCCGGCCGGAAGCGCCTGCATCAGGCGGCCACGCCGGGCCACCAGGCGTGCGCCCTCGGCAACGTTCATCACGCCGGCGATCACGGCCGCGACGAATTCGCCCACGCTGTGGCCGATCATGGCCACCGGTGTCACGCCATAGTCCAGCCACAGGCGTGCGAGTGCGTATTCCATTGCAAAGATGGCCGGCTGGGTCAGCCCGGTCTCGCGCAATGCGTTCGCATCGTCGGCAAATAGACGCTCGCGCAAATCGAACCCAAGCTCATCGCGAAGAATCTGTGCGCATTCGTCGAGCGCTGCGCCAAAGGCCGGTTCCGTTTCATATAGCTGGCGGCCCATGCCAGCGTATTGCGCGCCTTGGCCCGGGAACAGGAATACGATGCCTGGCGCCGGATTGAGCGCGGTTTTCAAGGCCGGCGGCTGGGGCGGATCGCGCAGTCGTTTCGCAGCCTCTTCGACGCTATCGGCAACCAGGTGGATGCGCTGCGCGAAGATTTTTCGGCCCTGGCATAGCGTCCAGGCGACATCGGCGAGTTGGACATCCGGTTGGGTTGCGAGATGGTCGCCCAGACGGGTCAGTGCGTGGCCGAGCGCCGCATCGCTGCGCGCGGAAAGCAACAGCAACTGGGGGCCGCCGGCAGCATCGGAGGCTTCGCGTTGCGGCGGCTCTTCGAGAATGATGTGCGCGTTGGTGCCGCCGACGCCGAACGAACTGACGCCCGCGCGCAACGGGCCGCCATCGGAGGTCCATTCGCGCAACGTATCGTTGACGAAGAACGGGGCGTGGGCGAGATCGAGTTTCGGATTATTGGCACGGAAGTGAAGCGATGGCGGCAAGCGCCGTTCGGTCAAGGCCAGCGCCGTCTTGATCACGCCGGCCACCCCGGCTGCCATGACCAAATGGCCCACATTGCTCTTGACCGAACCGATCGCGCAGCTGCCGTGTTCGCTCGTATTCCGGCCGAATGCCTGGATTAACCCTTCGATCTCGATGGGATCGCCCAGCGGCGTGGCGGTGCCGTGGGTCTCCACATAGGAAATCGTGCCCGGTTCCACCCCGGCGTTCGCCAGCGCCATCGTGATCACCGCCGCTTGTCCGGAACTGCTGGGCGCGGTAAAACTCGCTTTGATTCCTCCATCATTGTTCACCGCGCCGCCACGCATGACTGCGTAGATCGGGTTGCCGTCATGCAATGCGTCGGAAAGGCGCTTCAACAAGACAACGGCGGCGCCATCGCTGAATACCGTGCCTTGCGCGTCGATATCGAAACTGCGCGTATGCCCATCGGGCGACAGCATCGAGCCTTCTTGCGAGACGTAGCCGCTACGCGGCGGACACGTGACCGACGAGCCGCCGGCAAGCGCCATGTCGCAGTGTCCGGCGCGCAAGGCATCGAAGGCCTGGCAGATGGCGACCAGTGACGTCGAGCATGCGGTATTGAGGCTGATCGCCGGACCGGTAAGGTTGAGTTTGTGCGCTACGCGCGTGGCGAGATAATCCTTTTCGTTGCCAAGCATGACCTGGAAAGCGCCGAGTTTATCGACCAGCTCCGGCCGGTTGCTGAGGTGGCGCTGGAAATAGGTCGCGTTATGCATGCCGCCGAAGACCCCTATCGGCACGTCGTGCTTGTCCGGTACATGGCCGCCGCGCTCCAGGCATTCCCAGCAAAGCTCGAGGAAGATCCGCTGCTGAGGGTCCATCAGCTCCGCTTCGCGCGGCGAGATGCCGAAAAACGCGGCGTCGAACTCTTCCACGCCATCGATAACACCGCGTGCCGCGACGTAGGCCGGATCGTTGCGCTGCTCGGCCGGAATGCCGGGATCGAGCTGGTTGGCGTCGAAAAAAGTGATCGATTCGCGGCCGGCGCAGAGATTGTCCCAGAACGCCTCGACATCGTTCGCGCCGGGGAAGCGCCCGGCCATCGCGATGATGGCGACCGGTTCGGCGGCATCAGGGGAGCGATGACGCGGAAGACGTGAAGCCAGCGCGGCGCGTTCGCCGCCACGGTCGAGCAGGGCGGCAAGTGCGGCAGGCGTTGGCGCACCGAAGAAGGCCGCGATCGTGAGTACGGCCGACGGCAACTCGCTGCGAATGCGTGCCACCGTGCGAATGGCCAGCAGCGAGTTTCCGCCAAGATCGAAGAAATGATCGTTGCGGCCGACTTGATCCAGGCCCAGCAGGTCGGCAAATAGCTCGCAAAGCCGTTGCTCCGTCTTTCCGATCGCCGGTACATAGACATCGGCGAGTTCGGGACGGCGGTGGTCCGGCGCGGGCAGGGCCCGGCGATCGAGCTTGCCGTTGGCCGTGACGGGTAGCGCATCCATCGCGATATAGATGGCCGGAACCATGAAATCCGGCAGCGTGCGCGCCAGTTGATCGCGCAACGCGCGCGCGGTGATGGTTGCATCATCGGTAACGTAATAAGCCACCAGCCGCTTGTGCCCGGGGCGATCTTCGCGTAACAGCACGGCGCACGCGCGCAAACCAGGCTGGCGTTGCAGGGCCGATTCGATTTCGCCGATCTCGATCCGGTAGCCGCGAATCTTGATCTGGCTATCGGCCCGGCCGATGAACTCGATCGCCCCTTGCGGCAGCCAGCGCACAAGATCGCCGGTGCGATACAGGCGCTCATTTTTATCAACGCCAAAGGGCTGGCCGACAAACCGTTCGGCGGTCAATTCCGGGCGCGCCAGGTAGCCCCGCGCCAGCCCGGCGCCGCCGATATGCAACTCGCCGATCACGCCTGTCGGCACCGGTTCGCCACGGCTGTTCAGCACATACAGTGTCGTATCAGCGATCGGGCCGCCGATCGGGATCGAGCGATCATCAGCATCGATATCGCGTGGTATGCGATAGGTCGCGGCAAATGTGGTGCATTCGGTCGGACCGTAGCCGTTGATGAGGGTGATATCCGGCAATGCGGCGTAGGCCTTGCGCACATGCGCGACCGACAACGCTTCGCCGCCGATCAGCAACTGTTCCAGGCCGCGCAATTTGCGCGCATCCTCATCGACGATGGCATTGAAAAGCGCCGCCGTCAGCCACGCGATGCGTGCACCATGGCGTTCGATGGTGTCTTCCAGGCCGCAACCGGTGGGAATGCGCTCGTCGTGCACAATGCAGGTGCCGCCATTGAGCAAGGCTCCCCATATTTCCAGTGTCGATGCGTCGAAACCGAGCGGCGCGGCGTGCAACATGCGGGGTTTGCCGCTGAGATCGACATAGGTCACATCGCGTACCAGCCGGATAATCGAGCGATGGGTGATCTCGACGCCTTTAGGCGTGCCGGTCGAGCCGGACGTATACATCACATAAGCCAGTGCGCTGCCGTCGATGGAAGGCGGTTGATACGGCGGCGCCTCGGCGCGCTGCAACTGCTCGAGTCGCAGCATGGGGACGTGAACGCCAGGTAGCGCAGGCAGATTGTCACCGGCAATGACCAGTGCGGCATGCGCGTCGTTGATCGCAAAGGCGAGGCGTTCTGCCGGGTAGCCTGGTTCGAGCGGCAGGTAGGCCGCGCCAGCCTTGAGAATGCCAAGCATGGCAATCAGCGCTTCGACGGAACGCTCGAGCAATAAGGCGACTGGCGCGCCGACTTCGACGCCGGCCGCCATCAGGCCCGCTGCGATGCGACTGGCGCGAGCATCGAGTTCGGCATACGAAAGCGTGGGGCCAATGGATTCGATCGCCGGCGCATCGGGATGCTGGTGAGCTACCTCTGCGAACAGGCCATGCACGGTATCGGTGGCGCGACGCGATACGGCCGTGGCATTCCATTCGAATAGCAGGCGATGGCGTTCGCCCGGATCGCAGATATCGAACGACGACAGGTCGTCGTCGGGGGCGGCGCACAGCCAGGTGAGCGCGCGTATGGCACCGGCGGCAAGCAGGTCGATCGCCCCGCCACTCAGCGGCGTGCGGAATGCTGCCTCGAGCCGGGCAGGGAGGGTATGCATGGTCCAGCGACTGTTGATGGCGCCAGCCATGTCATCGCATTGGGCCTGGACATCGAGCAAATGCGGATCGTTGCTTACGGCCCATGCGGCAGGAACGGTGATGGTTGTCGCGGTACCGAGCGAGGCGCAGAACGCCTGGAGCCAGGCGTTGCGCGCGCCGGCACGCGGTACGTCGATGGAGAGCTGCCTGGATCCTTCCGCATCGATGTGGGTGGCGATTAAGGTCTGCGCGCCGGTGAAGCGAGATTCGGCCAGCGCCAATGCAGCGCACAGGATCGCCGCCTCGCCGACGGTGTGCCGTAGCGCCGTTTCGTCCAATGCCGCGGCAAGCGACTCATCGAATGTGTATTCACGCCGCGTCCAGCCGGCTGCGCAGGCGCCGGTTTTTTGCGATGGCAACACGTCGAACAGCGGGATGCCTTCAGCCATGCCATCCTGGTTGTGGGCCGCACGTGTGTTCATGAGGCTTTCGCGATCTCCGTGCAGGTGATGGCTGTCGCCAGGTTGCGTTAGGCGATAACGCGATCAATCGGCCACCGCATAGGCGCTTGGATGCGCCAGCGATGGGCAGGCAGGTGGACGGCTGCCGACTCCATGGGCGGCAACCAGGGCCGACGCGGTGGCATACGTCAGCGTGTCGACCAAAGGACGTTTGCCCACCGGGATCGGTTTGATGCCTTTGCGGTAAAGCAAATCGTTCATGACGTGTCGCATGGCGTTCCGTCGCGTTGCTGCGGTGCTGTAAGTCAGGCTGATGGTGATCGACGGCTCGTCGGTCGTTTCAACCATGTGCGGGCTGGTGATCGGCATGTAGACACCCATGCCGGGACCGAGGGTGAAGACGTGGGCGCGTTCGCGAAATTCTTCGTTCCATTTCACCAGTTCCAGGTCATGCCGGGCGTGGAATACGTCGCGTGCGCGTTCGCCGCATACCTGCGTGTCATCGGCATCCCAGACGTAAACTTTCTTGGTTCCGCGGACCTGCAGCAAGATGCCGTGATTGCGGTCGATATGAAACGGCGTGACGGTGCGCGGCGAGGCTACGAAAATCCATCCCGCGCGGTAGTGCATGCCCGGATCCTTGCGCTCGATCAGCGGCTGGATCGGGTCCATCGCCAGGTCGACCAGGCTGCGGTAGGTGGGGTCGTCCTGTACGTGACGCAGCAGCATCCACGCCTTCGCATCGGTGATGCCTTGCAGCGTGTCGGCGGCGGATTTCCGGTTGGGGTATAGACGGCCGACGTCATCGAAGTTCGCGTCGGCACCGGCTTCGTTGTTGAAGGTAAACAATCGCGTGCTGCCCTGGAAGCGCTTGCCCAGGGCCACCAATTGATCGGGTTGCAGCAGAGGGTGATCGGACAACCGGTGGCGCACAGCCTGGATGCGCCACGGATCGAAGGTATCCCAATCGAAATCGATAAGTGCCGCCGCACCGGTGTTCATGATTTCAACCTCCCCGGCCCTACGAAAGTTAGCGAAGAACGTGAGTGTTCCTTGCGCCCGCACATCGCGTATGCCGTTCGCTATGACGCCGCTTGATGGCGCAGCGAGCTTCGATACCAATGCCTGGCGCTGTTACGCCATTCCCCAATGGACTTCTCGTTTGTGTCTTTCCATGTTTTGACCAGCTCGCCAGCGCACCACGATTCGAAGGCGCATAGCCAGCTCGATATTCATTTGGACTGAAAAGCCAGCAGCCACAAAATGGCGCCTTGAACAGGAGCACCCGTCCAACTGACGTTGTAGGTACCTGCGGCAGCGACCTGTTTGTACGCCACCGCACATTGCACGCCGCTGTTGTCGGGCAGCGTCAGATAGCTTTCGATGACGGCGAATCCGTTATTGGGGACGGCCGTCATGCGCTTGACGCCACCGTCGCCCCACCACACCGCGATCAGGGTGGCCGGGCCGGTCGTGGTCACATTGCCGCTGGTCAGCTGAAGACCGGTGGGTGCGTAGTTTTGGCTCACATCCCGCAAGACGCCCGCATGTCTTATTTCAATGAACGGGATGGAGATTTCGCCCGTCGCGTTGCCGTCTTTGGCAAAGCTGACGGTGTGGCCCGGCCCCCCCTTGGCATCGAGCGCCACATAGGCCTTCACGTTGAAGCGATCGCCATAGCCATTGCCGAATGGCACGTCGTTGCCCAGTTGCTTCCACCGGTTGCCGTAGCGGTCGCGAGGACCCGCCGCGTTGCTGGAGTAACCGCCGTTGAAAACGATCAACGAGCTGCCGTGGGGCTGGGTGGTGAGCGGCGCGGTGACAGCCGGACTGGCCCCGAGTCCTTCGGACTGGGTCAGCAGGGTATGGGCACCGAGCGAAGGCGACGGGATAGCGCCGTTGGCTATCCCGGCAGGCGTTGCCTGGGCCAGCGCGGCGATGGGGCCTGCGACCAGAAGCGCGGCAACAGTGGTCCCGCGGCAACAGGCAGCAACGTACTGGCGACAGTCCTGCATGGGACCCCTCCTACCACAGGTATCAGATTTTGAGAACTGCATCACATTAAGTCAAGCGGAATTATGCTTGCAGTTGCGTCAAACCTGCGCGAGGCTAGTCCGGTCCCCCGCATGTTGGCCCGGGTCGCCAAGCGTGTACGGGGGCACCATGCAGTAGGGGAGCGGCGTGGCTAACGAGATCGATTTTCTGCACCTATACCGGCAACTCAGGCTGAGTCCCGATTGCGACCTGCAGGAGTTCAAGCAGGCCTACCGCCGCCGCGTATCGGCATTGCATCCGGACCGTAAACCTCAGGACTATGTCGACTCGCGCGCTGCGCAGCGACTGCAACAGCTCAATGCCCACTATGAAGCGGCGATGGAATTCCAGCGACTTCATGGCCGTCTGCCCGGGGCGACGCCGGTCGTGCGAGGCGCCTTGCCGGACAGGGCCAGCCGGTCGCGGCATCCGTCCCCTTCGGCACCATCGAATGCGCCACGCCGCCCGCATGTGAAATGGCTGGTCCCGATTGCACTGGTCGCGATCGGCATTCTGTTTTGGGGCGTGTCCGCGGTACCGCCGCCGTCGAACGACGCCTCCGATAGCGTTGCCGGCGACAATGATGCCAGCCTTGGCGAAACCTCGGCGGCGCCGGCGTTGACATTGGGCATGTCGGAGGAAAATGTGCGTGCCATCGAAGGCGACCCTGTCATGATTCGCGATGATGTATGGGAGTACGGGCCATCATGGGTACGTTTCGACCACGATTCGGTGGTCGATTGGTACAGCTCGCCGCTGCATTCGTTGAAAACGGCTCGAACACGGCCATCTGCCGCGCGCGACTGAAGAACCGATTCCGTTCGACCCGTGCTGGATTTCCGGATGCCGGCATGCGCGCAGGCCTCAACGTGCGCCGCGATTGAACAAGACGACTTCCACGGTTTCGATCAGGATCACCATGTCCAGCAGCAAGTTGTGATTCTTCACGTAAAACAGGTCGTATTTGAGCTTTTCGGCCGCGTCGTCTTCCGACGCACCGTAGGGGTAGCTCAATTGCGCCCAGCCGGCGAGGCCTGGTTTCAAGCAGTGGCGCAAGCTGTAGAAAGGAATCTTGGTGGCCAGATCGGCAACGAACTGCGGTCGTTCGGGACGCGGTCCGACGATGCTCATCTCACTCTTGAGCACGTTCCATAGCTGCGGTAATTCGTCCAGCCGCAGCTTACGGCAAACGCGACCGACCCGCGTCACCCGGTCGTCGTGCTTGCTGGCCCAGCGCGCCACGCCGTCGCGTTCGGCGTCGGTGCGCATGCTGCGGAATTTCAGCAGCCAAAACGTCTTGCCGTCTTCGCCGACGCGCTCCTGCCGATACAAGATGGGTTGTCGGGGGCCCGATTCCAGCCGGATGGCCAGGGCTACCATTGCCATCAGTGGCCAGCACAGCAGCAGCAGTACTGTGGCTGCCACCACGTCGAAACAGCGTTTGGTCAGCCGATGCAACGGCGTGGCGTTGAAGCCGTTGGAGAAAACCAGCCACGACGGCTCCAGCCATGACAACTGCACGCGACCGGATTCACGTTCGAAGAAAGTGGTGAGATCGGTAATCATCACGCCTGCCTGCCGGCATTGCAGCAAGCCATCCATCGGCAGCCGGCCGCGGCGATCGTCCACGCCCACCACGATCTCGTTGATCTGTTCGCGCTTGGCCAGGCTGGATAGCGGAATATCCAATGCAAGAAGGTTCTCGGCAGGAACGCAGATTTCTTCGCCGGGGCAGGGCACATAACCGACGATCGTAAAGCCGCGGCGATCCGAACGCCGGCGCATGCGGTTATGGATCTGCGCGGCTCGCTGGCCGGTGCCGAGAATCAATACGCGCGGCTTGAGCGACTCGATCTCCACCAGCCGCATAAAAAGCAGGCGAAACGTCATGACCGCGAGGAAGCCGATGACCAGCGCCATGCCTAGCACGCCGCGACCGACATAGGCTTGCGGCACGATGTAATAGCCGATGACCAGCAACAGGCCGCCGATGACGAAAGCCACGGCTTGCCGCGCCACCGCGCCCAACCAGCTGGTGCGCAGATGGGTGCGATATTCCCCCAGCGCAGCCATGCCAAGCATGATGACCGATGCAAAGATGAAAGATCGCAACGACAAATAATGCGAAAATTCGATCAGTTCATAGGGGTTGCGAAAGTAGCGCAGATACATCGCCAATTGCAGCGAGGCTGCAAGCAGCAGCAATTCGGTTATGCCGAATAGCAGCAACCATCGCACCGTTTGGCGTCGCAGAAAGCGAAGCATAAGTTTCCCCTTCAACGCTATATCCGTATAAGCGAAGGCCGAAGTTACGCCCTTTTTTTGGTGGTGTCGATGCTCTTTTTAAGCGTTTCTACGCGGCCGGGAACGTGTGTTTACAAGGTGTTGCATGCCTGATACAGGTGTGCGCCATTGCTCCGGATGGCACCTGCACCGACCCTGTTTCATATCGCTTCGGAAAGGGTGGCATGGCGCAACTGCATGCGCAGTTGATCGGCTAAACGCAGGCTGAGGGCGACGATCGTAAAGGTCGGGAAGGCCCAGCCGCCGGTTGGAAATACCGAGCTCCCGGCGATGTGCAGATTCTCGATGCCATGCACGCGGCACTGGCGGTCGACGACACCTTGCCGCGGATCATCGGACATGCGCGTGGTGCCCAGGTGATGTGCGGTGGTATGGACCTGGGCAGTTGCGTCGTCACCGTCATTGAGCCATGCAGCAGGCCGGTAGCTGCCACCGGCCGCGCGGGCAAGCTCGGCGCCGAACAGCGCAGCTGCGGTGCGGTAGGTATGGCGATCGAGCGCGGTAAGGCGCCAGTCGACGCAGACCTTCGGCAAGCCCAGCGGGTCGCGTTCGTCGGCGAGTGTGATACGGCTGTCGGGATTGGGAGCTTGCTCGAAATACCCGATCAGCTCGACACGATTGCCGCGCACGGTGGGCTTGCCGCCACGCTTCTGCATAAGCGCTCTGACGATGTCGGCGGAGCCAAGCCCGATCCGTAGCGCCGCCATCGCTATGTTGGCGCTACGTGTGCGCGTGTCGTCATCATTGGAGGGAGCGTTTTTCAGTGCGGCGCACAGGCGCGCTTCCAATATCGCATTTTCGTCTTGTGCGGTCGGCCGCAAGGCGGCGCGAAAATCGCGCAGGGCGCGAATGCCTTTTGGAACGGGCCCCTCGACGGAAAATGGGTGCACACGTCCATTCAAGATGCGGTGCGCCTGCTGGAATGCGGGCGACAAGCCGATTTCAGGAAACGCCGGCGCGAGGCCTTTTCCCTGGGTTCGATCATAGGGGCGCGTAAGCCGTTCCGGTGTATCGGTGATGACAGTGCCCATGCTGCCGCAAGGATGGTCCATGAAATAGCGGCCGACCAGGTCGTATTCATTACCCAGCCCGCGCGGGCGAATGGAGTTGGAGAGCAGCAGCATTCGTGCATTTTCGATGCCGCCGCAGGCAAGCACGTAGTGTCGTGCCCGGACCGCGCTCCTGCGCCCGTCGATGGTGCCGATACGTGCCTGGCGAACAGAGGCGCCACTGGCCGAGGCGTGCAGTTCGAGCAAGTTGGCATGCAATACGACGGTGATATTAGGGGCCTTTTCCAGCTCGGACCGATAGGCGTTACCGAACAGGATCGGGCTGCGCGCAAAAACTTGATTGATCAATTTTTCGGCGTCGAAGGGAATGGGCGCGCGTGCAAGCGGGATCAGGAAGGAGTTGTCGGTGAAGGGGTGCGCATCGATCCGGCAATATTCGCGCGCGCGTTCGTAATAGGGCCTCAGTTCGTCGTAGGCGATGGGCCAGCCGCTGTGCGGCACCCAAGGGCGTTCAACCAAGTCGTGTTTGCCAAGCGGCATGCAGCCGCCGCCCCACAGGTTGCAACTGCCGCCAAACACGCGCATGCGCGACGTGCCGGCATCGAGGGGCGGGGTGCCGATTGAGGTGCCTTCGTACAGGGCCTGGCTTTGCTCCTCGCCGGTAGCGCCGCCGCCTTCGACCAGGCAGACGGTGGTCGATGTGCCGATGAAGCATCGTGCGATCGCAATGCCGGCAGCACCGGCACCGATGACGCACAGGTCCGTGTCGATGTCGGCCGAGGCTGGGCTATCCAGATAGTCGATGATCAATTCTCGCCCCCAAGACGCTCACGTTTGCGTGCGCAGGCTACTGCGAGCTGCATAAACTATTCGCGGTAGTAGTCCCGGTACCAGCTTACGAAGTTGGCGATACCCGTGGCTATGGGAATTTTTGGCGCATAGCCAACCGACTGTATCAGTTCTGTTACATCCGCCTCGGTATCGGGTACGTCGCCGGCCTGTAATGGAAGCATCTCCATCTGCGCTTTGCGGCCCAGGCATTGCTCCAGCACCTCGATATAGCGCAGCAACTCCACCGGCTGTTCGTTGCCGATGTTGTATAGCCGATATGGTGCCACGGCGCTGCTGGCAGGATCGGGCGACGTGCCGTTCCAGTCGGCGTTCTTAGCGGGAAGGGTGTCCAGGGTGCGTATGACGCCTTCCACGATGTCGTCCACGTAGGTAAAGCTGCGCTTGTGCCGCCCATGGTTGAAAACCCTGATTGGTTCACCGGCAAGAATGGCTTTGGTAAACAGGAACAGCGCCATGTCCGGACGGCCCCACGGGCCGTAAACGGTAAAGAAGCGCAGGCCGGTGCTGGGAATGCCATACAAGTGCGCATAGCTGTGCGCCATCTGTTCGTTGGCTTTCTTGGTGGCGGCATAGAGCGTAAGCGGATGTTCGGTCGGCTGGTGTTCGGAGAAAGGCATCGCGGTGTTGGCGCCGTAGACCGAACTTGTCGAGGCAAACACCAGGTGTTCGACCGCATGTTGCCGGCAGCCTTCGAGGATATGCAAAAAACCCGTAACGTTGCTGGCGGCGTAGATATGCGGATTTTCCGCGGCGTAACGCACCCCCGCTTGCGCGGCGAGGTTGATCGCGCGTTGCGGCCTATGCCTTGCGAAGGCGCTTTCCACGGCGGCGCGATCGGCAAGGTCGGCATGGATGTGCGTATAGCGCGGATGTTCGATGAATCGCGCCAGGCGCGCTTGTTTCAGGCGGACATCGTAATAATCATTGAGGCTGTCGAAGCCGATAACGTCGTCGCCGCGTTCGAGCAACTTGAGCGCGACATGCGAACCGATAAAACCGGCCGTGCCGGTAACAAGCACTTTCATGGCGCGAAATCCTATTCAAAGACGCCCATCGACCGCTTCGCGGGGAAGCACGTATTTCACGTCGTAGATCACCGATGATGGCTTGCCAAAAGCGCGTATGCCTTCCGCGCCCATCGCGACAAACTCCCGGTGCCCTACCGCGACGATCACCGCGTCATAATGGCCGGCCCGTGGTTGCATTACCGGCGTGATCGCGTATTCGTGTTCGGCTTCGGCGGCGTTGACCCACGGATCGTGGATATCGACCTGCGCGTTGTAACCGCAAAGCGCTTTCAGGATATCGACCACGCGGGTATTGCGCAGGTCCGGACAGTTTTCCTTGAACGCCAGGCCCAGCATCAGGATGCGGGCATTCACCGGATTGATGCCTTTGCGCACCATCAGGCGGATCACTTCGCTGGCGATATACGGCCCCATGCTGTCGTTGGTGCGCCGGCCGGCAAGGATGACATCCGGGTGGTGCCCGACTTCCTGTGCCTTGTGCGTGAGGTAATACGGATCGACGCTGATGCAATGGCCGCCGACGAGGCCGGGCCGAAAGGGCAGGAAGTTCCATTTCGTGCCAGCCGCTTGCAGGACTTCAAGCGTGTCGATGCCCAGCTTGTTGAACAGGATCGCCAAGTCGTTGACCAGCGCGATATTGAGATCGCGCTGGGTATTCTCGATCACCTTGGCTGCCTCGGCCACTTTCAGCGAGCTGGCCTTGTGCGTGCCGGCGGCGATCACCGAGCCATACAGGCGATCGACGAAATCGGCCGTTTCCGCGGTGGAACCGGATGTGACCTTCAGGATGCTGGTGACGCGATGGTGCTTGTCGCCGGGATTGATGCGTTCGGGACTGTAGCCGGCGAAAAAGTCGCGGTTGAAAACCAGGCCGGAGGCTTTTTCGAGGATCGGAATACAGACCTCCTCGGTACAGCCCGGGTATACGGTCGATTCGTAGACCACTACATCGCCGGCCGCCAACACCTTGCCGAGGGTTTCGCTTGCCTTGATCAATGGGGTCAGATCGGGGCGCTTGGCATTGTCGATCGGCGTCGGCACGGTGACGATATACGTGTTGCGATCGGCCAGATCAGCCAGATCGGCGCTAAATCGCAATCGCCCGGCGCCAGCCAGTTCGGCGGCATCCACTTCCAGCGTGTTATCGCGACCGGCACGCAGTTCGTCGATGCGGCCTTTATTGATGTCGAAGCCGACTGTGTCGTAGTGCTTGCCAAATTCCACCGCCAGCGGAAGGCCCACATAGCCGAGTCCGATGATCGCGAGCTTGGTGTTTTGCAGATTCCGCATGCGAGCTTCCCGGTCGTTGTGCTTTCCGTTACGAAATGGATCGACTGACTGACCCGCGCAGTTGACACCAGTGGCGAATCGGCTGCAACAGGGCCGTGAGGTCCGGGTGCGATCAAGCCAGGCAGTACGACCTCACTGCAATCCCGCCATGTGCCAGTCCGTTCTGTCGGCATCAAGCCCCTTGTTCCGCCGCTTCCCTCGCCCCAGGCAGCGCATGGGTGGTTCCGGGCAGTGCCTGCCATCCTGCAGGGCGACCTTGCTCGGTTGCGTTGCGTGCATGCGTTCGTGCCCAATGGGTACTTTCGCTAGTGCCCACAGTGCTTGCCAGCAACCATCAAGTAGTAGATAATTTTGTACTTCGGTTGGGCGGCCCTCCTCGTGAGCGCCGAGCAACTCGGGAGATTAGAGCGCAAACATCTGGCCTTTCCTCCAGTTTCAGCCAAACCTCGGTAGGCCGGGGTTTTTGTTTTTTAAAGCCAGATCTGGCCTGCCATGGCCACGATTCAGCGCATTGGCCAGGTGGCAGAGTGGTCATGCAGCGGCCTGCAAAGCCGTGTACGCCGGTTCGATTCCGACCCTGGCCTCCAATGTGCAACATTGAATCAAATACTTAACCGCCGTATGGCGGTTTTTTATTGCACAAAATTCTGCGGAAAGGGCCGCGTCGCAAGCTGATGCAGCTAATGCTGCGGCGACGCTGGGTTTTCTCCGTGTTCCCCGGGCAACAAGTTGGACAGTTAGCCGACACTTTCCCCATGCCCTTATCGCTGCTCGCGCTCGCAGTGGCGTTGGCGTCACGGTTCTGCGGCGCTCGCATCATTCCTTTACCAGCGCCGCCAGAAGGGCCTGCACTCGGAATGGCTTGATGCATCGCGGATAATGCTGGTATTCGGCTCGAATGGTGCTGTAGCCCGTGCAGAACAGGACCTTGACGCCACGTTCCGTCAGCAGGTCGGCGACGGCATACGTTTCCTGTTCGTGCAGGTTGATGTCCAGGATCGCCGTATCGAATTGCGTCTGGCGATCGGTGGCGATGGCCAGCGCTTCTGCCAGCCAGCCCACCGTGCCGATGATATCGGCGCCGGCTTCTTCCAGCATGTCGGCCAGCACCTGCGCCAGCAGGTAATCGTCTTCGACGATCAGGATTTTCCGACCAGTGAGTATCTTGGCCATGATGCTTAGGCGGTTGCGTCTTTGCGTGCGAGTTGAATGGAAGACAGCGCGGGCAAGGGAATCTCGACGTAGCACGTGACGCCATCCGCGCCAAAGGTCAGCTCGGTCCTGGCGCGCAAGGTAAACGCCAGGGCCTTCTCCAGCAGTTCCCGGCCGAAGCCCTGGCGCGTTGGCTGCTTGTGAATCGCGACGCCGCTTTCAAGCCAGCGCAAGACCAAAATAGCGCCCTTGTCGGCATCGTCTTGGACGGTCCATGAAATGTCGAGGTGACCATCGGCATTCTTGAGCGCGCCGTACTTGACGGCGTTGGTGGCAAGTTCATGCAGGGCCAGGCAGAAGACCTGGACCGAATCGAAGCGAAGCGCAACGGATGGACCGGAAACCGAGATTTTGCCCTCGCCGGTGTTGAGCGCCTCCAGCTCGAGCCTGACCACGTCGCGCAGATCGATGCTTTCGTCCAGACTTCCGCCGAGCAGGCTTTGCGCGCGGCTCAGCGCGGCCAGCCTGGCATAGAAATCGGGCAGCGCATCATGTTTTCCCAGCGTCTTGTACGCAATGGATTGCACGAGTGCCAGCAGGTTGCGCGTGCGATGCTGGAGTTCCGCGATCAGCAGCTTCTGGCGCTCGCCCGACCGCGTGATGGACGTGATGGTCGTGACATCAAGGAACGTCACCACCACTCCTTCGATCTTGCGCTGGCTGTCCTCATAGGGCGCAAGGCGCACCAGGTAATGCGCGGTGTGGTTATCGTTCTCCACGTGTTTCTCGACCGTCACGCCGCTTTGGAGGGCGGCGTGGATGTCATCCATGAACCGCGCCAGGTTGAGGTGGCTGGCCAGGTCGGTAATAGGGCGTCCGCGGTCGCCGGGCAAGATATTGAAGATCCTGTTTACCGCGGGCGTGAAACTGCGGATGGCCAATGAGTGATCGAGGAAAACCGTCGCCACGTTGGTGCTTTCGAACAGGTTGAGCAGATCGCTGTTGGCGCGGTCGAGCGCTTCAACCTTGCCATTCAATTCCGTATTGACCGTTTGCAATTCTTCGTTGACCGATTGCAGTTCTTCCTTGGATGCTTCCAGCTCCTCGTTGGTCGACTGCATTTCCTCGTTGACGGAAACCAGTTCTTCGTTGGAAGACTTGAGCTCCTCCAGCGCGGTCTCGTATTCCTCGATCATCGATTGCAGGCGATCGCGCGTGTCGCGCAACTCGTGTTCCAGGTGCAAAGCGGGGCCGCTCTGCCTTGCGTAGGATTGGTCGAGCGCTTCTTCGCGACTCAGAAGCGGTCCCTGGTCGATGAAAAGCACGAGGAACAGGGGTTCCCTCATGCCGCGGTCATGCAATGGCTCGACCGACAATCGGATGATCTGGATCCGGCCATCTTCGATTTCGATCGCTACTCCTTCGCGCGTGGCCGGCTTGCCGCTCTCGACCGTTTCGCGAAATACCGCGTGCAGGTCGAGGCGAAGATCCCTGCGCGTCATGGTCAGCAGCTGGCGCGTAGGCGCGCCGGCCGGAGCCTCGAGATACTTGCCCGTGCGGCTGGAAAAATAGACCACGTCGCCGTCGCGGTTTACCAGGACATGCGGTGGTGCAAAGCGCTCCAGCACATGCTGATCGACCGCTTGCCGCAGCGCCATGCCGCTGAGCGTGACCCGCCGGGGTATCAGCTCGGCAACCGAACCGGAGCGCAGGGGGCTGAGTGCGGCGGGAAGCCGCAAGTTGGTAGCAATGTCCGAACGCCGCCGGAAAATGCGGTGCCGCTTGTCTATCGCTGCGAAAAGTTCGTCGAATTGGCTGACGTTTTCGGCCGAGCCCAGGAACAGATAGCCGTCCGGACGTAGTGCATAGTGAAACGTGGGAATGACCTGGCCCTGTACGTCCGGCCCCAGGTATATCAGCAAGTTCCGGCACGAGATCAGGTCCATGCGCGAAAACGGCGGGTCACGGATCACGCTATGCGGCGAAAACATGCATAGCTCCCGTACCTCCTTATTGACTATGAAGCTGTCGCCCTCGGCATTGAAGAAACGACGGCGCCGCTCCGGCGATACGCTTTCTAGCAACGTCGCCGGATAGCATGCAGCACGCGCCACGGCTAGCGCCCGTTCGTCGATGTCGGTGGCAAATATCTGCACGCGCGGAACGGCCGACTGGGTTGCCAGGTACTCCCGTACCAGAATGCCAAGGGTGTATACCTCTTCGCCGGTTGCGCATCCCGGCACCCAAATGCGCACGGTATCATTGGCGCCGCGGGCCTCGAATAGCTTGGGAATGACCTGGCTGGCGAGCGCCTCGAAAGCTTCGCCATCGCGGAAAAAATTGGTGACGTTGATCAGCAGGTCACGGAACAGCGCAGCCAGTTCGTGCGGCTCCTGCCGCAGCACTTCCATATAATCTTTCACGGACGGCAGTTGCTTGACGTGCATGCGCCGTTGCACGCGACGTATGAAGGTTTTCTTCTTATAGCCGCTGAAATCATGGCCAACCTGGTTGCGCAGGAGTGCGTAGATGTCCGGCAGTGCATCCTGAAAGGCTTGCCCGATAGCGGAAGCCGTATTCTCCGCCTCGCTGCTGTCCGGCGAGATGGTAAGCCGGGCAAGCTCCGCCAGTTTTTCGCCCATTTTTTCAGCCGGCAAGGCGAAATCCACGAAGCCGGCCACAATGGCCGACTCGGGCATGTCCGGATGCTGCGGCCCGAATCCATCGGCGACCTGGGCCATGGTCATGCCGCCATGCTCCTTGATGGCTTTCAGTCCGAGTGTGCCATCGGAGTCGCCGCCGGACAGGATGACGCCAATTGAACGCTCGCCCGCATCCACGGCGAGCGAACTGAAGAAGATGTCGATAGGCTTGCGTTCGCGATAACACTTTTCGCGCAAATGCAAATGCCCCTGTTTGACGCTCAGTACCGCGTTCGCGGGCAATACGTAGATATTGTCCGCCTCGATCTTTACTCCGTCGGTAGCGACGTGGACCGTCAGTGACGTATGGCGCGCCACGATTTCGTGCAACAAGCTCTCGCGGTCGGGCGGCAAGTGCGTGACGATGGCGAACGCCAGCCCGGCTTCGGCGCTCACGCCGCGAAAAAAGCCTTCCAATGCCTCGATGCCGCCCGCCGAGGCCCCGATGCCGACGATAAGGAATGTTTCGGATTTGATCATGTCGGTATCGTTCCGGGCTCAGCTGGCAAGGAGGATAGGCCTGCCCGACGTAGAAACCCGGCTGCGCCATTCGTCGTCTCTCCCGCATGGCACAGCGGGAGTCGGGGATGACCCTGGCGGGCGCAGTCGACGCAAGCGTTGGATGCTTCCTCCGACGTTCAAGAGGAGGGCGCGAGCTCACGCAACTATGATCCGATGTCGATCAGAATAAGATTTTCAGATTACACCCTATAGGTGCGACTTCAACCCAAGTTTTGCCGGTGCCTGCGAAGCGGGGGATATGATGAGCGCTTATGGCGGTTGCAAGTATTTTCGGAGTTTTTCGGCCGTAGCCATCCCTTGCGGCGGCAAGCGTATGGGTTGCCTGGGCCACGGCGTCGAGGAGCCGTGAAAAAAAAGCGGGCCGGCGATCACGTTGCTGAATATTCGGGCAAAGGCGCAAAAAGCACTCTTCTCGGGTGCAACGGGCCTGCTACATTTCGGTTTCCGGTAGCCAACTACCATTACAAGGGGAAGCCTATGTCCCGCAATCAAGGAAGCTTCATCCGCAAAGCGGCAATCAGCAGTCTGTTTGCTCTTTGCGTGACCTCGACGGCCTTTGGCCAGACCGCAACGCCCGCAACCGGACTGGGTCAAGCGTGGCCGAATGTGGCCGACGTGAGCGCCAATCCGAACTGGCATGTGTATGTGTTCGTGCTCAATGGCATCAAATACGTCCAGGTCAACGATCTGAACGGCATCGTGCATGCGGCAGTAGGTACGGCCGGCGGTACGGCGATCGTGCTGCCGATGGGTGTTGATTCGCAGAATGTATCGACATCACCGGCGCCCGCGTCGAGCTCTTCAAGCGCGACGCAGACGGTCTACAGTGACAGCAGCACGACAGTAACGGCTACGCCGCAGAACAATGGGGCTACACAGTTCGATGTACAAAGCGTTTGTACAGGGAAGAATTGCTCTGGCAGTGGCGGCGCATGACTGGTAGTAGCGACCAATAAGCAGGGGAGGCTATTTCACCCACAAGCGCACCGGTGCGGAGGGAACTCTCCGCGCCTCTTGGGTTATATCTTGCAACAAGACGGTGATTTGTAGCCGATCCTGGGGTCTGCGTACATGCATTCCGCCATCGAAGATGCTGACGTGGTCACGCATCTCAGCCACATCAAGTGCACTTGCTCCCAGCTTGGATGCCAATCGCTGACGTTCCTCGCTCAGATACACCGCGTTAGCAACACCGGTATCTTCAAGTATGCCTTCTACACGTAGCACGACCCAACGCTTGCCATTGGTTTCTCCGCCACGAAGCATCAGTTTCACCCTTGTGCAGGCTAGTCTGGAGCTGACATAGACGACTGCCTCGCAGGCAGCTCTATATGTGGCAGTGAGTACCGAAGGGGCCAGTCGGCTAAATCCGCGGCCGTTGATTTCGCAGCGGTATGCAATACCTGCTTCGTCCAGCGCCCGGGCAATGGTCTCGTTAAGTGCCGCAGGCAAGCCTCGTTCGCGCCATGCAATAGGGTGCATGCTTTCGGCCAAGCGATAGACCTGGTTCTGCGTAGCCAATGCCTGCTTATAGAAAGCATGGCTTTCTATATTCGGTACGATCCGGCGCATTTGTTCAAGTAAACGTCCGTTCGTGATGTGCAGGTTGCCGGCAAGATACTCCAATGCCTGTGACGTCTGCCGCATACGTTGCTCACCAAGTTGGAAGCTCTGTCGGGCAAGGCGCTGCACGTTCAATGCGCTGTGTTTTTCTTCTTCCTCTTGCAAAAGTTGAGCGCTGATGCGTGCCCCAAGCGAAAACAAGCATGTGATGGCAATGACCAAGAATGTTTGTGTCGCAACTGTTTTCGGATCGGGATAATCCACGAATTGACTTGACAGCGAAATACAAGCGATTGCCAGGGGGCCGCCAACGGCGGCGGCGCGCCAGCCATGTTTGATCGTAAGCCACGCTATGGGCAGGAACATGATCATGGGAGCTACTTGCTTGAACTCCACGCTTCCTATGAGGTTCAACCAAGAAAGGACTGCAAGTGTGGGAATCAACAGTACTACGACATCCAGCGACAGCCTGCTGGACAATATCTTATGTAGCTGCTCGCGCAGGTGGCCTGGATGGTAGTCGAGCTTCGCCATCAAGACCCATGGCAGGATTGAAAAAATAGCCAGATATGGGCCTAGGAAATAGCCGAAGGCAATGACCGGCTCAGCGGAAAGTGTTTCCGCGTTGTCAAGGGACACCGAATACGCCAATGAGCTATAAACCATCCCTCCAAGCGCTACCAGCAAGGCGCAGGTGATCATGGCTTTCATGTCAATAAGGCGATGGGAGGGAAACGGAGGCATCCGGGTCCGGCACCACCAGACGATCGGCATGGCCACCGCAAACGGCGGCAGGGATCGCACCGCCACCCAGGTAGGGCCGAGCGAGTCCAGGCAGGGAAACACTTCGTAGGCATTGGGCAGCGCTTCGCCGATCAGCAGCGCGGGCCAGAATCGATAGGGCATCAGCAGGAGACAGGCCAGGCGTATGCCCGCATGAACCGGCCAATGAGCGCTGGATAGAGGGTGGATCAGTACATATAAAAGCGCGTAGCCGACGGCAACGCCAAGCTGAACAAGCCAGTCGTTAGTCCACCACTGCTTTTTCATGCACTTTGTCCCCTGCGAAGACCTGCAATGTAATAGCTGCGCCGTTTCAGAAATCGGGCTGATGCAACCCAAGGATAAAACAATCCGGGCCGTGAAGCTTCCGTGAGTAAAGCCGGTCGCCGGCATGCTCAGGGTCACAGAATGAGACCTTCGTTGAAATAAACCGGAACCGGGTTATCTATCGGCCAATTTGGCCCGGGCCTTAGCCCGCCCTTGGAGGCGGGCGCCAGCGGTAGCCGGCCGGTCGCCGCTGTTCGCCGCAACTGCAGCGGCTTGCCGTTAATAAAGGGGCTCGGTTGCGCGGACGGGGTTGTCCGGCAACGAGTGCCAGGGGCGGGAAAACGAAATGCCCGCTACCGGCTCCGGCCTACCTGGGCGGGTCTGGTGGAAAGGCTCGGCGAGGATGCCGGCTGCTCGATTGGCCTGCCTGCGCCTGCCGACGCATCGCACATAACCACGCGCCGCCGCTTTGCCGCCACGCCAAATATCGCCAAACTGGCGGCATGAGTATTGCCATCGTCTGGTTTCGACGCGACCTCCGCCTCGCCGATAACCCTGCGCTACATCAAGCCTGTTCCAACCATGCGGGGATAGTGCCGCTCTATACCCATGCGCCATCGGAAGAAGGTTCGTGGCAGCCGGGGGCGGCCAGTCGCTGGTGGCTGCACCATGCGCTGCTGGCGCTGGACCACGATTTGCGACAGCGCGGTAGCCCGTTGCACATCCGCGAAGGCGACAGCTTGCAAGTCCTGCTTGATGCCGTGAAACAAAGCGGTGCGGATACGGTGTACTGGAACCGCCTGTACGAACCGGCGGCCATTGCCCGCGATACGCGCATCAAAGCCGCCTTGCGTGAACGAGGTATCGCAGTGCATAGCTGCGGCGGGGCGTTGTGGCGCGAGCCCTGGCAACTGCTTAACCAGGAGGGGCAGCCGTATCGCGTATTCACGCCTTACTGGCGCAAGTTGCGCACGACGCTCGCGATCGATGCCCTCCTGCCGGCACCCGCCGCATGGCGCGCCGCCTCGCTGGAGGGCGGATTGCCGGTCGCCGCGCTGGGGTTGCTGCCACGCATCGCTTGGGACGCCGGCTTGCGTGACACCTGGCAGCCCGGCGAGCGGGGCGCGCAAGCCATGCTCGAATTATTCGTGGACGACGCCGTCGATGCATACGCCGTTGCGCGCGATTTGCCGGCACGGCACGGTACCTCCCGCCTTTCTCCGCACCTGCATTTCGGCGAAATCACGCCGCGCCAGATTCATCATGGCTTGACGGGTTTGCTGCGCAAGCGCGGCGGCCGTCACCGGCCGGACATCGAGCCCTATTTGCGCGAGCTTGGTTGGCGCGAGTTCGCGCATTACCTGCTTTATCATTTTCCGAAGACGCCGACCGAAAATTTCAATACGCGCTTCGATACGTTTTCGTGGGCCAATGACGACGAACTTGCCTTGCAGCGCTGGCAAGAGGGCCGTACCGGTATTCCGCTGGTCGATGCCGGCATGCGCGAGCTGTGGCACACGGGCTGGATGCACAACCGTGTGCGCATGGTGGTGGCGAGCTTCCTCACCAAGAACCTGCGCCAGCATTGGCGCCATGGGGCGCGCTGGTTTTGGGATACGTTGGTGGACGCCGATTTGGCGAGCAATACCTTGGGCTGGCAGTGGGTGGCCGGTTGCGGTGCCGACGCGGCGCCGTATTTCCGTGTTTTCAATCCGGCGACGCAGGCACGGAAATTCGATCCCCAGGGCGAATATATCCGCCGCTGGCTGCCGGAACTGGCCGGCGTGCCGGAAGCTTCGGTGCATGAACCCTGGAAGGAGCCGTCGTTGCTCAAGCGCAGCGGCTATCCCGCACCGGTGGTTGACCTGGGCGAATCGCGGCAGGCGGCGTTGGCTGCCTATCAGGCGTCGCGCGGCTGAGCGGGCACGGTGCCGGCGTTTCGCCGCAATAGCCATGCGAGGATAGGTGGCGTCACCATTGCCGTCAGCAGCGACATCGCCACGATGATCGCGTACATCTGGTCGCTGAAAATGCCCGCCGCCAGGCCCAGGCTGGCAATGACGACGCCCACTTCTCCGCGCGGCACCATGCCGAAGCCGACAATCATTGCGCCGCCACGGCCCAGTGACAGCGCGCCGAGAAAGCCGCCCAGCAACTTCGAGACGATGGCGATCACGGTGACCACGGCCAGCGCGATCAACGCATTGGCATTGGCGAGTTGATGCAAGTCGATTTTGCTGCCGGTAAGTACGAAGAAGAAGGGGGTGAGCAACGCGAGCAAGGGTTGGATCTGTTGTTCCAGCGTATGTTGCTGCCGGGTTTCGGAAGCAATCATGCCGGCCAGGAACGCGCCGATGATCGCCGCCAATCCGAACAAGGTGGAGACGTAAGCCAGCCCGAGGCAAAGCGCCAGCACGATCAATAGCGGCGAGTGGACGCTGCGCGGCTTGTCCAGCCAGGTCGAGTTCCAGCGCATCACGCGCGTGCCGCCCCAGCCGATCACCGCAATAAAGCCGATCGCGCCTGCCAGCACCATCAGCAAATGCGCGGGATCGAATCCTTCGCCGCCCTGCAGCGAGGCCACCACTCCCAGCAGCAGCATGGCGAGAATATCGTCGATCACCGCGGCGCCAAGGATCACCTTGCTCTCCACCCGCTGCAACACGCCCAGTTCCTGTAGCACGCGCGCGGTAATGCCTGCCGAAGTCGCCACGAAGGCGGCGGCGACGAACAGCGATTTACCCCACTCGAAGCCGCTGGAATGCGCCCACAGGCCACCCATGGCGAACGGCAGCAACACGCCGAGCACGCCAACCAGGAATGCCGATTTGCCCACTTTTTTCAGGTCTTCAAGCCGCGTTTCTAGCCCCACCGAGAACAGCAACAGAACCACGCCGATTTCCGATAGGACATCAAGCGGCGTGCCTGAAGCAATTTGCGCAGGAGTGATCCAGCCCAGCAGCGACGGGCCGATCACGCAACCGGCGGCAATCTCGCCCACCACGCCCGGTAGCTTCAGGCGCTGCGCGACCTCGGCGCCGATTTGCGCGGCGACGAAGACGATGAATAGCGACAGCAGGATTGTGTTGGCGTGATGCATGGTCGGGATCCATCGATCATGAGCATGCCTGCCATGCTACCCGTTCATGCAGTGGATGACACCGAGCCCGCGGGTGGGACTTTGTCGAGTCTGGCAAACACACGGCTGGCGATGGCCGTAATCACGGCCAGCACGATCACCGTCCAGCGGAACGCCGCCACGTAGGCGGCATTGCTCTGGCCATGCAGCAAGTTCTGCATCAGGATGGTCGCCAGGGCGATGCCAAAGCTCATCGACAGGTATTGCGTGGTGGAAGCCATCGATGACGCCATCGAAGCGTGCCTGATATCCAGGTCGGTATAGACGAGCGTGTTCATGACCGTGTATTGCATGCCCATGAAGCCGCCATATACGAACACAAGCAGCGCGATCAGCAGCATCGGCGTATGCGGGCCGAGCAGGGCGAACAGCGCCAGCAGCACGGCGACGATCAGCGTGTTGCCAAATAGCAGGCGGCGGTAGCCCAGCCGTATCAGCATGCGATTCACCAGCCATTTGGCGCTGATCGATCCCAGCGCCTGCGGCACCATCATCATGCCGGCCATCAGCGGCGACCAGCCGCAGCCAACCTGCAGGAACAACACGATCAGCAGGAACATGCCGCTGATGCCGAGCCGCGTAAGCAGATTGCCCGATAGCGCCACCCAGACGCTGCGCACGCGCAACAGGCTCAGGTCGGCCACCGGATGTTCGATACGGTGGCTGTGCCAGACATAGGTGATGCCAAAAACCAGGGCCAACATCACCAGCATTCCCATTTGCGCCCAGCGCACGGTCTGGTCGGCGGCAAACTCGGAGGCAGCCAATAGCAGCGCGGACGCCGCAGCAAACAGCAGAAAGCCGAACAGGTCGAAACGATGGGCGGTATCCAGGCGGTATTCGGGCATTTCCCGCAAGTTGAGCCACACCCCGACCATGCCCACCGGCACATTGAGCAGGAAAATCAGCCGCCAGTTGGTGTATTCCACCAGCGCCCCGCCCAGCAGCGGACCGAGCACCGAGCCGAGCAGGCCAAAGGTGGCGACGGTGCTCATCACTTGCACGAAATCGCGCTTGTCGATGGTGCGGACCAGCACGTAGCGTCCCACCGGCATCAGCGCCGCGCCGCCGCACCCTTGGAGCACGCGGGCCATGACCAGTTCCGGCAGGGTTTGCGAAACGCCGCAGAGCAGGGAGCCGATCGCGAATACGCCGATGGCGACACCGAACACCCGGCGCGTGCCGAAGCGATCGCACAGCCAGGGGCTGGCCGGTATCAGCACGGCCAGGGTGAGCACATAGCTGGTCAGCGCGCTGCGCATGTTCAGCGGTGTCTCGTGCAAGGCAGTGGCGATTGCCGGGACCGCCGTATTGACGATGGTCGAATCGAGCGACTGCATGAAGAAAGCCGCGGACACCAGCCAGATCAGGCCGCCATAGCGCTCCCGGGAGGAAATCGTCGCGCCCGTTTCCGCCATGGCCGTAGCGGCGGCAGATGAAACGGGAGGGGAGGAAGGCATGGCGGTATGATACCTGCTATGGCAGTTATTAGGCTTAAAGAATGTGGAATCGGCTGAAATGCCTGCGCTCGAACGTGCCGGCGTGGCTCCCGTACTCACGAAGCAGGAGCGCATAGTGGATGCGGCATGTTGCGCGCCGGTGCTTCGGCCGCGCGAGCCTTGCGCCGGCTGGAATCCGCGCGCCGGAACAAGACCGGCCGGCAACTCCGCAACCCCGCGAATCGTTACACTTCCAGCATGAGTAAATCGTCAGCATCCCTTCTGCCGGCGCATCGTGCGGACGACCTGCGCAAGCGAATCGACCAGGCCAACTATCGCTATCACGTCCTCGACGATCCGCAGATCACCGATGCCGAGTACGACGCCTTGATGCGCGAGCTGGAAGCGCTGGAGGCCGAATACCCGCAATTGGCAACACCGGACTCGCCGACCCGGCGCGTGGGTGGCCGTGCCCGCGGCGGCTTCGCGCAAGTGCGCCATGCATTGCCGATGCTGTCGCTGGGCAATGCCTTCGAACAGGAGGGCGCCAGCGACCGGGAGCGATACCGTGAGGTGGCAGAGTTCGAGCGCCGCATCGAACAAGCCCTGGGGCGACGCAACCCGGTGTTCTCGGTCGAGCCGAAACTCGACGGCCTCGCCATCAGCCTTCGCTATGAGGGTGGCGTGTTTGCGCAAGGTGCGACTCGCGGCGACGGCGAGACCGGCGAAGACGTCACCGCCAACCTGCGCACCGTGCGCGCCATTCCGCTGCGGCTGCGCGGCGAGGACTGGCCTCGCGTACTGGAAGTACGCGGCGAAGTGATCATGCTGCGCAAGGATTTCGAAGCTTTCAACGCTTATGCGCGCGAACACGGCGAGAGGCCGCTGGCTAATCCGCGCAATGGCGCCGCCGGCTCGTTGCGGCAGTTGGATCCGGCGATCACCGCCCGGCGCAAACTCAGCTTTTATGCCTATGCAGTGGGCTTGGTCGAGGGCGGCGACTTGCCGCCGACGCATTCCCAGACCTTGCAGAAGCTACGCGACTGGGGCTTTCCGGTGTCGATGGAGGTAGGCGTCGCCAAAGGCTTCGAGGGTCTGATCGCCTACTTCCAGCGCATCGGTGCCAAGCGCGATAGCCTGCCTTACGACATCGACGGCGTGGTCTACAAGCTGGACGATTACGCCGGCCAGCGCGAGATGGGTTTTGTCGCGCGCGCGCCACGCTGGGCGATCGCGCACAAGTTTCCGGCACAGGAGCAAAGCACATCGGTGGATGCGATCGAGATACAGATCGGCCGTACCGGCGCCGCTACGCCGGTAGCACGGCTGACGCCGGTGCAGGTCGCAGGCGTTACCGTAACCAATGCCACGCTGCATAACGCCGATCAGGTGGCGCGCCTGGACGTGCGCGTGGGCGACACGGTGATCGTGCGTCGGGCAGGCGATGTAATTCCCGAAGTGGTGCGGGTGATGGAGGATCGCCGACCGCCCGGAACGCAGCCCTGGTCCATGCCGGCGCATTGCCCGGTATGTGGCTCGGCACTGGTGCGTGAGGAAGGCGAGGCCGCATGGCGTTGTTCAGGCGGATTGGTATGCCCTGCGCAACGCAAGGAAGCCTTGATCCACTTTGCTTCGCGGCGGGCCATGGATATCGAAGGTATCGGCGAGCGTTTCGTCGATGCGCTGGTGGATTTTGGCTACGTGCACACGCCAGCCGATCTGTACCGGCTCTCGCTCGAGCATTTCCTGGAGATGAAGCAGCGTGCCGATGAGCGCGACGGCACTACGCCCGAAACAGTCAAGGGCGGCAAGGTGGCCACCAAGTGGGCGGAGAACCTGGTTGCGGCCATCGAGCACAGCAAACGCACCACGTTGGCGCGCTTTCTCTATGCACTCGGCATCGTGCACATTGGCGAAAGCACCGCCAAGACGTTGGCGAGCTGGCTGGGGCAACTGCAGTGGGTGCGCAGCATGCCCGCCGCGATTCTGCGTGAATTGCCGGACATCGGCGGCGAAGTAGCCGGTTCGATCGCCGCATTTTTCAGGCAGGATGGCAACCGCGCGGTTGTGGATGCGCTATTGAAGGCCGGCATCACGCTGAGCGACGAGACCGATCCCGCACCGCGACTGCACCAGCAGCTGAGCTTGGCCGTGCTGCTGGAGCACGCCGGCATCCATGGCATCGGCCGTCGCAACGCGGAACTGCTCGCCACGTATTTTTCGTCGATCGACGAGCTTTACGCCGGCGGCAGCGCACACTGGATGACCGCCGGATTGCCGCAAAATGCGGCATCCAGCTTGGCGGAATTCCTGGCCAATCCCGATCGTCGCACTGCGTTGCAGGAGGCGGAGGCAGCCATGCATCGGCTGCTGGCGGCGACACCGCAAGCTGCTGCAGCCAACGCCCAAGCGCTGCCGCTGGCGGGTCAGACAGCAGTACTTACCGGCACACTTGCCGGCATGAGCCGCGATGAGGCGAAGGAAAAGCTTGAGGCGCTTGGCGCCAAGGTGGTGGGCAGTGTTTCGAAGAAAACCAGCTTCGTGGTGGCGGGAGAGGCGGCCGGCTCCAAGCTCGAGAAGGCGAACGAGCTTGGCGTGGACGTATGGGATGAAGCCCGTTTGCTTGATCTGCTCAAGCGGCACGGAGCCTGAGCGCCATGGAAGCCAACAGCACTATCCTCACTCCATTTCGCCGGCGCCTGCAAGGACGCGCGCAACTTTATGCGATGATCCGGGCGTTCTTCGCCGAGCGCGGCGTGCTGGAAGTCGAAACGCCGATCCTGTCGGCGGCCGGCAATACCGATCCCAACATCGAAAGTTTCAGTGCGCCCTTCCATGGACATGTCGATGCTGGCGCGCGTGAACGCTGGCTGCGCACTTCGCCGGAACATCCCCTGAAGCGCCTGCTTGCCGATGGGGTGGGCGACTGTTACGAACTCGGTCGAGTCTTTCGCAACGGCGAAGCAGGTGAGCGGCACAATCCCGAATTCACCATGCTGGAGTGGTATCGCGTCGGCTGGACGCATCGCCAGTTGATGGAGGAGACCATCATGCTGGTCGAGTCGGCACTGGCGCTGGTAGGGCGGCGTGCCGAGGTGCTGATAGAAGGTTATCGACAGTTCTTCATCGATGAACTGGGCCTGGACCCGATGCATGCCAGCATCGACGAACTGCGCAAGCCGCTGGCCCGCTACCACATCGATCCGGAAGGACTCACGCGCGACGACTGGCTTGATCTTTTGATTACCCACGAACTGCAGCCGGCTTTTCCGCGCGACCGCATTACGGTGATCCACGATTACCCGGCCAGCCAGTCCGCGCTCGCGCGCGTGCGCCCTGGCGAGCCGCCACTGGCGGAACGGTTCGAGCTGTACCTGGGGCCATACGAACTGGCCAACGGCTATCACGAACTCAACGACGCGGTGGAACAGCGATTCCGCTTCGAGCGCGACAATGCGCGGCGGCGCGAGCGCGGCCTGCGCGAGATGCCGATCGATGAACCATTGTTGGCGGTGCTGGGACGCATGCCTGATTGCGCCGGCGTGGCGTTGGGCATCGAGCGTTTACTCATGTGCCTGGCGGGTACCGATCGGATCGGCGACGTGCTGGCTTTTCCGTTCTCGCAGGCCTGATTTTATTTGCCGGACGGCTTTTGCGTGAGGCCAAGCTCGATTGCGTATTTGAACAGGTCCGCATCCTGCTCGATGCCGAGCTTGCGCATGGCGCTGATCTTTTGCGTGCTGATGGTCTGCTTGCTGCGACCGAGCTTTTCGGCGATGGCGTTGATGCTGTCGCCGCTCACGTACAGGGCGATGACTTCGGATTCGCGTTGCGACAGCCGGGAAGAAGTGGTGGTATGCGAGGCCTTCATTACCTTGGTGATGCGCGGCGAGAAATAGCGGCGGCCCAGATGTACTGCCTGCACCGCATTGCGCAGATGCGACATGTCGTCGGCCTTGCTCAGGATGGCGTTGACGCCGCGCGCCAGCAGGCTGCGGACCAGCACGGCCCGGTCCATGCTGGTGATGATGATGATGCACAGGTCCGGATAGCGCTGGCGAAGGAAGTCGACCAGTTCGAGTCCATCGCCGTATTGGCCGCCCGGCATGGCATAGTCAGTGATGAGCACGTCGCACGGTTCGGCATCGAGCAGGGATACCAGTTGCGTGGAATCGACCGCGGAGCCGATTCGGCGCACCGTGTTGAGACTGTCGAGGGCTGCCTCGATACCTAGCCGGATCACCGGATGATCGTCAGCCAACACGACACGAATATGGTTGTCCATCCTGGTCGCGCCTATCCGCAGATATCGACAGAAAACGGCTTTCTGCCGCCCGGATCATCGTAATACAACCCGTCAGCAAGGGCACTATGGGCTGTGCTAGCTTAGGCGCCGTCCCAAGCGGTCCACGGATTCGAGGAGCCTACTTTGACCATACGGGTTGCCGTAGCTGACGACCACCCGACCTTGCTGGCCGGGATGGAGCACCTGTTATCCAAGTTCGAGGGGATTGCGTTGATCGGCCTGGTCTCCGACTCCACGGCGTTGGTGGATTTGCTTGGCCGGTCGATTTGCGATGTTGTGGTCACTGACTTTTCCATGCCAGGCGGTCGCTACGGAGATGGCCTGTCACTGCTGCGTTTTCTAAAACGACGGTTCCCTGCGATACGCCTGGTCGTGCTTACCAGTATCGAGAACAGTGCCGTCATGCAGGGTATTTTGAATGTCGGTGCCACCGGTATCGTCAGTAAATCCGATGAACTTGCCCAGCTGGAGGTGGCCATTCGCATGGCGCACCTGGGCAATCGCTATCTTTCGCCCAAGGTCGAGCAGTTGGTCAACCAGGCGGTGGAGGAGGGCGAGGAAGGGCGTTCAGCGAAGCTCAGCAAACGGGAAACCGAAGTGCTGCGCATGTTCGCTGAAGGGTTGAGCGTATCGGAAATTGGCTTGCGCGCAGGCCGCAGCAGCAAGACCATCAGTGCACAAAAGATGGCTGCGATGAAGAAGCTCGGGCTGAAACACGATACCGATATCTTCAATTACGCACAGACCCATGGCTTGGTGCAGGCATCGCAGACGTCCCAGAAGAACGCGAGGCGGGATGACAGCTCTGTGTGAAAAATCCTACGCACTGTGCGCGTAGGCGTGTTGTTCGATAGGCATGGTCCGATAGCGCGTGGTTGTCTATGTAGATAGCCTCTGTTCAGTCGAGGCCGATCGTCAGTGGGCCTTTCACGTACAAAGGGACTTATGGACGAGTCATACGACGCCGCCGTCTCTGCCGCCTTGCTCAGTTATAGCGTGCTGAGCAAGACGCAGCGTGCCGTCTTCATGGATCGCCTTAATCATTTCCTGTTCGTATCCCCGCAGCAGCAGCGGCGATTGGCGAAGGACTGGTTCGATTCATGCAAGGACTCAACCACTCCCCTGGTGCAGATGATCGCCGAATCTTCCGCCGCCTACGTGACGCAAAGCAATGGCCGCAAGAGAAAATAGCCCTCCAGGTGGCCTGTTCGCACTACCTGCGTAGCCCGCGTTAGCGTTGTGCGGCTGTCAGTGGTTATGCGTGGCGCAGGCCCTGCCGCCAAGGCAGGTCGCGCGCTGCCTCACGAACCGCGAGGTTAACCCGAAGGGCGCGGGGTCTGCCGCCAGATGGCCTCAGCACCCGGTCATGTACGGACGTACTCCCTCGTTCTTGCTTCGCTGGCGAGCAAACAGCTGCTGGCGCGCGCCATGCCAATAGTGTGAATGGGCCTTGGCTCCTTGCATCACCAGCGCAGCATGATTTTGCCGATATGCCCGCTGCTTTCCATCAGCGCATGCGCATCAGCCGCGTTGGCGGCCGGAAAGGTCGCGTGGATTACCGGACGCAAGCGTCCCTCGGCAAATAACGGCCAGGCGTATTCGTACAGCTTGGCCGCGATCGCGGCCTTGAAGCTGGGAGATCTCGGCCGCAAGGTCGAGCCGGTCACGTTGAGGCGGCGGCGCATGAGCTTGCTGGCATCGACGCTGACCGTGTTGCCGCCAAGGGTGGCGATGAGGACCAGGCGTCCGTCCTCGGCCAACGCTTCGATTTCGCGGGCAACATAATCGCCGGCAACCATATCCAGAATCACGTCGACGCCAATGCCATCCGTCCATGCCTTGCTGCGCTCGACGAAATCGTCGGTGCGATAGTTGATGGCGCGCGCACCGAGCGATTCGCAGGCGCGGCATTTCTCTTCGCTGCCGGCGGTCGCGAACACAGGATGCCCGAGCGCATGGGCGAGCTGTATGGCCGTAACGCCGATACCGCTGGAACCACCCTGGACGAGCAACGTTTCCGGAGAGCCATCTTCCCTTTTGCCGAGCCGTCCGCGATCGAACACGTTGCTCCACACGGTGAAATAGTTTTCCGGCAGCGACGCGGCTTCCAGCACGCTCAACCCGTGTGGCGCCGGCAGGCATTGGCCAAGCGGCGCTACCGCGTATTGCGCGTAGCCGCCGCCAGCGAGCAACGCACATGCGGTATCGCCGCGCTTGATTCCAAATGGGTTGTGGCCGCTGAAATCCCCGTCTACCACTTCGCCGGCCACTTCCAGGCCCGGCAGATCGGATGCCCCGGGAGGCGGTTCGTAGCGACCCATCCGTTGGAAGACGTCGGGCCGATTGACGCCGGACGCGGCAACCTTGATCAATACTTCGCCGGTCCCTGGTTGCGGAATCGGTCTTTCGACCAGCCGCAAAACATCAGGTCCGCCGGGATGGGCGATTTCGATCGCTTGCATGGATGCCATCGTGTCGCTCCGTGGGTATTTATCTGGCGGAATCGACGAGCACCAGCTCGGCGTCCTCGAGCGCTTTCACGTTCAAGCTGGTTTCATCGCGAATCGCGGCGCCGTCGCGGGCGCCGATGCGCACGCCATTGACGTCTACCGACCCTTTGGCCGGCACCAGGTAGGCGTAGCGATCCTTGCCGAGCATATAGGCCGCCGTTTGGCCAGCCTTGAGTGTGATGCCAAGGACACGTGCATCGGTGCGTAAGGGGAGGGCTTCCGTGTCTTCCCGGAATCCGCTTGCAAGCGGCGTGAACCGGCCGGAACGTTCGCCGGAAGGAAATGGCTTGGCGCCCCATGACGGCGGCCTGCCTTGTTGGTCGGGGATGATCCAGATCTGGAAGATGCGTGTGGTGCCGGGTTCCAGGTTGTATTCGCTATGCGTAATGCCGCTGCCAGCGCTCATGACTTGCACGTCGCCCGCCTCGGTACGGCCTTCGTTACCAAGGTTATCGCGGTGGGTGATCGCGCCTTCCCGTACATAGGTGATGATTTCCATGTCCGCGTGTGGATGGGGCGGAAAGCCGGTCGCCGGAGCAATCGTGTCATCGTTCCACACACGCAGCGCGCCCCAGCCCATGCGGCTGGGATCGTTATAGCTGGCGAAGGAAAAGTGATGCCTGGCTTTGAGCCAGCCGTGGTCGGCTTGGCCCAGGCTTTCGAAGGGACGTCGTTCGATCATGAGGCCACCTTATGAGCAATTGCGCAGACAGCCAAACATAAGGCCGGTCACGGCGGCGTGGAACTGCTGTCAGGGAAACAGTGCGTTGCCCGTTGCGCGTTGCATCAGCGCTGGCGGTGGCCGCTCAGTTCATGTCCTGCATCATGCGCGAAAGCACGATGCCAGCGGGTGGAAGTCAGTGAAATGGCGGTAACGATCAGGAAGGCCACCGAAAAATTCAGCCGGCTCGGCTCGACATTCTGTCCAACGGCCATGGTGAACTTGAGGATCAGCGCTCCGCAGCAAACACCTACCGACAGCATCAGTTGCTGGAGCGTGGAATAAAAACTGTTGGCGGCACTCATGCGGTCAGCAGGTACCGCTTCATAGGCTACGGTGTTGTACGCGGCGAACTGGAACGACATGAAGGCCCCGCAGCACACCAACAGGCCGAACATCAGCCAGAATGGCCACTCCGGCTGGAAAAAGGCGCAGACGGCGTAGCCCAGGCTGGCCAGCACGCCGTTGTAGACCATGGCGCGGCGAAAGCCGACCTGGCGCAGGATGCGCGTAGTGAATCCTCGCGCCATCAGGGCGCCAAGCGATACCGCCAGGATCAGCTGGCCGCTGCGCAGGGCGGAAAAGCCCAGCCCGATCTGGAACAACAGCGGTAGCAGGAATGGCTGGGCACCCTGGGTGATGCGCATCAGCGAACCGGACACCACCGACAGGCGAAAAGAGTCGATACGCAGCAAGCTCAGGTCCATGACCGGATCGACGCGGCGTTTTGCATGCCATACGTAGGCCAGCAGCGCGGCAGCTCCCAGTGCGATCAGGCCGAGCGCATTCGCCACGCGGGTGTTTTCACCGAACAGTTCCAGCCCGAACAGCAGGCAACCCAGCCCCGCGCTGCATAGGGCGAAACCCAGCCAGTCGAAACGCGCGGACCGTGCAATGCCGTGCACCACCGGGATATAACGCCGTACCAGCCAGTAACCCAGCACGCCGATCGGCACGTTGATGTAGAAGATCCAGCGCCAATCCAGGTACTGGACAATAAACCCTCCCAGCGGCGGTCCAGCCATCGTGCCGAGGATGGCCGGCATCAACGTCCAGGTCATGGAAGACACCAGGTGGCGACGTTCCACGGTCCGCAGGATCATGAGCCGCCCGACCGGTGCCATCATTGCGCCCCCCATGCCCTGCAACAGCCGGGCGGCCACCATCATCGGCAAACTGTGGGTGAGCGAGCAGAGGATCGAGCCGAGGATGAATACGGCGATGGACGAATTGAACACGCGCTTGGCGCCGAAGCGATCGGCAATGGTGCCACTGACCGGAATGAGAATGGCCAGTGCGAGCAGGTAACTGGTGACCGCTACGCTCATTGCCGGCGCAGAAACGCTGAAATCCCGGGCCATCGCAGGCAACGCCGTGGCGAGCACGGTGCCATCGACTTGCTCAAGGAAGATGGCGCAGCCCACGATCAGGGAAATGCTGCGGTAGTCGGGATACGCCGGCTGCGGGGTAGCCGGGGCCTCAACCTTTTCCTCAATCAACGCAGACACGATCGTTTCCTGTACGAGCGCTATCCGCTGGGCGTCGGCTTGGGCAGCAGACAACGGGAGCGCTCGGGACGTCGATGCACGGGGTTGTGCATCGCAACACGCTCATTATTCGCTGGCTGCGATGGGGCGGCAAGAGCGCGAAGTCATATCTGTCGCCGGCGATTCATGTACCGAATGAAAAAGGCGTCGTACCAGGACGACGCCTTGAGTCTTGCCCGTGCAATGATTTCAGAGCGCTTCGAAGATACCCGCCGCTCCCATACCGGTACCGATGCACATGGTCACCATGCCGTATTTCTGCTTGCGGCGACGCAGGCCATGCAGCAGGGTGGCAACGCGAATGGCTCCGGTGGCACCGAGCGGATGGCCGAGCGCGATGGCGCCGCCCAACGGATTGACCTTGCTGGTGTCCAGGCCAAGATCGCCGATCACGGCCAGTGCCTGCGCGGCGAAGGCCTCGTTGAGCTCGATCCAGTCCAGTTGGTCCTGCTTGATCCCGGTTTGCTTGAGCGCTTTCGGAATCGCTTCCTTGGGACCGATGCCCATGACCTCCGGACGCACGCCCGCCACCGAATAACCAACGAAGCGTGCGAGCGGGGTCAGGCCGTAGTCCTTGATCGCCTGTTCGCTGGCCAGCAATACGGCGCCGGCGCCGTCGGAGGTCTGCGAGGAGTTGCCGGCCGTTACCGTGCCGCCGAACTGGCCGTTGCGGAACACGGTCTTGAGCTTGGCCAATATTTCCTGCGTGGTGCCGGCGCGCGGGCCTTCATCGATGTCGATGATACGGCTGTCGGTCTTGATGCCGCGGGTGGCGAGATCCGGGTAACGGTCATTCAACTGGAACGGCGTGATTTCATCCTTGAACTCGCCGGCGGCGATGGCGGCGAGCGCGCGGCGATGGCTTTCCACCGCAAATGCGTCTTGCTGTTCGCGGCTGACCTTCCATTGCTTGGCGACGTTCTCGGCGGTAATGCCCATGCCATAGGCGATGCCGATATGTTCGTTGTCGAAGATGGCTGGGTTCATCGCCACTTTGTGGCCCATCATCGGCACCATGCTCATGCTTTCGGTGCCGCCGGCGAGCATCAGGTCGGCCTCGCCCAGGCGGATGCGATCGGCCGCCATCGCCACAGCCTGCAGGCCGGACGAACAGAAGCGGTTGATGGTGACGCCCGGCACGGTATCGGGCAGGCCGGCCAGCAGCACGCCGATGCGCGCCACGTTCATGCCTTGCTCGGCTTCGGGCATGGCGCAGCCGATGACGGCGTCGCCAATGCGGTGTGGATCGACACCTGGCGCCTGCGCCATCACGGCCCGGATGACGTGAGCGAGCATGTCATCGGGCCGGGTGTTGCGGAATACGCCGCGCGGCGCCTTGCCCACCGGCGTGCGGGTGGCGGCGACAATGTAGGCATCTTGCACTTGCTTGGTCATGGTCTTTGCTCCGTGGCGTCGCGCGATGCGCGGCGACGCGCTTTGGTCTTGTTCGTCTCCCGGCGAACGCCGGAGGACAGTGTCGTTTGCATCCAAATCGCGGGATTCCGGCGTTCGTCGGAACGACGGAGGGTTAGTTCCTCAGCGGTTTGCCGGTGGCCATGGTGTGCGCGATGCGGGCCTGGGTCTTTTCCGTCTGCGCCAGTTCCACGAAGTGCTTGCGCTCCAGTTCCAGCAGCCATTCCTCGTCGACCAGCGAACCGCGTTCGATGTCTCCGCCGCACAGGCAATCGGCGATGCGCGTGGCGATCGCCACGTCATGCTCGGAGGCCAAATAACCAGCCTGCAGGTTGGCGAGCGAAGCCTTGAATGTGGCCGTGCCGACGTCGCCGGCCACCGGCACCTGGCGGTTGTAAAGCGGCGCGCGCCAGCCGCTTTCGGCAAGCGAGATGGCCACCTGCTTGGCGACGTAAAGCAGTTCGTAGGGGTTGAACACCACCACGTCGCTATCGCGCAGCAAGCCCATTTGCCTGGCTTCCAGCGCGCTGCCGGCCACTTTGGCCATGGCGACGGTTTCGAACACCTTCTTCAAGGATTCGAACGGATCAGCGGGGTTGGATTGCGCGGCGCGAATAGCCAGTTCATGCAGGCCGCCGCCAGCGGGCAATAGCCCGACGCCGGCCTCGACCAGGCCAATATAGCTTTCCAGTGCCGCTACCGTGCGCGCGGAATGCATCTGGAATTCGCAACCGCCGCCGAGGGCGAGGCCGCGCACCGCCGAGACCACCGGCACCAGCGCATGCTTGATGCGCATGCTGGTGCGCTGGAAGTTAGCCACCATTGACCTGAAGTCGTCGACCTTGCCCGCCTGCAGCAAACCCAGCGCGCCTTTCAGGTCCGCGCCGGCGGAGAATGGCTCACCGGTTTGCCAGATCACTACCGCCTTGAGCTTTTCCTCGGCCACGCCGATCGCGTGCTGGATGCCGTCGAGCACCTGGTCGTTGACCGTATTCATCTTGGTCTTGAACGAGATGATGCCCACGCCATCTTCGCCCAGCGTCCACAGGCGCACGCCGTCGTTCTCCCATACCGTGCTGCCCTGGTCGAATTTCTCGCCCAGGAGCGGGTCGGGGAACAGCTGGCGCTGGTAGACCGGATGGTGCGAGCGCGGCTTGTCGGCATGGGCGGCGGCCGAGTAGGAGCCGCTCTTGCCGTGCACGCCGGCGCGGCCGTCGGTGACCCAGGCGGGCAACGGCGCCTTGCTCATCGCCTTGCCGGCGTCGATGTCTTCCTGGATCCATTTGGCAACCTGTTGCCAGCCAGCGGCCTGCCAGGTTTCGAACGGGCCGAGCTTCCAGCCGTAACCCCAGCGGATGGCGAAATCGACGTCGCGCGCGGTGTCGGCGATATCGGCCAGGTGATAGGCGGTGTAGTGGAACAGGTCACGGAACGTGGCCCATAGGAACTGTGCCTGCGGATCATTGGAAGCGCGCAGTTTGGCGAATTTATCGGCCGGATCCTTGATGGCGAGGATGGCCGCCACCTCATCGGAAGCCTTTTGCTCGGACGCGCGGTAGTCGCGCTTGGCGACATCCAGCACCACGATGTCCTTGCCCGCTTTCTTGTAGAAGCCGGCGCCGGTCTTCTGGCCCAGTGCGCCCTGTTCGATCAGGCCGCTCAGCCACGCGGGTGCCTTGAAATATTCGTGCCACGGATCGTCCGCCAGGGTGTCGGCCATGGTCTTGATCACGTGCGCCATGGTATCCAGGCCGACTACGTCGGCAGTCCGATAGGTGGCACTTTTCGGGCGGCCCACGGCGGGGCCGGTCAGCGCGTCGACGGTGTCGAAGCCGAGCTTGAACTGCTCGGTATGGTGCATGGTGGCCAGCATGGAGAACACGCCGATACGGTTGCCGATGAAGTTCGGGGTGTCCTTGGCGTACACCACGCCCTTGCCGACGGTGGTGGTGAGGAAGGCCTCAAGCCCTTCGAGCACGCTGGCATCCGTGAGCCTGGTCGGAATCAGCTCCACCAGGTGCATGTAGCGCGGCGGGTTGAAGAAATGCACGCCAGTGAAGCGATGGCGCAGCTCTTCCGGCAATGCTTCGGCCAGGCCGTTGATCGACAGTCCCGAGGTATTGCTGGCCAGCACGGCGGACTTGGAGACGTGCGGGGCGATCTTTTTATACAGATCCAGCTTCCAGTCCATCCGTTCGGCGATGGCCTCGATCACCAGGTCGACATCCTCCAGGTGTGCCAGGTCGTCGTCGTAGTTGGCCGGGATGATCGACGCGGCACGGGTGGTATCGGCCAAGGGGGCCGGCGACAGCTTCTTAAGATTTTCGATCGCCTTCAGCGCGATACCGCTTTTGGGGCCGTCCTTCGCGGGCAGATCGAACAGCACGGTTTCGACGTTGGCATTGGTCAGGTGCGCGGCGATCTGCGCGCCCATGACGCCGGCACCGAGCACGGCGGCCTTGCGGATGCGTAGCGCTGGCTTGGATGAGGATGGAGCGGTCATTGGCTTCTCCGGGTACGAATGCGGAACAGGTGAGCGAGGAAAGTGAACGAGAAAGGGCGGTTGCGGCTGGCTGGCGACAAATCAGGGGGCGCTCAGGCCAGCGGCGGCGAAGCGGATCAGGTGGGCGGCAGTCTGTTCGCGATGGACGGTTTCGCTGACGTCGCTCTTGCGCTGGATAATGCCGAAGCCAGACATGGCATGAGTCAGGGCGCCGGTTACCAGATCGATACGCCAGTAGAGCTCTTCCTTGCTCAGGTGGGGCAGCAGCCGGGCGAACTCTGTAGTGAATTGGCGCATGACATGGCCGTAATTGTCGGACAGGAACTTGCGCAGGCTATCGTCGTGTTCGGCAAAGGCGCGGGCCAGCACGCGCATGAACAGGCTTCCGCCGCCATCATGGGAAAGCTCCAGCGCCGGCCGGATGAAGGCCCCGAGCACGTCTTCCAGCGTCGTGTCGGGCTGGCCGGAGACTCGCTTCAATGCGGCCAGGCGGCGTGCGCTGAGCTGGTCGAGGCGGCGCCTGAAGACCTCCTCGACCAAATTGTCCTTGGAGCCGAAGTGGTAATTCACGGCAGCGAGATTGACGCCGGCGGCGGCGGTCAGCTGGCGCAGCGAAGCGCCTTCGAATCCCCGCTGGGCGAACAGCGCCTCGGCAGCGGTGAGAATGCGTTCCTTCGTAGTGGCAGAGCTGTTCACGGGCGTCGCCTATCGAACGGAATCAAACGATCGTTTGAGCATACGCGCGAGGGGCGTGAGGCGTCAAACGCTCGTTTGCCAAACCGATGGGCGGGGTTGCTTATGGGCTAGAATCTGTCAAACTTTCGTGAGCTAAATCCGCATTTCGTGACGCATTTAGTTCTAAATTCTCTGACGACTTAAGTCAGGCCGCCCATCAAATATCCGCATACCCGGAGCAGACCGTATGGCGCTGGAGCGCACCCTTTCCATCATCAAGCCCGATGCTGTCGCCAAGAACGTCGTCGGCGAAATCTATGCACGCTTCGAGAAGGCGGGCCTTAAAGTCGTTGCCGCAAAGATGAAGCATCTTTCGCGCAAAGAAGCCGAAGGTTTCTATGCAGTGCATCGTGAACGTCCGTTCTTCAATGCGCTGGTGGAATTCATGATCTCCGGCCCGGTCATGGTCCAGGTGCTGCAAGGCGAGGATGCAGTGCTCAAGCATCGCGAGCTGATGGGCGCCACCAATCCGAAAGAAGCCGCCAAGGGCACCATCCGCGCCGACTTCGCCGATTCGATCGACGCCAACGCGGTACACGGTTCCGACGCTGCGGAAACGGCAGCGGTCGAGATCGCCTATTTCTTCGCCACAACCGAAGTCTTCCCTCGCTGAGATGTGATGTGAACCCGGTGGAAAAGGTCAATCTGCTCGACTTCGATCGCCAGGGGCTGCGCGACTTTTTCGCGCAGCTCGGCGAGAAGCCGTATCGTGCCGAGCAGGTGATGAAATGGATCTATCACCACCTGGAAGACAACTTCGAAAACATGACCGATGTGGGCAAGGCACTGCGCGCCAAGCTCGAAGCCTCGTGCTACATCGGGCCGCCTAAGACCATGTTCGAGAAAGGTGCTGCCGACGGTACGCACAAATGGCTGCTCGGCATGGATGGCGGCAACGCGGTGGAAGCGGTTTACATCCCGGAGCCCACGCGCGGCACCTTGTGCGTGTCCTCGCAAGTAGGCTGCGGACTGAACTGCCAGTTCTGTTCCACCGCGACCCAGGGTTTCAATCGCAATCTCGCCACCTCTGAAATCATCGGCCAGATGTGGGTGGCGGCGAAGTACCTGGGCAATGTGACGCACCAGAACCGGCGCATCACCAACGTGGTGATGATGGGCATGGGCGAGCCGCTGTTGAATTTCGACAATGTCGTGAAGGCGATGGGCCTGATGCGCGACGACCTTGGCTTCGGCCTCGCTTCCAAGCGCGTTACGTTGTCGACCGCCGGCCTGGTGCCGATGATCGACAAGCTGTCCGAAAGCATTGACGTATCGCTGGCCGTTTCGCTGCACGCGGCAAACGACGAGCTGCGCACCGAACTGGTGCCACTCAACAAGCGTTATCCAATTGCTGAACTGGTGGCTTCGTGCCAACGCTGGATTGCGCGCAAGCCACGCACTTCGATTACCTTCGAGTACACGCTGATGAAAGGCGTGAACGATCAGCCCGAGCACGCAAGGCAGCTGATCAAGCTGATGCGTCGCCTGCCTACCTGCAAGGTCAATCTGATTCCGTTCAATCCGTTCCCGGGCACGCGCTTCGAGCGCTCGGAACCGGAAGTGATCCGTGCGTTCCAGACCCAACTGCTCAACGCGAACATCCTTACCATGCTGCGCCGTACCCGCGGCGATGATATCGACGCGGCCTGCGGTCAGCTGAAAGGGCAGGTGCTGGACCGCACGCGGCGCCAGGCGGAATTCCAGAAGCGTCTGGCCGAGGATGCAGCCCATGCGGCGTGATCGCGTTCTGTTGGGCGTATGCGGGCTGGTCCTGTTGGCCGGATGCCATCGCTCATTGACGATTCCGCCACCGCCTTCCGATCCCACCCTGCCCGAGCAGACCAAGGCACAGAAAGCCCAGAGCGCGGCGGACGTGCACACGCGCCTGGCCCAGCATTACATTGAGATCGGCAATCTGCAGGGCGCGCTGGAAAAGGTGAAGATCGCCGTTGCCGACGACCCGGCCTTCGTCCCCGCGCAGACAGTGATGGCTTACATCTACGAGCGCATCAATGACCTGCCCAATGCGGAAATTCATTATCGCCGGGCGGTCGAGCTGCAACCGGACAAGGGCGACACCAATAACAACCTGGGACAGTTCCTGTGCCATGAAGGCAAGGCACAGGAATCCCTGCCTTATTTCGCCAAGGCCGTCGCCGATCCCTTTTACCAGACACCGGCGGTGGCATTGACCAATCAAGGCGTATGCCAGTTGCGGCTCAATGACCGCGTCGGCGCCGAAGCCAGTTTCCGGCAAGCCGTGCAGCGCAACCCCAATGACGCAGACGCGCTGTTGCAGCTGACCAACGTGCTCTATCTCAATCACGACTATTTCCACGCCAGTGCTTTCCTGCAGCGTTTCGATGCGTTGGGCCAGACCAACCCCGATTCGCTCAAGCTTGGCTATGAAATCGAATCTCACCTGGGCAACACGGACGCGGCCCAGAACTACAGCAAACGGCTAACCAGCCAGTTCCCGGATTCGGAACAGGCACAAGCCATCAATCAAACCGTACGCCCATGATTTCCGAGCAGTCCAATCCGGCAGGGCAGGAGGAGTCCACCTCCGACGCAACCGCCGCGACCGCAGCGAACATGGATAAGAGCGCTGCCGAGTTCCGCTTCAACGAGGCTCCTGGTTTTGGCTCGCGCCTGCGCGCCGTGCGCGAAGCGCGGGGACTGGATCTCGAAGCCTGTGGTCATGCCTTGCGCCTGCCTGTGCGCGTACTGCGTCAGCTGGAAAGCAACGACTTCGACGGCATTGATTACCAGGTTTATCTCGGTGGCTATATCCGCAAGTATGCGCAGTATCTGGGCATCGATGACGCCGATGCTGAAGCTGCCGTCGCGCGGCTCAAGCCAAGCGAGCCGCCGTTGGTGGCCACCGGTGGCGTGTCGCATTCTCGTTACCTGCTTGATCGCTACGCTACCGCAGCTACTTACGTGATATTGACGCTGGTGATTGCCGTGCCCACCGTATGGCTGGGCATGCGCGGCACGCTTACCCGCGACATGAGCCACCTTGCGCCACTCGATGCCGCGCCTGTGGCGCAGCAGGATGCGCCACCCTCGACGCTGCCGGCTTCGGCCGGCAGCGTGTCGAATGCGCCGGTCGGCAGCGCGGCGCTGGCCCAGGCAGCTCCCTCGGCATCGCCGCCGGCGTCAGCGTCATCCGTGGGTGCGCGCAATGCGTCCGAGCAGCCGCTCTTGGCCTCGATGGTCCCGGTACCCAGCCTCGACAGTGACGCTTCCATCGCGCCGACGGCAGGCGGGGCGGCTCCGGCTGCCACCGGCAGCGGATCGCACAGTGTCACGCTTGATCTGGCCAACAGCAGTTGGGTCGAAGTGATCGGCAAGGATGGCTCGCGCCTGGAATATGGCCTGTTGCCAGCCGGCACCAGCAAGACCTATCGCAGCGATCAGGCACTGGAAGTGCGCATCGGCAACGCAGCCGGAGCGCAAGTCCATGTCGATGGCCAGCCGCTGGCGCTCGATCCGTACCGGCACGCCAACGTGGCCCATTTCCGCGTCGACATCCAGAATGGCAAGGCAGCACCAGCAGGCGCCTAAGCCGGCTTGGCTTCGGCCCCTCGGCATCCTTTGATCGGTTATGCTTGCGCATTGTCCACCCCAAGGTGGGCGATGCTCGTGCCCGCTGGGCACGGCAGCCGAGAATCTCTCTTCTGGCGCCTCTTGTGGCGCGCCTCCTGCGATACGGTGATTGCATGGCATTTGATGCTTACGACGACTACGAACAAAGCGAACGTGTACAAAAGTGGCTGCGGCAGAACGGCCTGTCGATCGTCGTAGGCGTCGTCATCGGCCTGATTGCCATATTCGGCTACCAGCAGTGGCGCAATCATCGGGTTGCGCATCAGACCGAGGCATCTGGCCTCTACCAGCAATTGCAGTCGGTGCTCGACAGCGGCAATAGCAACGCCATCGACGTACTTACCCAGCAGCTGATGAACAATTTTGCCGATACGCCTTATGCGATGTTCGCAGTCAGCGATCGCGCGCGCCGGCAGGTGGAAGACAAGCAGTTGGACAAGGCGATTGAATCGCTCACCTGGGCCGAGCAACATGCGACCGATCCAGCATTGAAGGCGCTGGTGGAGCTGCGCATGGCGCATGTGCAGTTGGCCAAGGGCAATGCGCAGGATGCACTGAGCGTGCTCGATCGCATGCCCGCCAACAGTTACGCCATCGAGAGCCAGGAACTACGCGGCGATGCGCTGGTCAAGCTTGGACGGCGCGACGATGCCCTCAAGGCCTACCAGGCTGCCGTGAAGGCAATGGGGCCGCATGTGCAGCAGGACAACGAAGTGCAAATGAAAATCGACGATCTGGCCGCGGCCGGGAAGCAGGGTGCATGAAACGTTTTTGGCTGATCGTGTTGACGGGTTCGCTGGTGGCTCTGGCGGGCTGTCATTCCTTCAAGAAAGAGAACATCCAGCCGCCGACGCCGCTGGCCAAGGACTTCAAGCCGACCGTGCAGACCACCAAGGTCTGGACCGCGCGCGTCGGTCATGGCGCAGGCGTGAGCGGCGTGCGGATGCAGCCGACGGTGGTCGGCGGCGTACTCTATGCCGCCAGCACCGACGGCGTGATCGCCGCCTATGACGCCAACACAGGCAAGACCCTGTGGGAGAAGAAGAGCCGCACGCATGGCTGGTTCGGCTGGGGCGACAAGAAGCGCCCGGATGCCTTCTATTCCGGCGGCCCCGCGGTGGCTGGCGACCTGCTCGCCATCGGCACCCTTGACGGCCATGTCTATGGCATCAACGTCAAGGATGGCAGCCAGCGCTGGAGCAGCACCCTGCCTTCCGAAGTGATCGATTCGCCCGCCATTGCCGGTCCGCTCACCATCGTTCGCACGCAGGACGGCCGTGTATATGGCTTGGACAGCAATACTGGCGAAAGGCGCTGGGTGAACGATCAGGGCAATGTGCCGCTGCTCAGCCTGCGCGGCAATGGCCCCTTGCTGGTGGCCAATGGCGTAGTGTTTTTCGGCAGCGACGACGGCAAGCTGATCGCGCTGCGCCTGGACAACGGCGACAAACTGTGGGAGCAGAAGCTCGCCAGCGGTGAAGGGCGCACCGACATCGACCGCATGAACGATGCGGACGGCAGCATTCTGCTGGACGGTAGCACCCTCTATGCCGGTGCCTACCACGGCAACCTGACCGCCGTGGACGGCCCCAGCGGCCGGCCGTTATGGGCGCGACCGTTCTCCACCTACACCTCGCTGGCCGCCAGCGGCAACAGTCTGTTCGGCACGAATATCGATTCCCAGGTGTGGGCATTCGACAAGAGCGCCGGCGCCGACATGTGGAAGAGCGACGCGCTGAAATATCGCTGGTTGACCGCACCTGCCGTGCAGGGTGATTACGTCGTGGTCGGCGACATCGAAGGCTACGTACATTGGCTGCAGACCGGTGACGGTGCGCTTGCCGGTCGCGAACGCCTGTCCAAGAAAGCGATTCGTGCGCAGCCGGTGGTGGCGGGCGACCTGGTATACGTCGAAGACGTGCAAGGTCATCTCGCTGCCTATCGTCTCGGCGCGAAATAATTCCGGAAATCATGATTCGTGCTGCCCGTCATCGCCCTGGTCGGTCGTCCCAATGTCGGTAAATCGACCCTTTTCAATGCGCTGACGCGAAGCCGCGACGCCCTCGTGGCCGATATGCCGGGGGTTACCCGCGATCGCCATTACGGTGTCTGCCGCACCGGTGCACGTCCTTTCGTCGTCGTCGATACCGGCGGCCTGTCGGGTGTCGAGGAAGGGCTTGATGTGCTTACCGCACAGCAAGTCCGCCTCGCCATCGACGAAGCGCAGGTGCTGGTATTCGTGGTCGATGCGCGCGACGGTCTGTTGCCGCAGGATCGAAGCATCCTCGATGAGCTGCGGCGCAGTGGCAAGCCGATCATCGTCGCCGTCAATAAGACCGACGGGCTGGATGAACAGAACGCAATGGCGGAATTCGCCGTGTTCGGCATCGCCCGCACGGTACCGTTGTCCGCGGCGCATAACCGCGGCACGGAAGACCTGATCGCAGCCGCGTTACCGTTGCTGCCCGAAGAGCTGCAAGAGCTTGCGCCGGAACAGGACGACGGAATTCGCGTCGCCATCGTCGGGCGTCCCAATGCCGGCAAGTCGACCCTGATCAATCGACTGCTCGGCGAGGAGCGACTGATCGTTTCCGACGTGGCCGGCACCACGCGGGATCCCATTCGCGTGCCGCTGGAACGCGACGGCAAGCGTTACACCCTTATCGATACCGCCGGCGTGCGACGCAAGGCGCGGGTCGAAGAGGCGCTCGAGAAGTTCAGCATCATCAAAACGCTGCAATCGATGGCGGTGGCGCAGGTTGTCGTGCTGATGATCGATGCGCGCGAAAACCTTTCCGACCAGGACCTCACCCTCATCGGCCATGTGCTCGACGAGGGCCGGGCGCTGGTGATTGCCGTCAACAAATGGGATGGCATGGATGCGTACCAGCGCGAACAATGCCAGCGCGCGCTGGAACGGCGGCTTGGATTCGTGGCGTGGGCCAAGCAGGTCTTTATTTCCGCACTGCATGGCTCGGGCCTGCGCGAGCTGATGCGCGCGATCGTGCGCGCGCATACGGCCGCCACGCGCGAACTCGGTTCGTCCGATCTCACGCGCTCGCTGGAGCGCGCGTATGAAAGCTATCAGCCGCCGCTGGTGCGCGGGCATGCGCCGAAACTGCGTTTCGCCCACCCAGGCGGCACCAATCCACCCACCATCGTTATCCATGGCAGCCGCACCAAGCACATCGCGCCTGCCTACCGCCGCTATCTGGAAAATTTCTTCCGCCAGCGCTACAAGCTGGAAGGCACGCCGATCCGCATCGAATTCCGCGATGGAGACAATCCCTTCGCCGGCAAGAGAAATGTGTTGACCGAAGCCCAGCAGCGCAAGCGTCAACGCATGATCCGCGAGATGAAGCGCCGCAAGTAACCACAAGCCATACCGCGCTCCCGCGAATGCTGTTTCACGAAGCCCCGGCGCGTGCGCCGGGCGGATAGGGCAGTGCCGTAGACTTAGCGATCAATCCTGGCGAGCTACACTGTGCGGCATGAGCAAGCCCCTTGACCGCGATTCCTGGCTGGCCGAACTGCGCCAGCGCGTACTGGAGATCCCCCCCGGCGAGGCCTTCGGCCTTCAGGCGCAAGGCGCCCTGCTGCTCGATGTGCGTGAAGACAGCGAGCGCGCTGGGGGAATTCCAGTCGGGGCCTTGGCCTTGTCGCGCGGATTCCTGGAGTTGCGGATCGAAGACAGCGAGCCAAATCGCGACCGTGTCATTCTCGCGCTGTGTGCAAGCGGCCGCCGCTCCCTGCTTGCCGCCGAAGCCCTGCAGCGTATGGGCTATCGCAACGTCTCCTCGGTGGCTGGCGGTTTCGAGCGATGGAAAAGCGAAGGGCTGCCGGTAAGCATGGGTAGTCTGGACGCGGATGCCGCGGACCGCTACGCGCGTCAGCTGCGACTGCCGCAAGTAGGTGAAGCAGGGCAACTCAAGCTCGAGCAATCCGGCATTGCGCTGCTTGGTGCCGGTGGCCTGGGTGCGCCGGCGGCGCTGTACCTGGCCGCGGCAGGGATTGGGCGGCTGACACTGATCGACGACGATCGCGTTGAACGCTCCAATCTGCACCGTCAGGTTATCCATGCCGATGCGCGCGTGGGCATGGCCAAGACCGAATCAGCGCGCATGACGCTGGCCGCGCTCAATCCACGGGTCCAGGTGAATGTGCGCAACGAACGCTTGCACGCCGGCAATGTCGAGCGCCTTCTCGCCGGACACGACCTGGTTATCGATGGCGCCGACAACTTCCCGGCGCGCTATCTGCTTGCCGCAGCGACGCGACGACTCGTCATGCCCATGGTTTATGGCGCGGTCGAGCGCTTCACCGGACAGGTCAGCGTGTTCGATCCGCGTCGCGCCGATGCCCCTTGTTATCGTTGCCTGTTCCCCGAGCCGCCCGCCGCCGAAGACGCGCCCAACTGCAGCGAGGCGGGGGTGCTGGGCGTGCTGCCCGGTATCGTCGGTCTGCTGCAAGCGACCGAGGCGTTGAAGTTGCTGCTGGATCTGGGCGAGCCCTTGGTCGGACGCCTGCTGTCGTTCGACGCGCTGGGCATGCGTTTTCGCGAAACGCGGCTGCCACGCGATCCGGCGTGTCCGGGGTGTGGATCCGCCGCCGTGTTCCGTGGCTATGAAGATATCGAGCATGCCTGTGCCGTGCATGGCTGACCGGTCGCGTTTTCCCCCGCACTAAAACAAGTCGTGGCAGGCTGGCGGACAAGCCGGGATAATGCGCTTCCAGGAAGGCCAGGATACCCCATGAACGCACGCATCCTTGACGGCAAACGCATCGCGCAGGAATTGCTGGAGCGCATCGGTAAGCGCGTGAGCGAACGCAGGGCGCAGGGCAAGGTCGAACCTGGCCTTGCCGTCGTGCTGGTCGGGAATGACGCGGCTTCCTCGGTTTATGTGCGCAACAAGCGCAAAGCGTGTCATCAGGTTGGCTTCCGGTCCTTCGGCTACGACTTGCCGTCCACCACCACACAGCCGGAACTGTTTGCGTTGATCGACCGGCTCAATACCGATCCGGCCGTGCACGGCATTCTGGTGCAATCGCCGCTGCCCGCGCATATCGACGAGGACGCCCTGGTCGATCGCATCGATCCGAACAAAGACGTGGATGGTTTCCAGGCGGTGAACGTAGGGCGGCTCGCGTTGCGCCGGTTCGGCCTGCGGCCTTGCACACCCAAAGGCGTCATGACATTGCTGGGCCACACCGATCGCCCGGTGCGGGGCCAGCACGCCGTGGTGGTGGGCGTGTCCAATCATGTCGGACGGCCGCTGGCGCTCGAATTGTTGATTGCGGGTTGCACCACTACCTGCTGCCACCGCTTCACCCGCGATCTGGAAACCTACGTGCGACAGGCCGATATACTGGTAGTCGCGGTCGGCAAGCCGGGCCTGGTCAAGGGGGAATGGATCAAGCCAGGCGCCGTGGTGATCGATGTGGGCATCAACCGCCTGGACGACGGGCGCCTGGTCGGCGACGTGGATTTTTCCGTGGCCTCGCAACGAGCCAGCTGGATCACGCCGGTACCGGGCGGTGTCGGCCCCATGACAGTGGCGACGCTGATGGAGAACACGCTGGAAGCAGCCCAGGCGCGCGAATAACCGGCACGGCACGCAGTTCGGGCATGCTGCGAACGGACGTCCATGCACTTACCCGCGGCTTCGGCAGGCAATGCCATGCACGCCTTGGCGTTTTGCTCCGCAGTACGGTCGCATCGAAGCCCGCTCCCGCGTATAATCTCCTCTTTGGAGCGAGACTTTTCGCATGCGTATCCTCGCCGAGGCCCTTACCTACGACGACGTTTACCTCGTCCCGGCCCACTCCCAAGTCTTGCCGCGCGACGTGGATACTTCCACACGACTCACGCGCAACCTTCGACTGAACATTCCCATCGTGTCCGCCGCCATGGACACGGTGACCGAAGCCCGGCTTGCCATCACCATGGCGCAGAACGGCGGCATCGGCATCATCCACAAGAACATGACCGGCGAGCAGCAGGCCGCCGAAGTGCGGCTGGTGAAGAAGTTCGAAGCCGGTGTCATCCGCAGCCCGATTACCGTTGGCCCGCACACCTCGATCCGCGATGTGCTCAAGCTGACCCGCGCGCACAATATTTCCGGCGTGCCGGTGGTGGAAGGCGAACAACTGGTCGGCATCGTTACCAGCCGCGACCTGCGCTTCGAGCGCAAGCACGATGATCCGGTGCGCAACATCATGACGCGCCAGGACAAGCTGGTCACCGTGAGGGAGGGTGCCAGCCAGGACGAGGTGCTGCAGCTGCTGCACAAGAACCGCATCGAAAAAGTGCTGGTGGTGAATGATGCGTTCCAGCTGCGCGGCCTGATCACCGTCAAGGACATCCAGAAAGCCCGCGACAACCCGAATGCCGCCAAGGATGCGCATGAGCGCCTGCTGGTCGGTGCGGCGGTTGGCGTAGGCGGCGACACCGAGCAACGGATCGAGGCACTGGTCGACGCCTGCGTCGACGTGATCGTGGTCGATACCGCGCACGGTCATTCGCAAGGCGTGATCGAACGCGCCGCCTGGGTGAAGAAGCGCTATCCGCAGGTGCAGGTGATTGCGGGCAACATCGTTACCGGCGAAGCCGCGCGCGCGCTGCTCGATGCGGGCGTGGACGCGGTGAAAGTGGGTGTCGGCCCCGGCTCGATCTGCACCACGCGCGTGGTCGCTGGCGTCGGCGTGCCGCAGATCACCGCCATCGACATGGTCGCCAGCGCACTGAAGGACGAAATCCCATTGATCGCCGATGGCGGCATCCGCTATTCCGGCGACATTCCCAAGGCGCTGGCCGCGGGTGCCTCCACCGTGATGCTCGGCTCCATGTTCGCCGGTACCGAGGAATCACCTGGCGAGGTTGAGCTGTTCCAGGGCCGTTCCTACAAGAGCTATCGCGGCATGGGATCGCTCGGCGCGATGGCGCTAGGTTCCAAGGATCGCTACTTCCAGGATGAGGCCGACGCCGACAAGCTGGTGCCTGAAGGCATTGAAGGCCGCGTGCCGTATCGCGGTCCGCTGCGCAACATCATTCACCAGCTGATCGGCGGCTTGCGGGCATCGATGGGTTATCTCGGCGCGGCGACCATCGACGATGTGCGCAACAACGCGCAATTCGTCAAGGTGACCTCGGCCGGCGTCACGGAAGCGCATCCGCACGATATCCAGATTACCAAGGAAGCGCCGAATTACCGGCTCAACTCCTGATTGATGCCAGGTGCGTCCTGCTTGCTCGCCATCCCGTTGCTACGGGATGGCGATGATTCCCATGCTCTCTTCTTCATTCCCTGCCGACCGCCGCCATGACCTCTATCCATAGCGACAAGATCCTTATCCTCGATTTCGGTGCGCAGTACACCCAGCTCATTGCGCGCCGCATCCGCGAGATCGGCGTGTATTGCGAGATCTGGGCCTGGGACCACAACCCGGCGGACATCGCCGCCTTTGGTGCCAAAGGCATCATCCTTTCCGGTGGCCCGGAATCCACCACTGTGCACGGCGCGCCCAAGGCGCCGCAGGAAGTGTTCGATGCCGGCCTGCCGATCCTTGGCATCTGCTACGGCATGCAAACCCTGGCTGCGCAGCTGGGTGGCGCTACGGAGGCTGCCGATGTGCGCGAATTCGGCCATGCGCGCGTCGACGTGGTGGCGGCGGACAGCCTGCTCGGAGGGCTCAGCGACCATCCGTCCAGCCATGCGCTCGATGTATGGATGAGCCACGGCGATCACGTCGCCAAGGCGCCGCCCGGCTTCACCGTCACGGCGATCACCGATCGCATTCCGGTCGCCGCCATGTCCAACGAGGCCAAGCATTGGTACGGCGTGCAGTTCCATCCGGAAGTCACCCACACCAAGCAGGGCACGGCCTTGCTCAAGCGTTTCGTGACGGAAATCTGCGGTTGCCAGACGCTGTGGACCGCCGCGCACATCATCGACGACCAGATCGCCCGCGTGCGTGAGCAGGTCGGCCAGGACCATGTACTGCTCGGCCTGTCCGGCGGCGTCGACTCCTCGGTGGTCGCCGCGCTGCTGCATCGCGCGATCGGCGACCAGCTCACCTGTGTGTTCGTCGACACCGGCCTGCTGCGCTGGCAGGAAGGCGACCAGGTGATGGCCACCATGGCCGAGCACATGGGTGTGAAAGTGATCCGGGTCAACGCCGCCGAGCGTTATTTCAAGGCGCTGGAAGGCGTCGCCGATCCGGAGGCCAAGCGCAAGACCATCGGCCGCCTGTTCGTGGAGATTTTCGACGAGGAATCGGCCAAGGTCACCGCCGCCGGCAATGGGCATGTGAAGTGGCTGGCGCAGGGCACCATCTATCCGGACGTGATCGAGTCGGCCGGCAGCAAGACCGGCAAGGCCCACGTCATCAAGAGCCATCACAATGTCGGCGGCCTGCCCGAGCACATGAAGCTCAAGCTGGTGGAACCGTTGCGCGAGCTGTTCAAGGACGAAGTGCGCCGCATCGGGGTCGAACTCGGCCTGCCGCGCGAAATGGTTTATCGCCATCCGTTCCCGGGGCCGGGCCTGGGCGTTCGTATCCTGGGCGAAGTGAAGGCCGAATATGCCGAACTGCTGGCGCGCGCCGATGCGATTTTTATCGAAGAGCTGCGCAGCGCCGATCTCTACGACAGCGTCAGCCAGGCGTTCGCGGTATTCCTGCCGGTGAAGTCGGTCGGCGTCGTCGGCGACGCGCGCGCCTACGAATGGGTAATCGCCCTGCGGGCAGTCGAAACCATCGACTTCATGACCGCACATTGGGCGCACTTGCCTTATGAGTTCCTTGGCAAGGTTTCTAATCGTATTATCAATGAGCTACGTGGTGTTTCTCGTGTCGTTTATGACATAAGCGGCAAGCCGCCCGCAACGATCGAGTGGGAGTGAAGGGATAATATTCTTTCCTTTTTGGTCATTTACGCGACACATCTCCGTCGACAAGCGGCTCGAATGACGCAAATCGAGTCGTTTCGGCAGGCTGGCGAGCGGATGAGTCCTTCGTCAGTGGCGAAGGCCTTGCCTCCCTCATCAAATCCCCTCCACCAAGCAAGGACGGGAAGGGATGATGAGCGATGGATTTATGGCGGTCTATGGAGATTGGGACGTCTTGGACGAACCGCTGCGTCTTGGCCGGCTCCATGCGCATCGCACGCTTGCGGGGGGAGTGTTCGAATTCGAGTTCGGCCAAGAGCTATTGAAACGGCCGGATATTGCCGCGCTCAAACTTGACCCGAGGCTGGGCTGGTATGCGGGGCGCCAGTATCCACCGCAAGGCCAGGACACTTTTGGGGTATTTGCCGATGCCAGCCCGACCGCTGGGGACGGTGGTTGCTGATGCGTCGCCGCCTGGAGCGAGCGCAGCGCGCCGGTCTGGCGGATGCCAATGCCAGGCTCTACGAATCGGACTAGCTGCTGGGTGTGCACGATACTTATCGCGTCGGTGCGCTGCGTTTCCGTTGCCGTGACGAAGGCGCGTTCCGACCACCAGCACGGCGTCGCCGCACCGCCGTTCGTGCAATTGCGGGCATTGGTTACAACGCTTTTCCGTAACGCCACATCACTTTAAGAAAGTAATTTAACTATTTGAAATGGAAGAGAACTTAGACCAAGAGCCGTCCATCTTCAGCGTTGAGGATGAGGCATATATGCGCCGCGCTCTGCAACTGGCGGAGCATGCGCGCGATGCCGAAAACGAGGTGCCGGTGGGTGCCGTGCTGGTGCATGAGGGTCGGATCGTCGGCCTGGGCTGGAATCGCAATATCACCCTGCATGATCCCACCGCGCACGCCGAGATCATGGCCTTGCGCGCTGCAGGCGAAAAACTGGCGAATTATCGCATCGTCGGGGCCACGCTCTATGTCACCCTGGAGCCTTGCGCGATGTGTGCGATGGCGCTGGTGCATGCGCGCATTGGCCGTGTCCTGTACGGCACCACCGATCCGAAAACCGGCGCGGCCGGCAGCGTGTTCGATACCTTGATTTCCGAGCGGCACAATCACCGGATCGACGTAAGAGGCGGCTTGCTGGCCGATGAGTCCGCCGTGCTGTTACGCGATTTCTTCCGCGCGCGCCGCTGATTCGCCGCTCAGCAGGAATGCCAGCGCTTTCGCGCAGGATTGTTCGACCTTCAATCCAAGCAACGGATCGGCGCGGGTACGTCCAAGATTGACGGCTGCGATCGGCTTGCCCGCTTTTGCGGCAGCGTGCGCAAACCGATAGCCGGAGAACACCATCAGCGACGAGCCGACGACAAGCATCGCGTCGGCGGCCTCCAGTGCCTGCATCGCGGTGGTAACGCGATCACGCGGCACGTTCTCGCCGAAAAACACCACATCCGGCTTCAGGATGCCGCCGCAATGTGGGCAGGGCGGGACCGAGAACGTGCTGAAATCGAGGCCGTCCAGTTCCGCATCGCCGTCCGGCGCATCGGCGGCATCCAGGTGCGACCAGCCAGGGTTGAGCGCCAGCAAAGCCTGCTGCACGGCATGGCGCGGGGAGCGCCGTTCGCAATCCATGCAGCGCACGGTGTCTAGCCGGCCGTGCATATCCAGCACGCTTCGGCTGCCGGCAAGCTGGTGCAAGCCGTCGACGTTCTGCGTCAGCAGCAATTGCAGCTTGCCCGAATCTTCCAGCCGTGCGAGGGCGCGGTGCGTATCGTTCGGCTGCGCATGGCCGAAGCGACGCCAGCCGACCAGGCTGCGTGCCCAGTAGCGCTGGCGGGTGAGCGCTTCGCCCATGAACGCCTGGTAGGTCACCGGTTGCGTGCGTTTCCAGCCGCCATGGGCATCGCGATAGTCCGGAATGCCCGAATCCGTGCTGCAGCCAGCCCCAGTCAGCACGAACAGGCGGCGATGCGTGGCGATGAAATCCTGCAGGGCGTCGTTGCCGTTGTCCACGGGCATGGCTTGCACAGGGGCCATGATGACCTGTTACCTCATGTCATGGGTCGAGAAGTATGCGCGGTTTGCTTCAATCTGGTGGCGCCCGCATGCCTGGACAAGGTGTCGCCTTGCGGGTGCGGTATGCGGGCAGGGTTGCTAACCATGTCCTTGGGCATCGAATAGCTGGAACTCGCGGATGCGCGCCGTGCACGCGCTGGAGAGAATGTTCAGGCGCATCCGGCTGGTGGTCACCGGCGCAAAGCGATCGATCTTCATGTGGCCGATGGCCTCGGCTTTTGCCACGGAAGTCCAGGCACCCTGCGTCCACGCTTCGATGGCGTATTTCTGCACGCACTGCCCGTCATTGAGCCATTCCATGGTGAGTGCGCGATTAATGGTGATTGGCTGGGCAAAGGCGACTTCAAGCGCCGCGTGATGCGAGCCTTCCGGCGCGGACCAGAACGTGTCGCGATCACCGTCCAGCGCAGCTTCGGCATTGTCGCTGCCATGGCGATGATGGCGCGCCAGGTTCTTGTCGGCGCCATAGCGTGCCTGTAGCGCATCGCCGAACGCCTTCAGGCGTGTTACGTCGGCATCGGGTAGACGTCCATGGCGATCAGGCGCAATGCCCAGCATCAATTGGCCGCCGCGGCCGACACTGTTTTCCCAGATATCGACCAATTCGTCGACGCTTTTCAACGTCTGGTCGCTGTTCGGATGCCAGAACCATTGCAGCGTGTGCAACGGCGTGTCTACCTCGACCGGGCGCCAGCGCAAGTCGCCATGGCGATCGATCACATTCCAGTTTTCGCCACGGATGTGCCCGTCTTCTTGGCCAACCCACCGGATATCGCCATAACCGAACAGCGAAACATCGGCAAACACCAGGGTGTTTGGTTGATAGGTGCGCAGCTCTTCGACATATTTTTTGAAATCGTAGACGTGGCCTGCGCTGCCGGCACCATCCAGCCACCATTCGGCCAGCGGTCCGTAACCCTGCACGAGTTCGTCCATTTGCGCGAGATAGTAGCTGTCATACGCGGCCGAGTCTTGGTAGCGCGGTTCGTGTCGGTCCCATGGCGATAGATAGATGCCAAATTCCATGCCTTCCTTGCGCGTGGCCGCTTCGGTCATGCGCACCAGGTCGCCCTTGCCGTTCATCCATGGACTTTGCTTGACGGAATAATCGCTTTGCCCGGTTGGCCACAGCGCAAAGCCGTCATGATGCTTGGCCACCAGCACCAGGTATTGCGCGCCAGCGGATTTGGCCGCGCTAACCCATTGCGCCGGATCGACGTGATCGGGATCGAACACCTTCGGATCGGCCTTGCCATCACCCCATTCGCGGTCGAGAAAGGTGTTGGTGCCGAAATGCACGATCACGCCAAACTGCAGATCCTGCCAATGCACCTGTTGCGGGGAGGGCTTCACGTCGACGAAATTCTGCGGCAAGGCGGTGCTACTGGCACCGGCGGCGACTGTCGCCAGCATGAGTGCAACGCATCGACGGATGGGCATCTGTTCAAGTCCTCGGCGTGGGTGGATGCAAGGCGTACAAGAAAATTTATGGCAGGCCGGCGGGTCGCGCAGAGCTGCCGAATTGCAGCGCCGCGGAAATTTCCCGGGTGGCGTCAAGCAACAAACCGATGACGGTGTCCCTGGTGGGGGCTGAGTTTTGCTGCTTGAGGTAGGGAATGGTGAGCGCACATGCGGCGGCGCCGTGCTGCATGATCGGCGCAGAGAGATCGGTTACCCCCTCCACGGCATGGCTGGCCTCGCTTGCATAACCGCAGGTGCGCAATGGGCTCAGCAACTTGACCAGTTTCTTTCGGTCCGGGATCGGCTCGTCGCGTGCGATCAGGTCGAGCCAGCGGTCGCGCACGGGATCGTCCTGGAAGGCCAGCAACACATGGCCCGAGGTCGATCGAGCCATCGGGCGGCGGTAGCCGACTTTCACCACCAGCGCGACTTCTCCGGGCGGGTCCGCGCGAGCGATCACCACGATCTGCCCCCCGGAAGGGACGACCAGATGGCAAGCCTGGCCGCTGCTATCCGCGAGGCGATGCATGACCGGCATGGCAGCCTCGATCATGCTTTTCACCCGCGGCTGTTCCATGCCAAGCCGAAACAGTCGTGGCGTCACCGAATAGCCAAGCTCGCCCTCGCCGCGCCCGATGTAGTCGCGTTCTTCCAGCACTTGCAACATGCGGAAGATTTCGCCGCGGGAACGGCCGATACCTTCAGAAATTTCCGCAATGCTGAGCGGCTGGCTGGCCCCAGCCAGCAGTTCGAGGATGTCCAGCCCTTTGTCGAGCGCGGGCGCACGGTATTTGGAAGAGAGATTGGGCATGCTTTTTGGCCCCTGTTTGCCACCAATCGCCAGGCCGGGTCGCGGTTGGCTCTGGAAGGTCATCCGCAGCATGTTGCGATGGATCTGCGGATGTCAATGAATCGCTGTTTCATATTTGCACAAAAGGGGAGGGTGCTGTCCGAGGCGGTTCTCCGTCGATCTGCAGATTGCCGCGGGTGGGCAGGGCTCTCCATGAACACGCGCCAGAAACTGCTGCGGTGCAACTTGCCTCGATCTAAATGACGCCTATAAGCTTTTACACATAAATATAAAAACAGCGTTCGTATATGAAACAAACGCTGACGGGGGCTCGGATCGGCTGTCGGAACCATCGGAGGGAGACATGCAGGGTTTGGTGCAGCGAAATAACGGCGCAAACGCCTGGCCTGCGGCCAGCAAGGATTTGCGCCGCGCATGAATGCCGATTACCGGTCCCATGGTGACCTCCGCAGCGCTACGCATGCGCCATCTCAGGCGCAGTTCACCGATATATCGCGGGAGAACGTCATGCCGCCTGTGGCAGCGAAGCCGCTCGGCGATGAGCCACACGCATTTCTAGCCGCCGATGTCGGCGGCACGCATGCGCGCATCGGGCTGGTCGCATTTCGGCCGGATCGGAAGACGCCGAGCATGCTTGCGTACCGTGTCTACAAGTGCGCGGAATTTTCGGGCCTGGATGCGATTGTCCGCGCGTTCTGCGATGCGTTCGCGATCAGGCCGCGTCATCTTGGGTTGGCCTGTGCCGGCTTCCTGCACGCAGGAAGCGTGGTCAACAACAATTTGCTGTGGCCGGTGGTGCCGGCTGCGCTGCAGGCGGCGCTGGCATTCGACGCGGTCGATGTACTCAATGATTTCGAAGCGCTGGCCTACGGCACGGCTTATCTCGATGCCGACAGCATTACGACCCTGCATCGGCCCGCACAAGATCAGGTTAGTGGCCCGGTCGTGGTCGTCGGTCCAGGTACCGGCCTGGGGGTAGCGGTGCGATTGCCGGCCGCGCCGTCGCGAGTGCTGGCGACCGAAGCGGGGCACATGCAGTTAGCGGCGCGTGTGGGACGCGAACAGCAGGTAATGAGTCAGCTGGTGTCCGCCGACACGCACGTTCCCTACGACTACGTGTTGTCCGGACCGGGAGTGCTGCGCCTGTATCGGGCCGTATGCCGGCTGGAACACGTTGCGCCGCTGTGGAGCGAGCCTGCGGCTATCACCGCGGCCGCCTGCACAGGCAGTAATGCCCAGGCGCTGGAAACGTTGCAGCTGTTTTGCGGATGGCTCGGCTCCTATGTTGGCGATCTCGCCATGCTGTATGGCGCGACCGGCGGTGTTTATGTGGCCGGTGGCTTCCTTTCGCACCTCACCGATTTCATCGCCAAAAGCAGCTTCATTGAGCGCTTTCTCGACAAAGGCGTCGTGCGCCCGTTCCTGCAGACGGTTCCGGTGCATGTGGTGGATCATGGCCAGCTCGCGGTCGTCGGCGCGGCGAGCTGGCTGATGAATCGTTACCCGCAGTCCGCGCATTCGCATTGACGGGGCGCCATGGCGATACATCCGTCCAGCTTGCGCGGTGCCGGAGCATGGATTGCGCTCGCGTCCTTGCTGTGCAGCGCTAATGCCATTGCCGAACCAGTGCATGCCACCGTGCCGCCCGACGCGGCGACCATCGAGCAGCAATGGGTAGCCGCTAATCGTCCCTTCGACGGTGCGCGCCAGGCGATGCTCGCGCAGGTCAGCAAGCTCGCCTGGCAAGGTCCAATGCAGCCGGACTGGCAGCGGCTTACCGCTTATGCCACGCCCGAGTGGTATCGGGATGCCAAGTTCGGCATCTTCATTCATTGGGGTGTTTATTCGGTTGCTGCGTACAAGGGCGAGTGGTACCCGCGCCACATGTACGAGCGCACGGGCGAGTACGCCGATTACTACCGCCATCAAGTTGCCACTTACGGCCCGATGCCCGCGGTCGGCTACAAGGATCTGATTCCGTTGTTCAAGGCCGGGCATTTCGATCCCGTGGCCTGGGCAAAATTGTTTCGCGAAGCCGGCGCACGTTACATCGTGCCGGTCGCCGAGCACCACGATGGCTTTGCCATGTACGACTCGAAACTGTCGGACTGGACTGCCGTGAAAATGGGGCCGCATCGCGATGTGATCGGCGAGCTAGCCAGGGCGGTGCGCGCGCAGGGCATGAAACTGGGCCTATCCTCGCACCGCGCCGAGCATGACTGGTTTTTCGAGTATGGCCGTACCTTTGATTCGGACGTCAACGATCCACGCTATGCCGCGCTGTACGGACCGGCGCATCCTTCCGCTTCCGCCAAGGGCGAAGATGGCCAGGACGTGGACTGGACGTTCGTTTCCGATGCTTATCTCAACGACTGGCTGGCGCGTTCGTCTGAAATCGTGCAGGACTATCACCCGGACCTGATGTACTTCGACTGGTGGGTAGGCCAGCCGCGTTTCCGTGGCGCGCTGGCCGAGTTTGCCGCGTTCTATTACAACCAGGCTGCGGCGCGCGGGCAGGGCGTGGTGCTGAACTACAAACTCGACGACATGCGGCCAGGCACCGGCACGTTGAATATCGAGCGTGGACAGGCCGCGGATATCCGCGCCCAACCCTGGCAGACCGAAACCTCGATCAGCCCGGATTCGTGGGGATACGCGCAAGGCGATACCTACAAGTCGCCGGATGAAATCGTGCAACTGCTTGCCGATGTGGTGAGCAAGAACGGCAACCTGCTGTTGAATATCGGTCCGAAGGCCGATGGCACTATTCCCGCGCCGGCGCAGCGCATCCTGCGGGCGATCGGTCAATGGATGCGCGTCAACGGTGATGCCATCTACGGAACGCGGCCATGGCAGCGTTTCGGTGAAGGCCCCACCCAGGTGGCTGCCGGCACCATGCAGGACACCAAGACCAAGCCCTACACCGCCGAGGATTTCCGCTTCACCACCAAGGACGGGCATCTCTATGCACTCGAGATGGCGTGGCCGAGTACGGGCCATGCACTGATCCATTCGATCACACCTGCCATGCCGGTGATGGCGGTAACGCTGCTCGCCAGCGGCAGGCCGGTAACGTTCCACCAACAAGCTGACGGCTTGCAACTCGATCTTCCTGCACAGCCTGTTGGCGTGCACGTCTATGTCTACCGCATCGAGACCAAAGAACATGTCGCGGTAGCGACAAGGGAGGGCAGCGCGGCCAATCCATGAACGGTTGCCTCCGCAAGAACAGTCGTCATGCCGAACGCAGGTCATGGCGATTGAGCGTACGCAGTTAAAAAGTGCGGTCCCGATAGGGGTCGGAAACCGCACAAGACAATTCCAATTTCACCGGGAGGGGAGAAATAATGAGCACCATCCGCTTACGCCGTGGCGTATTGGCCAGTTCCATGGCTTTGGCGCTGTTCGCGCCGCTTGCTTTCGCACAGACATCGGCGACGCCTGCCGGCAATCAACCGGCCGCGCCGCAGTCCGCATCGCCCGGCACCCAGACGACTGCGCCGCAAAAGGCGAAGACGCTGGAAAAAGTGGTCGTCACCGGTTCGCGCATTCCGCGTTCCACCATCGAAGGGCCGGCTCCGGTCGACATCGTCACCGGCGAGCAGATCAAGGCACAGGGCTTCACCACGCTGTGGGAGTTCCTCGATTCGATGCCGCAGATCTCCGCGCCGGATTTCCAAAATCGCGTTTCGACCTGGGGCAACAGTGCGGTCAACGCGCGCGTGGTGAACCTGCGCAACCTCGGTCCCGACCATACCTTGTTGTTGATCGACGGCCATCGCGTTACCGACTATCCGATGCCGGGCAACAGTGGCGAAACCACCTTCCAGAACTACAACAACATTCCGGTCGGCATGGTGGATCACGTCGAAATACTCGGCTCGGGTGCTTCCTCGATCTACGGATCGGACGCGGTAGCTGGCGTGATCAACGTGATCCTCAAGAAGAATTACGTGGGCGATGACATCAAGCTGACCGCGGGTGGCGCCACCCAGGGCGGCCGCAGGTACGGCGATTTCCTCTATACCGGCGGTCGATCGGGCGAGAAGTGGCATCTCATGTACACCTACGAACACACCAATCGTTCGCCGCTGTGGGGTAGTGACCGCCCATACACGGATTCCGATGCCGATGCCGGTTACGGTGCGTACAATCCGATCGATCGCATGTTCGGTTATCCGCGCAGCGCCGGCATTTTTCTGAACGGCCCGACGCTCAACCAGGTCAACCCGGGTGCTGGTTCCGTGCCGTTCGTCAGTCCGCCCGCCGGTTCCTGCGGCAAGTTCGGTAATAACTTCAGCCAGTACAACTACCGTACCGTCAACACCAGTGGCGACCAGGTGCTGCCAGGCGTCACCAACTGGGGTTCGTACTGCCAGCAGAATGCCATCTACAAAGACTGGGTGCTGTCGCCGGGTTATCGCGCCGACAACGTGTATGTATCCGGCGAGTACGATTTCAATGAATCGGTGCAGGCTTACGGTTCGGTCGGCCTGTATACCAATACCGGTACCACCAACACCCAGCTGCCTTTCTTCGGGCCGTCGTTTGCAAGCATGCCCAACAATTTTTACGACCAGACCACCGGGCAGATCATCACGAACTACGGTCGCCAGCTCACGCCGGCGGAAATGGGCAGCTACGGCAATACCCACGACTACGAAACCAATTGGGATATCCACGCCGGCCTGAAAGGCACGGTCTTCGATAACTGGGATTGGGATTTGAATCTCGGCAGCAGCAAGTACATCGTGCACGAGGACTACACGGCCCTGAATTCCTTGGCCATGGCCAATTTCTTCTTCGGCCCGCAACTTGGCACCACCACGGTCGGCGGCAACAGCTATCCGGTCTATGCGATCAACGCGCAACGCTTCTGGAATCCGATCACGCCCGCCCAGTATTCGACCTTCGCCGAAGGCGGCGAGAATAGCGCGGTGAGCTGGATGAACCAGGCAACCTTGAACCTGACCAACGGTGAGCTATTCAATACCTGGGCCGGCGCGGTAGGCGCATCGTGGGTCTTCGAAGCCAATCACGAGGGTTTCTCGCTGGCGCCGGACCCGCGCGGATTCAGCGATACCTTTGCCGATCCGTTCTACAACTATTACACCGGTGGCGGCACCCGCACGCGCTTCTCGACAGCGACCGAGTTCCGCGTGCCGTTGGCCGACTCGCTGATCTGGACGATCTCCGGCCGCATCGACAAGTACGACGACCACAGCAGTGCGGACGTCGCCAAGACCTGGGGTACCGGTATCGAGTGGCGCCCGCTCGATGGCCTGCTGATTCGCGGCACCTACGGCACCAACTTCCATGCGCCGGACATGCAGGCGATCTACCTCGACAATTCCACCCAGACGGTCGGCGACTACAACGATCCGCTGGAGTGCATCAAGACCGGCGATCGCACGTGCGCGAATTACCAGCACGCCTCCTACTTCAACCAGTACCAGGGCGGCAGCCCCAACCTGTTGCCTGAAACCGGCCATTCCTGGACCTATGGCTTCGTGTGGGATATCCCGGGTGTCGATGGCCTGGCCTGGTCGGTCGACTACTGGCACATGGGCATCAGCAATGCCATCTCGTGGATCGGGCTGCAACAAGCACTCAACGACGAGGCTGGCTGTTTGACCGGTTTGCAGGTCAGCGGTGCGCCCTATATCGAGCATGCGCTCGGCTCGGAATACTGCAAGGAGGCGATCGCCAATGTCGTGCGTGATGCCAACGGCAATATCCTCAGCGTTCACACCGGACCGATCAACGAAGCATCCCTGTATGTCAGCGGCATCGACAGTTCGCTGACCTACAAACTGCCCACCGAGCATTGGGGCAACTTCAATTTCGATCTGAACTACACCAACAACCTTTCCTACAAGGAGCGCACGCTGGCCTCGGATCCGCTGATCAATACCCGCTACGAATATCCGGCGAGCAAGATCACCGGAAATGCCCATTGGCATCTGGGGGCATGGGACTTCACTCTGCATGGCGAGCGCACCGGGGAGATTCGCGCGGCAAACTATGCCGGTTGTGAAGTGCTGCCCAACGGCATCCAGCCGGGTATCGGCGATCCGGCCTGCGTGACCTACTACGGCCATGTTCCACCGTGGATCATCTGGAGCACTTCAGGGTCCTACGCATTCAACGACAAAGTGAAGCTCGGCGTAAACGTCGCCAATATCTTCAACAAGGTCGGACCCATCACGGATTACGCAGGTGGCTTCGAATTCATCCCCACGCAGCAGGGCGACGATTACACCGGTCGCGAAATATTCGTAACGCTGGATTGGAAGATCGATTGATAGCAGTAACCGAACGGGCCAGGCCAAAAGCCTGGCCCGTTCGATTTTGCATTTTGCAACTGCGGCAGCCAATGCCTGTCACTATCGAAACCGCGCTTGGCATGGCGCGGCGTTGCGTGTCCAGCATCACGTCCTCGATGTAGCCGGGTGCCGGCGCTTGCCGAGGTGCACTTCCGCCGAGGCCCTGCTGATGCGGCTGCGATGCGGCCGGCACTGCACACCCAGATCAAAGGATACGAGATGCCTCGGCTCTGTAAGGTCTGCGCCGAGTCCTCCACGTCTGGCGATAGCGATAACCGCACATGCCAGCACTGAATAATCATTTACCGCGTGGAACGGATATGGGGGTTATTGCCTCGCATATCCCGGCCGCCGCCGAGCACCTCGTGCGGCGCGCTCGGCGACAGCAGGCCGTTGGCCGCTGCTGACCAGCATGGCCATTGCGGTTGCGGCGGCAGGCACGCCGGTGTCGCTGCGCCTTGGGGCTATGGAGCACGTCGGTTCGCAAATCGCCCCGAAAGAAGATCGGTTGTATTTATTGTAACGTTACAATAAATTAAACGAAGTCATGTCAGATGAGGGTTTTCCATGGTCGATCCACGCGATCCCGGAACGATTGCGATGTCACTGCAGCAGCGGCCACGCCGTGGGCGTCCAGTAACAGGCAAAGCAAAATCCGCGGCCGAGCGCATGCGGGCATATCGCGCACGGCATGTCACGGTGAAAAGCGAGGTGCTTCGTACCGTCATTGCGCAGTGTCAGGAGATTCGTCAATTGCTGGATGACAACCAGGCGTTGCGTGGCGAGCTTGATGCGGCCTACGCCAGGATTGCCCGGCTGCAATCGCGAGACTGAAGCGCCTGGACTGAAGGCGCTTTCAACAATAAGCCGCACGACGGATGTCGCGCGGCTTATGTTGTACGCATAGAGGGGCCAGGTTATTAGCCTGGATGCGCGATCATGGCGTCGCGTTGATCTCTTCCTTGGCGAAGGCGGCGTTGCCGACCAGGCTGGATAGCGGCACCAACTGGCTGAGTACGCGGCCCCATTGGGTGATGGCCGACGGGCCGACAAACACCACATCGCCAGGTCGCACGCGGAAATCGTCCGCTAGTGCAAAAGCGGCAGGCGAACGCGCATTGAGGTGAAACACCGTGGCGGGCTCCTTGGCGAGATCTTTCACGCCACGTATCACGTAGACGGAGTTGCCGCTGGAGGTGACCGGATCCAGTCCGCCCGCGCGTCCCAGCGCCTGGGTCAGGCTGAGATGATCGGTCTTGAAGGTAATCGCCATGGGCCGCATCACTTCGCCCATCACGTAGATTTCCTTGTTGTCATTATATGAGAGGAACAGGCGGTCACCGGGCTTGAGATAGATATTCTGCTCGGTAGCACGGTCGATCGTGTTCAAATCAATGTGATATTGCTGACCGTCGCGGGTCAATATCAAGTTGGAAAGGTCCGCCTGCGTGGTATCGATGGTGGCGCTACCGATGGCTTGCGCAAGCGTCAGGGGGATGGTGCCTACTTGCTGCGGATCGGTCTTCGTGAATGCGCCCTGCAAAGTGATCAGCTGGCTGCCGTAACTGATGACGCTGACGTCCACCTGCGGATTCTGCACATACTTGGTGAGCTTGCTGCTGATCGCTTCGCGTAGCTGGTCGACGGTCATGCCGGCGGCCTTGATCACCCCCACGTAGGGATAGAACAGCGTGCCATCCGAGCGTACCAACCGGCTGTTGGCTGCCGCCTGTTGTTGCGCGCCGGCCGGTGCGGTCAATTCCGGGTGATCCCACACGGTAATGTAGAGCGTGTCGCCGGGACCAATGCGATACGGCTCTGGTCTATAGCTGAGAAGCTCAGGTGAAACACTTTGCACGGCTGACGCGACCTGATCCTCTTCGAGCCACTGCGGCGTGATCTGCACGAGTTGCACGCGCCCGGTTTCTGGATGCGATAAGGCTCGTTCGGACATGTGTTGTCCCGGGACTACCGCGCAGCCATACAGAAGCAGGGTAGTGAGGACTGCTACCAAAATAGATAAAGCTTTCATGTGCACTCCAATGTGACATGCATGACGCGGAGCGCTGGGCGGTTAAGCGCTGGATCTGTAGCGAGACTGCGGTCTGGCTGCATTAATTAGACCCCATGACGCCGTTAATAACACGTAAATTAACCATGCTCGAACGCAACCTTTTCTCTCACGAAGATAAAATTTTCGTGCTTATTGGATAAATGGCGCGGAAATCTATGTCGATTTCATCAAGAAAAGCATATAAGCACATCGCGTGCGCGTGCACGCCGTCTACAGATTAGAGCTGTTCTACTCTGCTGACGTCTTTAAATCCGCGAGAGGCCTGAGGGAGGCTTCTTTTCTCAGCGCATACGGCAGGAGCGCTTCCTTACGTGTTCAAACGTATTCTAGTGATATGCATAGGCAACATCTGCCGTAGTCCCATGGCGGAATTCTTGTTCCGTCAGCAGTTAACGCATCGCGATATCCATGTCAGCAGTGCCGGGTTGGGTGCACTTGTTGGCCGCCCCATGGACGTTCATGCGATGGAGATCATGAAAGAGCATGGCATTGACGCTGCCGGCCATCGTGCGCGCCAGCTGGAGCCGAAGATGTTGCGTGAAGCCGACCTGGTGCTCGCGATGGAGCGGGATCACCTGGCGGCAACGGCACGGCTCGCGCCGGAGGTAAGCGGCAAATTGTTCTTGCTCGACAAATGGCATGACGCCAGCGATGTACCCGACCCATATCGGCGGCCACGACAGGCGTTCGAACATGCTTATGCATTGATCGAACGCGGTGTCGGCAGCTGGCTGCGTTATTTGTAAGTGTATTTCACCGGAGCGGCCCCATGACTACCAAGCAGACCTTTTCGACACGGGATGACGATATCGACCTGCGTGCATTACTAGGCACGCTCTTCGATAACAAATGGCTGATTGTCGCAATCAGCGTGGCATTTCTCATCATCGCCGTACTTTATTCGGTGCTCGCGACGCCGATCTACCAGGCCAGCGCATCCGTGCAGGTTGAACAAAAGACACCAAGCCTGCCAGGACTTTCCGACCTCACGCAGACGCTTGGCATTTCCACCTCGCAGGCGGTAACCGAGATCCAGTTGCTTGGTTCGCGTTCGGTGATCGGGCAGGCGGTGGAAAACCTCAAGCTGGACATCGAAAGCCAGCCGAAGCATTTTCCCTTGTTCGGCGCTTTTCTTGCGCGGCGCTTTGTGTCGCAAAATCCCGGCCAGCTGGCCTCCCCGATGTTGGGCTTGAGTCGTTATGACTGGGGCGGTTCGCAGTTGAACATCTTTCAGCTCGAGGTGCCGGGCGATCTGCTGGATGAGAAGCTGCAATTGATTGCCGGCGAGCAAGGCGCGTATACCTTGCTGGATGATGACGGCAACGTGCTGGTGAACGGCCACGTGGGGCAGCTTGCCACCGGCAACGGCGTCACCATTCAGGTGAAAACCTTGCAGGCCAACCCGGGCATGCGTTTCCGGGTGATCCGCCATTCGCACATGGCGACGATCACCGAATTACAGAAGGACATCGAGGCGAACGAGGAGGGCAAGGATTCGGGCATCATCGAGCTTACCTACAACGACAAGGACGCGGTGCTCGCCACGCAGCTGTTGAACCAGGTCACCCAGCTGTACGTGCGCCAGAACGTGGATCGCAGCGCGGCCGAGGCGGCAAGCAGCCTGAAGTTCGTGCAGGAGGAGCTGCCCAAGGTGAAGCAGGAGCTGGAGCGGGCGACCCAGGCATTGAATGCGTTCCAGCTGCGCGAGCACTCGGTCGATATCTCCATGCAGACGCAATCACTGCTGGATCAGAATGTATCGATCGATACCAACCTCGAGCAGCTGCGCATGCAGATGACCGACGTGTCGCATCATTTTACGCCTGAGCATCCGGAATATCGCTCGCTGCAACAGCAGATCGGGCAGCTGGAAGGCGAGAAAAATGCGCTGCAGCAGCAGATCGGCCACTTGCCCAATACGCAGCAGGAGCTGCTCAAGCTCACGCGCGATGTAACGGTGAGCAACCAGACCTACACCAGCCTGTTGAACCAGGCGCAACAGTTGGATATCGCGCGCGCCGGTTCTGTCGGCAACGTGCGAGTGATCGACAAGGCCGCGGTAAATCTTGCCAAGCCGTGGTGGCCAAGGCCGCTTTGGGTGATACCGGGTGGCCTGGTGCTTGGATTCTTGTCCGCGCTGGCTTTCGTTTTCGTGCGCCAGTTGCTGAACCATGGCGTGGAAGATCCAGTTGCCATCGAACGCCTCGGCCTGCCGGTGTACGTTTCCATTCCGCTTAGCGACGTGCAGCGTAAATCCGCGTTCCGTCGGCACCATCACTCCGGAGCCCAGCCGCATCTGCTGGCGTTGACGGCACCGGGAGACATGGCCACCGAAGCCTTGCGCAGCCTGCGTACCAGCCTGCATTTCGCGCGGCTGGAAACCAAGAACAATGTCTTGATGATTTCCAGCTCCAGCCCGGGCGTAGGCAAGAGCTTCGTCGCGGCGAACCTCGCTGCGGTGATGGCGCAGGCCGGGCAGCGCGTGCTTCTGATCGATGCGGACATGCGCAAGGGCGTCCTGCACAAGGCGCTCGGGGGCAGGGCGGAGAACGGCCTGTCCGAAGTGATCGCCGGCCAGTCGGAAGCGGCACAGTCGATCCGTCCGGTGGATGGCGTCAGCCAGCTGTTCTTCATGGCACGCGGCAAAATTCCGCCGAATCCTTCCGAACTGCTGATGCATGCCAACTTCACCACCGTGCTCGAGAAGCTCAAGCCGCGCTTCGATTTGATCATCATCGATACCCCGCCGATCCTGGCGGTTACGGATGCGGCCGTGATCGGGCATCACGTCGGCACCAGCCTGATGGTGGTGCGGTTCGGCGTGAACCAGACACGTGAGATCGCTCTGGCCAAGCAGCGCCTGGAGCAGAATGGCGTGCCGATCAAGGGTGCGATCTTCAACCTGGTTGAAAAGCGGAGCGCTGGTTATTACGCCTATGCCTATTACGCATACGCTACAAGCAAGGTATAACCCGCTCGTGGTGGACGTCCGATGCGCAGCGAAGCTTTCGCTGCGCATCGGTGTCCTGGGTCCGCGCAAGGTCTTCGCGGCATGAAGCGCGATGTCCTCGTTCCGGACGGCGGTTTCGCCGCTCGCCTGCCGCAAGGGTGGCGACATGCGCTCGGCGCCATTTCCATGCTGTGGATCACCACTGGACTCGGCGCCGCCCTCACGTTTCTTACCCAGGCGCTATTGGCGCGTGAGCTGGCGCCAGCCGGCTACGGCCTGTTCGCTTCGTCATTGGCGACCATCACCATGGTCGCACCGTTGGCGGGCTTCGGCCTGCCGCAGTACTGGCTGCAGGTTTATGGGGTGGAAGGATGGGCGGCCAATCGATGGTTGCGCCCCTCATTGCGTTTTATCGGAGCGAGCACGCTGCTGACGTTGTCGGCCGTGACAGTGTGGTCGTTCACCGGCGCGACGCCGGATGCCAGGCGCATCTTGTGGTTGTTGCTGCCGGTGGTGCTCAGCATTTTGGCGGTGAACCTGCTCAGCAGCCAGCAGCGGCTGGAGGAGCGACACCGCGCCATGGCCTCATGGCAGTTGATGATTCCGGGCAGCCGGTTGCTGGTGGCGACCCTGCTGTTGTTGATGCCCAGGCTTGACGTGCACTTCGTTGCCGCCGGCTTCGGCATCATCGCCCTGTGCGTTGCCTTGCTGGCGCTGCCGCGGTTGCTCACGATGCTGCGCGGCGGGATGCAACTGCATGGGCATGGACAGCGGCCGGCAACCATGCCGGATGCGGTACCGCCGAGCATGACGTACCTATGGTCGCAGGCGTGGGCCTACGGCGCCGAAGCGGTGCTCTATCCGATTTTTTTCCAGATCAGCACGGTATTGCTGAAATATCTCGGAGGCAACGCGCAAGCAGGCATCTTCGGTATCGCGCTGGGCGTGATGACCGCGATCTACTTGATACCGGCCACGCTGTACCAGAAGTTCCTGTTGTCCAAGCTGCACCGATGGGCCGCGCACGATCCGGCGAAGTTCTGGATGGTCTATCGCCAGGGCAGCATCGCGATGCTGGTCTCCGGTTTGCTGGTGGGCGCGGCGCTGGCCTTGGTATCGCCGTGGATCGTACCGATCATCTTCGGCGAGAAGTACCAGCCGGTGGTGAAAGTCCTGATGGTGCTCGCTGTATGCGTGCCGATACGCTTCCTGTCCACAGCGGTCAGTTCCTCCTTGCTCAATGAGCAGCACATGCGTTACCGGGTTTTCGCCATGGGGTTGAGTGCGGTCGTGGTGATCGTGCTTAACGCGCTGCTGATCCCGGCCCACCACGAAATGGGTGCGGCGGTTGCCACCGTCATTGGCGAAACATCGCTGCTGCTGGCCTTGTACATGGGTGTACGCCGGTTCCACTCGGACAAGCGTCGGGCGCGTTGAGCCCGCATTGCCTTTCCAGATGGCCGTTCCGAAAAAAACGGGCGAATATGCATTCGCCCGTGCAAGGTCATGCTCTGTTGCGGAAAAAAACGAGTATGTCGATGCGGGCCGTGTCAGCAACCCGCATCGTTTGGCGTCAAAGCTGCGGTGAGATGACGTTGTTGGCCTGGGCGATGCCCGTGGCGGAGCTTTGGATCGAGATATCGCGCGGATCCCAGCCCTTGGTGAAGATGGACTCCTTGTGGTCGTAGAACCATGCATCGCCGTTATAGGTGATGCTGTTGTTGGTGATCTGCACGTCTTTGGTCGGGCTGGAAATCTGCACGCCGAACAGGTAGTTCTCGGTCAAGTTGTTGCTGGTGATCTGCACATTGTCGGCACCGCTGTCGAACACGCCGAAGCCCTGGTTGTTCTCGGCCGTGCTGCCAGTCAGCACGACACCGCTTACGTTGGCGTGCATTTCCAGGCCATTGCCCACGTTGTTGGACAGTGTGCTGGCTTCGATGCGTACCTGCTGGGTCGTGCCCTGGGTCTGCGGTTCGATGTCGATGCCGGCCTGCGGTGCGGCGCCATTGGAGCTGGTAAAGCTGCTGTTGACAACGTACAGCTGCGTGCACGGCCCAATGGTCAGGCCCTGGCGCCGGTTGTTGCTGGACTGGACCCGGTTCAGCGTTACGCCGCTCGATAGCACCGCAGTGCTGCCCGACCCGGTCGCGCCGACCAGCACGCCATCGCCCCACGAATTGGAGACGGCGATGTCATGCACGTAGACCGATTTGGAGCCCTCGATGTTGATGCCGTAACCCCATTCGCCGCCGGTATTCTGGTGCTTGGTACGGTCGCCGACGATGTGGCCGCCGACGATTTCCACGTTGTTGACGTCCCACACCTTCAGGACCCAATAGCGCTGGGCGTTGTTGGGAATGGCGACGAGCGAAGCATTCCCGGCCATCGACAGGCGCGTGTGCGAGCGCATGGTGATGCCCTTGAGGGTATTGATCATGTAAGTGCCGTTCGGCACCGAGATGGTGCCGCCGCTGGCGGGCAGGGCGTTGATTGCTGCCTGGAATGCGGCCGTGTCGTCGGTGGTGCCATTGCCCATGGCGCCCATGTTGCGAACGCTGATGACCGTCGAGCCGACCGAGACGGCGGGTGTCTGCGTCCACCAGTTGGTAGCGGACGCCGGCGAAGCCACTGCGGATAACGCCAGAGATGCGACGGCGAATGCCAGCAATTTGCGGCGAGCGTTCAGGTTGATGCCAATTTTCCCTACTACCGATGCGCATCCTTGCTTGGGGTTTTTCACGTTCGTGAAGATCAGCGCATTACTTTTCACAGCGGGAACAGCCTCATTTGCGTCAAAACAGAGGCTACGTTGCGTCATTTACACGTGAAAGCGCAACCCCTTCCGGTGTGTTTTCGTTCACACTAGAAGAAATTACGCTTTATTTACCGGGCGAAAGGTAAACTGCACGGATGGACCCGAGGTCCATGTCCGTCAATTTCCATATGGACGTCTAAACGTCCAAATACTTCCGTCATTGACGGGCGCCGGGGCTCTTCTTCTTATTCCGCGACATCCAGCGGCAAGGCGCCTTCCGGCTCGGTGCGCGGCCGAAGCAGCTCGGCATAGACATCAACGGTTCGCTGGATGACCAGGCGTTCGTCGAAATCAGCCAGTGCCTTCTGCCGGGCATGGTCGCCAAGGCGAGACAGCAATTGGCGATCATCATCGAGCAGCGCGATCCGGTTGGCCAGTGCCTGCGCATCGCGCGCTTCAACCTGCAGGCCATCGATGCCATGCCGTGGCACCACTTCGCGGCAACCGGGAAGGTTGGTGGTGATGATTGCCAGGCCGCTTGCAGCGCCTTCGATCAGGCATTTCGGCACGCCTTCGCGGTAGTAGCTGGGCAGCGCCATCACGTCGACTGCGTTGAGCAGGGCCGGCATATCCTCGACATGGCCGAGCCAGCGTACCAGTCCCTCGTTGGACCACTGCTGCACTTGCGCGAGCGGTACCGAATGCGGATTACCCGCATCCGGCGTGCCGGCGAGCAGGCATTCCACGTCGCGTCCCTGTTCGCGCAACAGGCGAGCGGCATCGACGAATTCCCGGATGCCTTTTTCCCAGAGCAAGCGCGCCGCGAGCAGCACGCGCAAGCGTTTGTGTTCGTTGCATTGGCGGTTATCCGCCGGGCGAAAGCGCGTAGTGTTGACGCCAGAGCTGCGAATGACGCGGACCTTGCGCGCGTCTACCAGCCCCGCATCGGCAAAAGCCTGCGCATCGTCGGGGTTCTGCAGGATCAACAACGAGCGGCTGCCGCCCAGCGTCATGCGCAAGAGCAACTTGACCAGCGGTCGCAGCAGGCGCGCCTTGCGACTATCGCTGGTGAATACGTAGCCCATGCCTGCTACCGCATTGACGATCGCAGGCACGCGCGCAACGCGCCCGGCGAGCGCGCCATAGATGGCGCATTTAAGCGTAAAGCTATGCACAAGGTCGGGCCGTTCCCGCCGCAGCAAGCGGATGAGCTGATACAGCGTGCCCGTTTCGCGCAGCGGATTGAGGCTGGCGCGATCCATGGACAGCGGCAGCCAACGGAAACCGTGTCGCGCAAAGCGAGCGCCGAATTCGCCCGGTGGCGACACCATCACTACTTCATGGCCATCGGCCTGCAGGCGCAACGCAGTAGAAAGGCGAAAGTTATACAGATACCAATCGGTGTTGGCGAAAAAAAGAAACTTCATTCGGTCGCGCCCTCAAGCCGTGAAAAACGGTCTTCACGAAGAAATTTTGTTGCCTGAAAGGGCAACGCCGCGGGTGGAATCATCGATGCGCAATTCGCGGTTCTGGGCATCCGAGCTGCGCAGCGATAGCGCCGATATCACCCGGTGGAAATAGCGGTTGCTGTTGCCGTCAAGCGTGTTGCCGGTGATTTGCGCGCGATTGGTATTGCCCGCGATCGTTATGCCGATCAGGCCGTTGTCGCTGATGACGTTGTCCGCAATGGTGATCTGCGACGGTCCCACGCCAAGCTTGCCGCCTACGGTCAGGATGCCGTAGCCGGCGTTGTCATGGATGGCGCAGTCCTTGATTACCAGGCCGGCAACGTTGTCGTGCGTCTCCAGTCCCGTTCCATGGTTGCCGGTAATGGTGCAATGGCTGATGGTGATGTTCTGCGCCATGCCTTGCCCTTGCGGTTCGATATCGATACCGGCCTCGGGTTTGGTGCCCTGTGTATTACTGAAAGTGGAATTCATGACGGTAACGCCATTCACCGGCCCGATCGACATGCCCTGGCGCCGATTGCCGGTGGAAATCACGCGGTTGATCGTGACGTTGGTGGCCGGCACGGCGTTGCCATCCGGACCGAGGGCGCCGACCCAGATGCCATCGCCCCAGCAGTCGGAAATATGCAGGTCCGAAACGCTGACGTTGTTCGACGCTTCGATGTTGAGGCCGTAGCCCCATTCACCCGTCGTGCCCATATGGCCGTTGCGTTCGCCGACGATGCGGCCACCGACGATCTGCACGTTGTTCACCCGCCACACCTTGATCACGTGCGAGCGCGGCAGGTTGTTCGCGATGGCGGTGAGTTGTGCCGTGGGCGCCATCTGCAGCGACATGTTCGAGCGCAGGCTGATCGCGCGCGAAGCGTCGATCATGTAGTTGCCTGGCGGTATGGTCACGGTACCGCCGGCCGCGGGCAGCGCGTCGATAGCCGACTGAATCGCCGCGGTGTCGTCATGCGTGCCATCGCCCTTGGCGCCTTTGTCGCGAACATTGATCACGACGCCGGACGCACCGCCTTGCGGCTGGCCTGCCCACGCCTTCAACGGCGTGGGCAATGTCGATAGCAGCAAGGCCGGCAAGCTCAGTTGCAGCGAACGGCGAAGAAAGTCGCGGCGCGTATCGGAGGCCTGGTCATCGTTGGCGGCGCGCTTCATGACAGCCGCTCCTCGACCGGCCGCGATCCATGCCTGATGCGGCTGAGCAGCCATGGCAGCGTGATGGCGAGCAGATAGAACTTGGAGGCAAAATACTTGTTGTCGAGCCGATCGCGGTGGTTTTCCAGCCAATGCGGCGCACCTGGCAGCAGGCTTTGTGTCTGCAGCGCAAAAGCATGCACCTGATCGAATCGTTGCCTGGCCAGTCCGCACAGGTCAAAGCGGAACGAGCCCTTGTTCTTTACATACGGAAGCTGCTGGAAATGCTGGGCGATGTAATTGCGCATCAGCACCTTGTTGACGCCACCCGGGCCGATCAGGCGGTCATCCGGAACGTGATGGAAAATCCAGTCGCGCAGGTCGCTATCGCAAAACGGATAGACCAGGCGCAACGCCATCGCGTTGGCTGCGTACATGCCCTTGGCCAGCGCGGCCGACTCGGCGATGATGACGGAGATGCGACGTACCGCTTCAGCCGACTCGGCGGCGGAAATATCCGTCTGGAACGTTTCCATGCGCTGTCGCGAACAGGCGGCGATGTCCCACCCGAACAGCTCATCCACTTCTACGTCGCTAAAGCGCGAGCCGGGGAAGTAACGCTCGAACTGGTCCATCTGCAAGGTGGACAATGCAAAGCAAAGGCGGAAGCTGCGGCTGACCAGTTTCGACTTGAACAAACTTTGCGGCAGCCGCACGCGGCGCGCCAGCATCGCAAGCACACGCTGCTGGCTGTGCAGCGGCACGCCGAAATACTGGTCCGAACCCAAGGCATCGATGATGCCATCGCCGTGCCGGAGGCTTACTTCAGTAGCGAGATCCGCATAAGAAAGGGCGGCGAAATCCGCGGTAAGCAGCGGCATGCGTGGCAGCATCGCCAGATAGCGGTCGTAGGCGCGGCCAGGATCGCAAACCAGTGCTTCGTGGCGCAGGCCCAGCTTTCGCGCCACGTATCGCGCGGATGCCACTTCGTTTTCCTCGTCGCCGCCGAGGTAGGTAAGGCAGACGGTCTGCGGCCTGGCATCGGCCACCGCGATCGCCATCGTGGTTGAGTCTTTGCCGCCGCTCTGCAGCATCCACGGCGCGCGCATGTCGCTGGTGGAATGGGCGACCGCATCGCACAGCAAGCGATGAAATGTTTTCAGCAGATCCTGGTCGTCCACGTCCTCCGGTGCCGGCCGCGAAGAGGCCAGCGCCGACTGGAATGGAAAGTGGAACTGGGGATGCTCGTGGAGATCCTGCCGTGGATCGAAGCCGGAAGCGGCGACTTTCACGTCCTTGTAGATGGAATGCGGTGGATAGACGAACGTGTTGCGCAACAGGTCGGCAATCGATACGAGATCCAGCGGCGCCTTGCCGGGATCGAGCTCGTCGAGTACCGAAAAATCAACCTCGTCCTGGTACGGCGACGTGCTGAGCTGAATGCGTGAGCGGACAGCGGAATCGTGTGCTTTCTTTGGCAACATGGCGGAAGTCATAGGAATCACCAGATGCATGACGTGGCAGTAAACGCCTGCGTGGGCGGCCACGGAACTTTTCACGCAGTCGTGCATGGCGCCGCGGCGCCTCTACGTTGACTGCGATAGAAGATGACACGTCGCCGGCGGCAAGACTGCCGCTGACGCGCGCGCAGAAAAATCCTTGTTCTATTCGCGACCGTTGGTGCTCGGTCATGATGAAACACTTTCGTTGATGGCCACGTCCTGGTGGCGGGGTGCGGCCTGCATGCGGTTGAGCAGCCATGGCAGCGTCATCGCAAGCAGGTAGAACTTCGAAGCAAAATACTTGTTGTCCAGCCGGCTGCGATGCGTTTCCAGCCAGCGCGGTGCGCCTGGCAGCAGCGCCTGCGCCTGCAAGGCGAACGCATGCACCTGGTCGAATCGCTGCCTGGCCAGGCCGCGCAGGTCGAAACGGAAGCAGCCCTTGGTTTGCACGTATGGCAGCTGCTCGAAGTGCTGGGCGATGTATTTGCGCATCAGTACCTTGTTGACGCCGCCAGGGCCGATCAGCATGTCGTCCGGCACATCATGGAAAATCCAGTCGCGCAGCTTCGGATCGCAATACGGATAGACCAAACGCAATGCCATGGCACTGGCGACATACATGCCCTTGGCAAGGTGGGCTGACTCGCCCACGACCAGCGAGATACGGCGGACTGCCTCAGCCGATGCGGCAGCCGTGATATCAGCATGGAAAGTATCCATGCGCTTGCGTGAGCGCGACGCGATGTTCCAGCCAAACAGCTCATCCACTTCCGTATCGCTGAAGCGCGAGCCGGGAAAATAACGCTCGAAGCCATTCATCTGCAGCGTGGCCAGGGCGAAGCAAAGCTTGAAACTGCGGCTGACCAGGCGAGACTTGAATACGTCCTGCGGCAAGCGCAAGCGCCGCGCAAGCATGGCGAGCAAGCGATCCTGCCGATGCAGCGGCACACCGAAATATTGATCCGAGCCCAGCGCATCGATGATGCCGTCGCCGCGGTTCTGACCGACTTCGGTGGCGAGGTCCGCATAGGACAAGGCGGCGAAATCCGCGGTCAGCAACGGCGTGCGCGGCACCAGCGCCAGATAGCGATCGTAGGCGCGGCCGGGGTCGCAGACCAGCGCTTCGTGGCGCAGGCCCAGCTTTTTGGCAACGAAGCGGGCCGAGGCCACCTCGTCTTCTTCCTTGCCGCCGAGGTAAGTAAGACAGGTGGTGCGCGGACATGCTTCGGCCACGGCGATGGCCATGGAGGTGGAATCCTTGCCGCCGCTTTGCAGCAACCAGGGCGACTGCATGCCGGCGGTGGAGCGGGCTACCGCGTCGCACAGCAACCGGTGGAAAGTCTGCAGCAGCACAGGGTCCGGCACCGCTCCCGCGGGTGGTCGCGAGGGCGCCAGCGCCGCCTGGAACGCGAAGTGGAATTGCGGATGATCGTGCATGTCCTGCGTTGGATCGAAGCCGGTGGCGGCGATCTTTACGTTCCGATAGATGGTGTGCGGCGGATAGACGAAGGCGTTGCGCAGCAGGTCGGCGATCGATACCAGGTCGAGGGAGGCGAAATCGTGGTCGTGCTCGCCGAGCGGCGAGAAATCCACTTCACCTGCGTCGGGCGAGGCGTTGATCTGGATACGGTCTGGCGTGGCGGCATGGACGGTGGCGTCCAGGTGTCCTCCGAGCGTTGCTGCGTTCATACGACCACCTGATTAGTTACGTAATAGAGAAAAGCGGCGCAGGACAAGATCAGTGCGCCGCGCAGCAGGATGGGGTTGCGCAGCATGGACAGGCGATTGTGGAACAGCAGCGCGGCCACCATCAGCGAAGCGGCCAGATAGGCCGGCAACAGATAGCGATTGGAGAAGTTGCCCCAGCCCATGATGAAAAACGGCAGCACCATCACCAGGTAGACCGAGGTGCTGTCCTTGATGCGCTGATTGAAGGGCTTGCGCACCAGACCTGACAGCAGGAACGGCAACAGGTACCAGAAAATCGAAAACACCGCGAAATCGATGCGCACGCCGGAGCGGTAATTGGCGCTGAGGCTGTAATCCATCACGGCGTTGTACAGCGCCGGTACGGCCGAACGCACCACCACCATGGTCAGCCCGGTGCAGTAAGCCACGAATGCGAAAATGGCGGCGATGCGCTGCAGCCGTACATTGAGCAATAGCAATGGCGCGCAGGCCAGGTACAGCAGCGAGGAGTAATGGAAACAGCAGGCCACTACGCCGTACAGGAAAAAGCCGCGCCACTGCCGTTGTTGGAAACATAGCAGCGCGGCGAACACGGGCAATGCCGCCAGGCCCTGGCGCATGGCATTGATCGATGCGTTCACGAACATCGGTGAAAACAGCAGCATCATCAGGCAGGCGCTGAGGAACGTCATATAGCCACGGCCGCCGCCGAGATAATCGAAATAGCGGCGCGCAGCCAGGAAAGCCATGCACAGCAATGTGGCAAACAGGATCAACTGATACGCCTTCACGCTGAAGCCGCAGGCACTGAGCAGCTCGGTCAAGAACAGGAAGCCCGGTTCGAAGCGCGTTTGCGCCGGGCCACCGCGCAATGACTCGAAGAATTGCGCATAGACATAAGTATCGGTGCCCACGTCGATGCCACGCATGCCGACGATGAGATCGGCCGCTACGCAGACAAACGCCAGCAATATCAGGCTCAACATCATGCGCGCGTTGGTCGCGATGTTCGATGGTTCGGAGTGTTTCAGGTACGGCGCGACTGAGTTCATGCGTCGATGTTCCGCTCAGGTACTACGTTCAACGTGGAAGGCGCCGGCATGGCGCCGGCGGAAAGTCAGCAAGCGCCGGCGCAGGTAGCGCACATAGCCCATGGCGTCGGCGATGGACATCTGCCACCAGCCCAACAGGCCTTGCTCGTGCAAGGTCTTGCGCACATCGACGGCCGCCTCGTACATGGCCACCAGGTCGCCGCTGAGTCCGCCAGCGCCGAACGGCGGCTTGTGCCATGACGCCAATATCTGGTTGAGCTTGGCGCAGCGATGGCCGGAGAGCAGGATCTGCGCCCACAGCAGGAAATCCTCCGCGCGCCAGCGTGTTTCGTCGAAACGGAACGGCAGGTCGCGTCGAAGCATGATCGAGGCTGTCGGAAACGGGCTTCGCAACATCAGCAGGTGGCGGGGAAAGACCCGCAGCTTGACCGGCAAGCGTAGCGACGGTGCCGGCGTGGCGCGCGATTGCACATTCATCTCATGGGCGATCAGCGCGATCGTCGGATCGGCGGCCAGCGCGTCCAGTTGCAGCTTCAGCTTTTGCGGGTGCCAGCTGTCATCGGCATCGAGGAAGGCGATCCACGGCTGGGTTGCGTGACTCCAGCCCCGGTTGCGTGCCGCTGACGGTCCACCGTTGCGCGGCATCGCCAATACCTTGATCCAGCCTGGCGGATAAGCTCGCGCAACGGCTTCCAGGCGCTCCAGCGTGCCGTCGCCGCTGCCGTCATCCACCAGGATCACCTCGCTGGGCAGCACCTTCTGCGCGGCCACCGAAGCGACCGCGCTGTCAATCGTATGCGCGCAGCGATAACACGGTACGACGACGCTGACCGGAGCCGCGGCGGTAAGGCTGGCGTCGGCGTCATGGCGAACGGGGGTCGTTGCGGTGGCGACGAATCCCTTTTTCAGCTGTGTGCGTTCCATCCGGTTTACCCATGTCCGTTCGTTGTTTTTTGCATGCATGCAGTCACTTTTTCGATGCAATTACCGCATCGCGCTGCACGGCCTCGTCCTCTTGTTCGTAAGTGGCGCCGATCACCGGTGCTTGCAGTTGGGCCACCATCGCAGTGCTGCGCGTCAGCTGGGACAGGTGCAGCGCGGCGGTTGCAGTAGCCTGGCGTGCCTGCTGGCCCCGACGAACACGGCCTACCAGGGCGATATAGATGACGGCGAGGGCGCCAAACGTAAGCAAGTTGCTGCCCGGTGCCAGATGGCGCGTCAAGGAGCCCATGAAGACCAGCGACATGGCCAGTCCGATCAGCGCCAGCAGGGTGGCGCGAGGGCCGAGGCCGGCATCCATCATGATGTGATGGATATGCCCGCGATCAGGCTTGAAGGGCGACTTGCCTTCCCGCATGCGCCGCACCATCACCGCCAGCGTGTCCAGCACCGGCAGGGCGACACACCACAGCACGTCCACCGTCGACAGATGCGGCTGCGCTTCCTGGCTGAGCTCAATCAAGGTCCAGGCGAGGAAGTAGCCCAGCATCATGCTGCCTGCGTCGCCGAGGAAAATCTTGCGTCCCACCAGGCCGAGGTTGGCGGCGAGATCGGGCAGCAGCGCGGCGGCCAGCAACAGCAACAGGATTACGCTATGCCATTGCGACACGCCCTGGAACAGATTGATGGCGCCGATGCTGACCAGCGCCAGCATGCCGGCCAAGCCGTCGATGCCATCCATCATGTTGAAAGCATTGAGCACGCCGATGACCCCGATGATCGTCAGCGGAATGCCGAGCGTGCCCAATTCAAACTCATGGCCAAACAAATGACCCAGCGTATGCACATACACACCCGTGATGTACACCATCGTCAGCACTGCGCCGGTCTGCACCAGCAGGCGGGTGCGTACACTGAGATCGAAGCGGTCGTCCAGCGCTCCGGTCAGCGCCAGTATCGCGCCGGTGCCAAGCAGGGCATTGGTGAACAGCGGCGATTGACCGTCGAAGCATGAGCTGACGACCACGCCGAAGAAGGCTGACAGGCCGCCGATCAAGGGGATGTTTCCAACGTGTTGCTTGCGCTCGCTAGGCCGGTCGACCAGGCCTATGGATTCAGCATGGCGATACAGGAAGATCATTGCAGCAGCAGAAGACAGAACAGCCATCACAAACGAGATCAGCATTCGATACTGCATGGGGTGCTCCCAAGACCTTCTATCGTTGACGCGGCAGTACGTCGACGAACGGGTTATCCACATGCTTTTTCGGGCCGCATGTGGCGCGAATTCCCCCTGATTTATTGGCAAGCGAACGTGGATTCGCTTGGGCGGTCCGAGGGGGACTTTATTCGGGTATCGGTGTATTCCTTGTTAAAAAACGTGCTTTATTTGGCGTTTTTATCCGTCATTTTCTGGTAACACCCGAAGGTTGATATTTTTTGTAAAAGAGGGTGCTGCGGCGCGATAAATGGCGCTGGCTGACCTGTTTGAGCCCCTGGTTTCGCGATCAAGAGCGGAGCGGCGATGGGGTATGCCGGGGGTGGGGAGAGTTTGGCCGCCTACCATGTGCAAAAAGCGTGATGCGTGAAATACATCACATGTTTTAAGGTGGTCGGGTGCGGGGCAGGGGCATGTCGGGTGATGTCTGGCACAGAAACACCACATGGCGGGAGTCAGGCCACGAGATCGCTCCCGGCAGCGCGTATTACCTCCACGTCTATGGCAATCCGATCAGGCGGTACGCGCGGTGCGGGCTGGCAACTCGGCAGCGGCAAGAACATTCCCTCGGTCACCTGTTCCAGATCAGTGGCCTCGGTAGCGTGCGCGGCTATGAAACGGGCATCCTGTCCAGCCCGTGCGGTACTGCGCCAACCTGGAATGGCACCACAACCTGTTCGACCGCGTGGACGCATATGTCTTCGTCGACCACGGCACCATCTATTCGTATTGCCCGACCAGCAAGAGCATCACCGGTATCGGCCCGGGCTTTCTTTATCGTTTCCGCCTTTGGCTCACGTTGTCGGCGGATGTGGCCAGGTCGCTCGATACGGTCATCCCGAACCAGGGAAGTTATCGCGCGGATGCCCGCCTGACCCCGTACTGGAAATGACCGCCGGGCCCTGGTGCCGCAGGATGCTTGCTTCGGGCTGACAGATTGCGTGCAGTAACGGTTGGCGTTCCGGTTGGTTATAGTGCGCAGGCATGGGGAAACAGGAAAAACCGATGACGCATGGCGAGCCACTACCGCCTTCATCCCGCGCCCGGCCGCCGTCCGGGCCGCAGGGTACCCAGCTCCTTTCGGCGGAGGAGCTGCACCGATACGCGCTTGAGGACGGACACGTGTCGGACGGTCGTGCCAGCGTGCACGAGCCGGTACTGAAGGGACTCAACGGCGCGTTGAAGGATCGGCGCTTCCTGCTCCGGTCCGGGCGGCAGACGGTCGGGCGGCGGCCAGGCAACGACATCGTGATCGAAGACGCCAGCGTCTCCGCCTCGCATGCATGGATCGTCAACCAGCACGGCCACTATGTCGTGATGAATACGCTGTCGACCAACGGTACCTATGTGAACGGCAAGCGCATCCACGAAGCCGTACTCAAGCACGGCGACCGGCTGCACTTCGGCCACACCGAATTCGAGTTCCTCACCCGCGAGCGCGGCAATCTCACGACCAGCTGGCGTTGGGCCGCCGCTCTTGCCGTCGCGGGCATCCTGTTGATCGCCCTGCTGGTTTATGGATTCGCCTGAGCCTCTGCCTGCCAGTCCGGCCATCCCTGAAACGATCGGCCGGTTTCGCATCGAGGGCGTGTTGGGCGAAGGAGCGATGGCGGTTGTCTATGCCGGCTTCGATCCGGAAATCGAGCGGCCTGTGGCGATCAAATGCCTGCATCGGGAGATAGCCGGCGATCCGGTCTATCGCGAGCGATTCCAGGTGGAGGCCCGCGCTGCCGGCCAGCTTGTCCATCCGCACATCGTCACCATCCTCGATGCGGGCGAGATGGACGATGGCCGCTCTTACCTGGCGATGGAACGCCTGTCCGGCGAGACGCTGGCGCAGCGCGTCGCCAACGAAGGGTTTCCATCCGTTCCCGTGATCATCGACCTGGTCAGCCAGCTGGCTGCCGCGCTCGATTACGCGCACGCGCATGGCGTGGTCCACCATGACATCAAGCCTGAGAACATCATGCTGGTGGATGGCTGGCGCTACGCGAAGATCACCGATTTCGGCATTGCCGAGCGCGGAGCAGGGGCGTCGCTGCCAGCCGAGCCGCTTGCGGAGATCGGAGGCACGCCCGCCTACATGCCGCTGGAGCGGTTACTCGGCGGACGCTCCGATGCGCGTGGCGATCTGTTTTCGCTGGGCGTGGTGCTGTACTGGCTGGTGGCGGGCCGGCTGCCGTGGTCGCAGGCACCGGATCTGCGGCGCCTGGTCCGGCAACGCCGGCGCCTGCCGCAACCGCCGATCAAGCCGCGCGATCCGGCCACGCCATCGATCCTCATCGATATCATCCGTACCCTGATGGCGCCTACCGCGGACACTCGCTACCAGCGGGGCGCGGAAGTGGTGGACGACCTGCGGCTTGCCCGCCGCAGCTACGAGCGCTCGCACGAAGATCGCCCGCCGCCGCGCGCGCGTTCCATCCGGGTGCGCTGGGCGACGCTGCTGGGCGCGGTATTGAGCCTGGTGCTGATCCTGGGCATGCTGGCGATCCATGCCACGCAAAGCATTGCGGTGACCGGACTGGCGCTGGACTTTGGCAGTTCGCTCGGCCGAATGATTGCGCGCGACGCCGCGGAGAATATCGTCATCGACGATCCCGCCGCCACGCGCGCCCTGGTACAAGACGTCGCGCGCAACCAGCAGATCGATTACCTGGCGATTGCCGATCGCCATGGACGGGTCATCGCCAGTACGGTACCTGGCGAGATCGATGCAACGCTTCCTGCCTGGACCACCCAGCAGGCGCTGGCCAGTGCGGGCGACATCAGCCGCTATCGCGGCCAGCTTCCCGGTCATGCCAGCCGGCAGCGCGCATTGCTTTTCGACGTGCCGATCCACTACCAGACCAAGCAGGTCGGCGACCTGCGCCTGGGCATCAGCGATGCTCCGCTGCGCGCGGCGCAGGTTACGGCACTGTGGGTGATCGCCGGGGTGCTGCTGGTGACGCTGGTGGCGGTGGTGGGCGCGGCTTATTGGCTGTTCCGCCGCTTGCAGGTCGTGCTGGACTTGCTTGCCGATGCCATGCTGCGCGTGGCGCGCGGAGACTATCAGCACCGCATCCGGCTGGCGCGGCGCGATGAACTGGGAAGGTTGTTCGTCGCCTTCAACATGATGACCGAAGCACTGTCGTCAGATAAACCGGGGCGGAAAGAAGCGCCGCGGGCTGGCGCCGCGAACGTCGATGTCATCCAGCCTACCTTGATCATCGCCACGCCGATCGCCAGGGACGATCCGGCCTAGCGCCGGCTTTCCCGCGTGCCGGCAAGAAGCGGTTCAAGCGGTTAGTACTGCTGGAGCCGCTGCTTCAATTCCAAGGCGCGCGCGCGATAGATCTTGGCCGGCTCGTTGGTGGGGTCGATCGCCAGCACGCGGTCCCACAACGCAATCGCCCGGTCGAGCTGTTGGTCTCGGTATAGCACGATGGCTTGCTGGTGGAAGGTGTTCACCAGCTCCGTGCGCAACGCTTTTTCCCTGGCATTCGTGGGTGGCAGGGTGGGATCGAGCACCAGCGCCTGGTCCAGGCGCGCCAACGCCAGGTCTTTCTGTCCGTGATCCAGCAACGCGAGGCTTTGGGCTTGCAATTGCTCTGCCCGTGCGCTCTGTGACGGGCCGTCAGCACCGGCGTTGCCATTCGTGTTGTCGGAAGCCGGGGCGGAACCACTGGCGCCTGTCGCCGTTCCGGCATGAGCGCCGGCATTGGCGAGATCCGCCGCGCCGTTCGCCGATGCCGGCAAGCGTAATGTGGTACCTGCACGCAGCCGCGAAGGATCGGTGGAGTTGTTGTAGCGAGCCAGCACCACGAATAAATTCGCATCCCCCAGATAACGCGCAGCCAGGGTGCTGAACGATTCGCCGGGCTGGACCACATGCGTGCGCGATGGCGCTCCCAGCATCTGCACCGGGTCGGCCGTCAGCTGTTTCAGGATGGATTGCGCCGCGTGATCGCCGGGATGCCGTTGCAGGTAGCGCTCCAGCGCCAGGCGCCCTTCGGTATAACGGCCGTTCTGGAGATCGTTGTCGAGGATGGATGCCAGTGACTGTTCCGGCACCGCGGGCGTGACAGTGTTGATGGATGCTTGCGGCGGTACGGCAGGATGGCTGGAGCCGCTGCCCCATTTCGATTTGATCTGCGCGCAAGCCGCCGCGTTGACCAAGGCCAGCAGGACCAGCGTGCGCACCAGCCAGGCAGCGGGCAGGGCGGTGAGAGTTCGGGTAGCGGTCATGCTTCACTTCTTTTATGCACAGCCGTGCACGCGGACAGCCAATATATATCAGCCTTCGGAACAAGCTAGGGCCTGTTCGCACGCGAACAGGCCCTCTAGATGCGTAGAGGCCAAACCGGCAAGCGCATGTCCCGGGCGCCCCTGGATGCCTCGCCTTATGCGTGGCTTTCGACCATGCTCGTGGCATTACCCAGGCGACTGGACAGCCACGGAAGCGTTACCGCAAGCAGGCAGAATTTGGAAGCGAAGAATTTGTTGCCCAGGCAATGCCGGTGATCTTCCAGCCATTTCGGCGCTCCCGGCAGCAATCCGCGCAACTGCACGGCGAACGCATGCACCTGCTCGAAGCGTTGCCTTGCCAGGCCTTGCACGTCGAAACGGAATGAGCCCTTGGACTGCACGTAGGGCAATTGCTGGAAGTGCTGGGCGATGTATCGGCGCATCAATACCTTGTTCAAGCCGCCGGGGCCAATCAGGCGATCGTCCGGAACGCCGTTGAAAATCCACTCGCAGAATTGCTTGTCGCAATAGGGATAGGCCAGGCGCAAGCCCGCGGCCTTGGCGGTGTACATGCCCTTGGCCATTCCCGCCGCCTCCAGCACGACCAGCACCATGCGCCGCACCGCCTCCGCCGACTGCGCGGCCTCGATGTCGCCATGGAACGCCTCCATGCGCTTGCGCGAGTGGGTGGATATGTTCCAGCCGAACATGTCATCCACTTCACCGTCGCTGAAGCGCGAACCTGGGAAGTAGCGTTCGAACGCGGTCATCTGCAGCGTGCCAAGCGCGAAACAGAGCTTGAAGCTGCGGCCGACGAGCGGGTGCTTGAGCAGCGCGCCGGGTATCCGCGCGCTTCGTGCCAGCACGCGCAGCAGGTGATCTTTCAAGTGCAGGGGCACGCCGAAATAAGGATCCACGCCCAGCGCATCGATGATGCCGTCGCCTTGGCGATGGCCGATTTCAGTAGCCAGATCCGCATAGGAAAGGGTGGCGAAATCGGCCGTCAACAGAGGCATGCGCGGCGCCATGGCCAGATAGCGGTCGTAGGCCCGCGCCGGATCGCATACCAGGCCTTCATGGCGCAGGCCCAGCCGCCGCGCGACGAAACGCGCCGACTCGACCTCGTTCTCCTCCTTGCCGCCGAGGTAAGTCACGCAGGTCGTATCCGGACGCACGTCGGCGATAGCGATAGCCAGGGACGTGGAATCCTTGCCGCCGCTTTGCAGGAGCCAGGGCGCCTTGATATCGGCCGTGCACTGTTGCACGGCGCGGGTGAGCAGCTGATGGTAGGTATGCAGCAATGCTTCGTCGCTTACCGCATTGGATGCCGGACGCGATGCCGCCGAAGCCGACTGGTAGGCGAAGTGGAAGCGCAGCTCGTTGCCCATGTCTTGCTGCAAAGCAAAGCCGGTCGCCAGGTTCTTTACATCGCGATAAATGGTGTGCGGCGGATAAACGAAGGCATTGCGCAAGAGATCGGCAAGCGAGACGTGATCGATGGGCCCGCTCTCTGCACGGCGCGTTTCCAGCGGAGAAAAATCCGCGTCGCCCGCGTAGGGGCTGGTGTAAAGATAAGTAGGTTGCGCACCGGCACCTATTGTCTCGATGTGCGCAAAATCGCCACGGCCGCCAAGCAGGCCAAGGCCAGATGGCTGGCACTTCACGATGTCGTCACGCGATGCCACGGCACCCCCCAGGTTTCTCGTCGTCCGCATTAGCGGATGCGTAGCAGCGATCCTAGGAAGGGTGCCGTGTATGCGCTGTTAAAGCTTGCCAACCTAAACGCCTATGTGCGATCCGGAATGGAATAAGGGTTATGGCGGCCTTCCGCATATCCGGAACACGGGTTCGCTCTGCGGGTTTTCATGGCTTGGCTGGCGCCGTCGACCTGGAAAACCGGCGCAAGCGGAAGGCTGGACGGGCGATCCGGATCATGTTTCTGCTCGGCATGGATTGTTGGCACGGATGGCGGCAGCGGCGCTATGTCGCCTTGCATGCGCAGCGGTAGCGGAGGCAGCGTGGCCTGCAAGGCGGACACGGCGGCGTCCAGTGATACGTCGCCGGGATGGGGACACGCGCGCAGCAGATTTTCGAGCAGTTGATCTTGTGCGCGCCCGCGCTCATGCGCGTAGGCATAAGGCAGCTGCGTGAACGTGACCATGCGATAGCGTGCCATGAAATGGTCTGGCGCGCGTTGCGCCAGCCGTGCGCCGAGTTCCAGCTTAGCCAGATAATGTGGGTCGGTGACGGAGTCGCGCATCTCGACATAGTTTTCCAGCGTCATGGCCGCGATGGCATCGGCATTGGGCTTGCGGATGCGTTGGAACGCCGCGAAGGCACCGGCAGTGTCGCCAGCGGAGTTCGCCAATTGCTCGGCCAGGACCACCGCATCTTCAAAACCGCAGTTCATCCCTTGGCCGTGGAACGGTGCGATGGCGTGCGCCGCATCGCCGATCAGCGCGGCGCGGCCGTCGATATGCCAGCGGTCGAGATAAAGCGTGGCCAGCTTGCCCACCGGATGGCCGTCGTAATCGTGCGCAAAGCGTGGCATCAACGGCAGCAGGTCGGGAAATTCCCGGCGGAAAAGCGCGCTGGCGGCATCCGCATCAGGCAACGTATCGAAGCTTGGGTAGGACCCGTGTTGTGGCAGGAACAAGGTAACGTTGAAGCTGCCGGCGATATTGGGTGTCGCAATACACATGTAGCGGCCGCGCGGCCAGATGTGGAGCGCGTGCGGCTCGATGGCAAATTGGCCTCGGCCAGCGGCCGGGATCTCCAGTTCCTTGTAACCGTGGCCGAGCGGTTCCACACGGATGCCGAGCGGCAGATGGACGTCCATGGCGGCGCGCAAGGCGGAGCCTGCGCCATCGGCCCCGATCAGCAAGCCGGTATCGTGTTCGCGTCGAATATGGTTCTCATCGAACAGCGTGATGCGTTGTGCATCGATATCGGCCTCCGCCAGTGCGTGGCCAAAATGGAACCGGGCGCCGGCCGCCTCGGCCTGGTCGATCAACAGCGCGTTGAGCCCACTGCGCGAAATGGACCAGATCACTTCGCTATCGTCCACGCCATAGCGTTGCAATCCAGACATGCCATCAAGCGGGTGCACCATCCGGCCACGCATCATCACCGATTTTTGCAGCGCATGCTCGGCCATATTCGCGACACGCAATGCCTGCAAGCCACGCTCGGCAAGGGCAAGATTGATCGTGCGGCCACGGGTGAGGCTGGCACGCCTGGGATCGGATCGCTTCTCGAATACCTCGACGTTGAAGCCGCGCGCGGCCAGGAGCTGCGCGAGCAACGCGCCTACCAGGCCGCCACCGATCAGGGTGATTGTTTGCCTCGCCATGCCGCCTCCTCGTGGCGTGAATGCCGTTCCACCGCGGTTCGGCGATCAACCATCTCAATGCGGCGATCAAAAGCGAATGAAGCCGCTGTTAATCGCAGACACACATGGGTGCACGGCAAAGGTGTTCGTCGTTCGCGCTGCTCAGGTCATCGCGCGCGGCGACTGCCGTATCGTTGCGCTCGCGCAAACTGATCGATGGCGGCTACAGAAGCGTAATGTCGAGGCTGCTCCGGTGAAACGGCATGAAGATATGTCCCCCTTTTTTATGAGAACCGCTTGGCGATGGCGCGCCATGTTTCCCTCCATCGTCACATCGCTTTGACTTTGCCTTCGGCAGTTTCACATTTGTAGGTCTTGCGTGAATCGTTCTTGTCGGAACGTCCGAAGCTACTGTTCTTCGGCCGTCAAAATAAGTCCCGTTGATTCATTTGCCGATGACAAGCGCCTATGAAAATCCTGCTTTTTCCAGGTCAAGGAAGCCAATATCCCGGTATGGGCAAGGAGCTGTTTGGCGCGTATCCGCGTCACGTGCAAGCCGCCTCCGAGCTGCTGGGCTATCCGATCGACGAGCTTTGCCTGCGCGATCTCCACAATCGGCTCAATCTCACCCAATACACGCAACCGGCACTCTATGTAGTCAACGCACTGGGCTATTACCAGTGGCGCGAGCAGCATCCGGGCGCCACGATTGAAGCCATGGCCGGCCATAGCCTGGGGGAACTGTGCGCCTTGCATGCGGCAGGCTGCTTCGATTTCGAGACAGGCCTGCGCATCGTGCAAAAGCGCGGCGAGCTGATGAGCCAGGCCGGTCAAGGCGGCATGGCCGCGGTACTTGGCATGCGGGCAGACGCTTTGCATTCCTTTTTGCGCGAGCACCAGCTGGATGCGATTGACCTGGCTAATTTCAACTCGCCTGCCCAGACGGTGATCGCCGGCGATACCGCCAGCATCGTTGCTGCCGAAAAACTGCTGACCGCCCATGGCGTGCAATGCATCGTGCTCAATGTGAGCGCACCCTTCCATTCGCGCTACATGCAAAGCGTGCAGCAAGCGTTTTCCCATTTCCTGCGGGACTTCGCCTTCGCCGATCCCGCCATGCCGGTTATCGCCAATGCAACGGCACGCCCGTATGGCCCAGGACAAGTCGCCGAACTGCTGGCGCGGCAGATCGTAAGTCCCGTGCGCTGGACCGATACCATCCGCTACCTGATGGGACGTGGTGCGCTCGAGTATGAAGAAATTGGCGCGGACTCGAATCGGGCCGGCGGCAACGTCCTGGGCAAACTTGTCGACACCATTCGCAGGACCGAATCGCCGATCCGCGACGACGTGCCGAAGGCACCCGGCGCCACAGCGCGCCCGGCTGTGCTTGCTCCGGTTGCCGTGGCATCGACCGATGGCAACACGGCGCCTTCCACGACATTACGCCTGGCGCCATCGTCCGCCACCGCGATAGCGTGGGATGCGCAACAACTCGGCAGCGCGGTTTTTCGTGAGCGCTATGACATCCAGTATGCGTATGTGGCCGGCGCGATGTACCGCGGTATCGCTTCCACGCAATTAGTCGTCCGCATGGGGCAGGCCGGCCTGATTGGCTACCTCGGCACTGGTGGTCTGAGTCTTTCGCAGATCGAACAAGCCATCCAGGACATCCAGGCGCAACTGCCGGCACACGCTGCCTATGGCATGAACCTGCTGGCCAACTACGGCGATCCGGCGCTGGAGCGCGCCACCGTAGATCTGTACCTCAAGTACCACGTCCGCCACATTGAAGCGGCGGCCTTCATGCAAATGACCCCGGCGTTGGTGCTGTTCCGCGTGAAAGGATTGAGCCGCGATACCGCGGGCCGGGTACAGTGCGCGCACCGCGTGCTCGCCAAAGTGTCCCGGCTGGAAGTGGCCCGTGCGTTCCTGAGCCCGCCGCCTGCGGCCATCGTCGAGGCGCTACGCAAAGAAGGCGCGGTCACCAGCGAGCAGGCCGAGCTGGCGAAGTATGTTCCGATGGCCCACGACCTCTGCGTCGAAGCCGATTCCGGCGGTCACACCGAGGGCGGCCATCCCGCCATCCTGTTGCCGGCGATGTTGCAGCTCAAGGATGCGCTGGTCGACCAATTTCATTATCAGGAACCCATCTGCGTCGGTCTGGCCGGCGGCATCGGCACGCCGATGGCCGCGGCCGCCGCGTTCGTCATGGGTGCGGATTTCATCCTTACCGGCTCGATCAACCAATGCACGATTGAAGCGGGCGCCACGCCTATGGTCAAAGACCTGTTGCAGCAGGCCGGCATCCACGACACGGCCTACGCCCCTGCTGGCGACATGTTCGAGACGGGCGCGCGCATCCAGGTGCTCAAGAAGGGATCGTTGTTTCCGATGCGCGCCAACAAGCTCTATTCGCTATACACCCAGCACGACAGCCTGGATGCGATCCCCACCGCGATGCGCATGCAGCTGGAGGGCAACTATTTCGGGCGCAGCCTGGCGCAGGTATGGGAAGAAGTCGAGCGCCACCTGCGCGAAGACGGACGCACGCAAGACCTCACCAAGGCGCAGTCCAATCCCAGATACCGCATGAGCCTGGTTTTTCGCTGGTATTTCGCCTATTCCATGCGCCTTGCTTTTAGCAACTCGGACGAAGACCAGGTCAACTATCAGGTGCACACGGGCCCCGCGCTCGGTGCTTTCAACCAGTGGGTGAAAGGCACGGCGCTGGAAGCATGGACACAACGGCATGTCGACCAGATCGCCGTGACCCTGATGCAGGCAACGGCGGAATACCTGGGTTCGATGACGGCTGCTCGCGGTAGTCAGCAAGCAGCGGCATCCAGTCATCCGCCGAACCGCCCATCGCATCCCGCGGTCATCGCCGCGGTGCCGTCGCCCGCGATCGAAGCCTGTTCGTCGATGACCTGATTGACGGTGTGGACATCACGAAGCAACGCCGAGGCGGCGTGCGCTGTTTGCCATATGTGATGACTTTGTGAAAGCCGGCTCCACCGGCTCGAAGGCTTTTGCAAAGAACGGAAAGCGCATCTTTTTGCACCAACGATTGCATTGCTACCTGGCGACTATCAATGCGAACATTGGCGCCGGTATCTCCGGGGGGAATTGCCAAGCGCTTTATTCGCAGCATCAGGATGACGTTGGTCGACACTTCCTCGTTATAGCGACGGTTCGTGCGCCCGTAAGGGGCGCACGCTGCGTGGCCGTCGGCATTGTGCTGCGACAAGGCGTCGCGGGTGGGCGCGACTGGATCGCGTGCCCGATCCGCGTGCCATGTAGCGCCGTGGCGATTTCCTCCGCTTCGCATGGGCCGTTGGCGCAGTGCGTCCTTGGGGACGTTGATCCAGCCGACCACGGATAGCGTGAGGATGGAAGCAGCGATGGCACTGATGCATAAGGCAGTTGACGGCGAAGAAGCGGTATCGTTGCGGCGTGCGCCATCGCATGGCGCCACCACTCAGGTAGCTACGCGCCTGATGCAACGCCTGCACGATGGCCCCACGCAATTGATGACGCTGGCCCTGCTTGAACTCGATCAGGCCAGGCAATCCGAACGTGTTGCCGGTGCCCAGGTGCTTGGCGGCATTCGCTCGCTGGTGTGCGAGGCGCTGCGCGGCACCCGGCAAGTGCTGGAGGAATGGGACAGTGGCATGGCAGCGGACAAGTCGATGTCGCTGACGACCTCGTTGATCCATCTCGGCCGGAGGCTTTCCTCGTTTACCGGCCTGGCGCTGCATATCGACTGCGACGATTCGGTATTCGATCCGCCGCCGCCGGTTGCCATTGCCGTGCTGCAGGCGATCCAGGAGTTGCTGCTCAACACCTGCAAGCACGCGCCAGGCGCCAACGTGGAGTTGGTGCTGACGGCGCTAGCCTACGGCTTTGAATTGACGGTGAGCGACGATGGCCCAGGTTTCGACCCGGTCGCGGTCTACCAGCGGCACAGCGAGCATGGCGGCCTGGGCTTGGGCGCCATGCCCGAGCGGCTGGCCCGCGTCGATGCCAGTTTCAACCTGCAAGCCGGTCCTGGCGCGGGAGTACATGCGTGTATCCGCTGGCCGGGCGATTTTGCCGAACAAGGTTGGCCGGGCAGGCGAGTCGTGCGTTTGCCTGGCCGGGCGAGCTTGCGATGAAGGTGCGGGTTGTCCTGGGCGACGATCACCTGATGCTGCGCGAAGGACTGGTGGCACTGTTGCAGCGCGAGCCCGACTTCGAACTGCTGGGGCATGCCGGCCACGGCGTGGACCTGTTGCGGCTTGCCCGTGCCCTGCATCCGGATGTCGTGGTCGCGGATGTCACCATGCCGGTAATGAACGGCATCGAGGTGGCGCGGCGCGTGCGCAGCGAACGCCTGTCCAGCAAGGTGCTGTGCCTTTCGGCCAGCGCCCAGCCAGGACAAGTGCGGATGGCGATGGAGGCGGGCGCATCGGGTTATGTATTGAAGGAAAACTGTTGCGATGAGTTGGCGCGCGCCATTCGCCATGTTTTCAACGGACAGTTGTTCCTGAGCGCCGAGCTGGTGGCGCCCATCTTGGGCGCCTGCCGGGAAGCCGGCGGCGGCCAGGATGCCTGGGTGCCGCCGCCGCTCACATGGCGCGAGCGTGACATTACGCGGCTGCTGGCCGAAGGCCATTCCACGCAGCAAGTGGCGGACCGGCTCCACATCAGCGCCAAAACGGTCGCCACGCACCGTTCGCATGTATTCCGCAAACTCAACATACGCAGCGTGGCCGACCTTACCCGCTATGCAGTCAGGCAAGGCCTGACCGCGCTCGATTGAACGCAAGGCCGGCGGCGCCTGGCGCCGGCCGGCCTCGGCCATCCGATCCACGCCAGCCAAACACTGCGTACCAGCGTGCGCAGGCATCGTAAAAGTGTTGTCCGGCACTTGGCCGGCGCCTCGTGCGCGGCGGGTCGCAAGCATTGCCAGCATCCCAGTGCGAGCCTCGTCGCGGTGTTCCGCACGATCGCTCGCCTCAGCAAAACGGAGGTCAATATCAGCAGATTGCTGATAGGTCGCGACGGGTACGGCGGCGTAACCTAGCCCGGCCTTCTTGCAGGGAACCCTTACGGGCGCGGCTCAGTCCGCGGTGCAAGGCGGGGCAGGTCATGCAGAAGGACAGGGGCGGGTAGTGATCGATCGCGTGCTCGAACATCTTGCGTCGCACCTCAACGGCCACTTCCGTCGGCAGTTCGATGTGGCCGAGGACGTGGTGGTGGTCTGCAATCTGCAGGAACTCGGCGGGGTTCCGGTGGTGCTGTCGGCGAACAAGCTGGTGCTGTTCCTCAGCGGGGTCGAACGCGACACGCTGGCGCACCGGTCGACCGCCATGCCGATCGGGTACGGCAACGGCGTCATCCAGAATGCAGCGCCGGTGTACTTGAACCTGCTGGTGATGTGCGCCGCCAATTTCAGCGGCAGCCATTATCCGGAGGCCTTGAAATTCCTGTCCAGGGCGATTGCCTTTTTTCAAGGCAATCCCGTGCTGGATCATCAGAACACCCCCGGCATGGATACGCGCCTGGAACGGCTGGCGTTGAACATGGAGAACCTGAGCAGCCACGAGATGCACAGCCTGTGGAGCATTCACGGCGGTCGCTATCTGCCGTCGGCGCTGTTCCGCGTGCGCATGATCACGCTCGACGCCGGCGCTGTGCGCAGTCGCGATCCGGTGGTCAGCCAGACCGAAACCGAGGCGACGCCATGAGCGCGGCCATCGATCGCGGCAGCCTGCGGCGGGCCGGGTAACCATGCAACGGTATGGCTCCTTCGCAAGGCTCGACGTGCGGCACGATTATTTTGCCGACGGCAGTGCGCGCCACCTGGTGTTTCGGCCGCACGCCGATACCTCGGCGTTTCTGCGGCGCTTCGCGATGCTGGTGCATGCCGACGGCTGCAGCCTGAGCATCAGCGTTCCCGACTCCCTACTGCAAGGCATCTGGAGCGAGCGCATGGACGAGGGGAAGCCCCGCACACTGCGCCTGGACATCCATTCGACCGATGCGGACTGCGCTTACTACACCGGAGCGGTCAACGCGCAACCGGCGACAGAAGGCAACGGCATCCAGCCGCCGCCGCTGCTGCCCGTGCCGCCTGCGCCGATGGCGCCCCTGGCGACGATCGCCTTGCCGCTCAACGGCACGGGCGGCGACGATTTCGCGGCATGGAAGGCGGCGCTGGGCACGCCGTACCAGTTGCGCATGCAAAGCCGCAGCACGATCTGGAAATACCTGCTGCTCGGCGACTGGCGCGGCCGCGCGCTGTCGATCATCGATCAGCGTGGCGAGGTGACCTTCACCGCGCCTGCGCAGGAACGCCTGCCCAACGGGCAATCCGCGCTGGCGGTGCATTCCACCGCGCCGATTGCCTTGCAGGAGCGGCCGGCGCAGCGATTTCAGCTGCGCGACGTTACCGACGTTACCGAGCGCGTGCTTATTCCGAGGTTGCCGGGCGCCGCCCCGCAGCGCTTGTGGCGCGAGACCGTACACGGCGAATCGACTGCCGTGTCGGAAATTTTTGTCCATGGCTAACACACTGACAGGAGCCCGCCGATGGGTGCAATGAAGACACCGGGTGTCTATATCGTCGAGAAGAATGCGTTTCCCAACTCGGTGGTGGAAGTGGCTACCGCCGTACCCGCATTCATCGGCCACACCGAGATCGCAGACAACCGCAGCAAGCCACTTTCGTTCAAGCCCTGGCGCATCAGCTCGATGGCCGAGTACCACCAGTATTTCGGCTTCGGGCCCAATCCGCGCTTCAACATCGTGGAAAAAACCGATCCGTCCGCGCTGGCTGATTTCAAGGCGGCCGGCAAGGACAACAAGCTCACCGAGTACGTGTTCGAGCAGCCTGCCGGCCAGGACGGTGGCCGCTATGGGCTGTACAACGCCATGCGCCACTTCTTCCAGAATGGCGGCGGCCCTTGCTACATCGTCTCGGTCGGCGACTATCAGTCGGACCTGGATCCGGACAAGTTCAACCGTGGTGTCGACGAACTGCTCAAGGAGCAGGAGCCGACCATGGTGGTGATTCCCGAAGCCGTGCTGCTCAAGCAACCCGACTGCATCGGCCTGCAGCAGGCCGTGCTGCAGCACTGCGGCGACAAGATGAGAAATCGCGTGGCGATCCTCGATGTATGGGGTGGTGACAAACCGCGCAACGATCCAGGCGGCGATCCGGTCGACCTGTTCCGCAACAGCCTGGGCATCAACTTCCTCAATTTCGCGGCAGCGTATTACCCGTGGTTGAACACCACCGTGGTCGGCGACAAGGAGTTGAGCTACGAGAACATCTCCTCCGCCGATGTGCTGCAGCTGCTGCTGCGCAACGAGCTTGGCTTGCCGGAAACCGCGCCGGATGGCGCCTCGCTCAAGGACAAGGAGCAGATCCAGGCCATCGCCGATATCACCAAGGACTGGAGCAAGGTCGAGCCGGCGCCCACGCCGGACGCGATCCTCGCCAACAAGGCACTGCTCAACAAGACGCTGAGCACCATCAGTCCGCTGTTCAACACCGTCATGGACTTGATCAAGGGCAGGCTGAACCTCATGCCGCCCAGCGCGGCGATGGCCGGTATCTACACCATGGTCGACAACAGCCGCGGCGTGTGGAAAGCGCCGGCCAATGTCAGCCTGTCCGGAGTGGTATCGCCTTCTATCGCCATCTCCGCGGTGGACCAGGAAGATCTCAACGTCACCACCCAGGGTAAGTCGATCAACGCGATTCGCTCTTTCATCGGCGAAGGCGTACTGGTGTGGGGTGCGCGCACGCTGGATGGCAACAGCCTGGACTGGCGCTACATCAACGTGCGCCGCACCATGATCATGTTGGAGGAGTCCTGCCGGCTGGCCGCCAAGGCGCTGGTGTTCGAGCCGAACGTCGCCAATACCTGGGTCACCATCAAGAGCATGATCCAGAACTTCCTTACCAGCATCTGGAAGCGCGGCGGCCTGGCCGGCGCCGTGCCCGAGGACGCCTTCGGCGTGTATTGCGGCCTGGGCGAAACCATGACCCCGGACGATATTCTCGAAGGCATCCTGCGCGTCACCGTGCTGGTGGCGATGGTGCGCCCGGCGGAATTTATCGAGATCACTTTCCAGCAGCAGATGCAGAAATCGTGACATGGCGCGGGCGCCGCGTTGCGCCCGCCGCATAGCGCCTCACCTTGCACTGACGGAGTATTCGTATGGCAGACGACGGTTCGCAACAGTCAACCAGCATTTGGCCGATGCCCAAGTTCTACTTCCAGGTGAAGTGGGATTCGGCCGTGATGTCGTTTGAGGAAATATCCGGGCTCGATATCGAAGCGCAGCCCATCGAGTATCGCCACGGCGACAGCCCGGTATATGCGTCGATCAAGATGCCGGGGCTGAAGAAATTCAGCAACGTCACTATGAAGAAGGGCGTGTTCAAGGGCGATAACAAGTTCTGGGACTGGTTCAACAAGATCAAGATGAACACGATCCAGCGCGTGCCCGTCACGATCAGCCTGCTCGACGAAGCCGGCAAGCCGACCATGGTATGGACGCTGGCCAATGCGTGGCCGACCAAGATCACCGGTACCGACCTGAAGGCGCAGGGCAACGAGGTGGCGATCGAAACCATCGAGATTGCACACGAAGGCCTGACGATCGCCAATGGCTGATCCGGCGGCATGGCCTGCCGAGGTCGTGCAGGAAGACAAGCTCGGGGCACTGCTGCCGGCCGCGTTCCAGTTCACGGTCAGCATCGGCAGCGGCGCGTCGGGCGTGGACAGCTCGTTCCAGGAAGTGTCAGGCCTGGAATTGAGCATGGAAGTGGACGAGCTGCGCGAAGGCGGCGAGAACCGCTTCATGCACCAGCTTCCCACCGGCGTGAAGCAAAAGCGCCTGACGCTCAAGCGTGGCGTCGCCTCGACCGATTCGCCGTTGGTGGGCTGGTGCAAGAACACCTTGGAAGGCGGCCTGTCGGTATCGATCAAGCTGGCGCCGGTAACGGTCAAGCTGCTCGACGCCAAGGCCAATCCGTTGCGCACCTGGTCGTTCACCAATGCGTATCCGGTGCGCTGGGAGATCGACAGTTTCCATTCCACCAAGAACGAAGTGGCGCTGGAGACGATCGAGCTTGCTTATCAGTTTGTACAACGAAGTGACTGAGGCCCAATCGTGACGATCGAAATCCGCCAGATGGTAATCAAGTCGAGTATCGATCGCGGTGGCGCCGATAGTGCCGGCGAGCCGGCGCTGGCGGATGACGATCACGACGGCGGCGGCAATAGCGAGGGCAACCTTGGCGGCAGCGAGGAGCGTCGGCGCTTGCGCGCGCTGTTCACGGCGGAGTCTGAGCGGATGCGGGAGCGATGAATGCCAGATAGCCTCTCCTCTGGGAAATCCCAGCTGAAAATCAGCATCTGCGATACCAGTGGCAATACGCCGACACCCAGCGGCAAATCGATTTCGCTGCTGATCAATCCGTCCGAGCTCACCTTGTCGCGCAAGACCCGGTTCGGCGGCAGCGTGCCGCTGGGCGATACCGGCAGTGGACGGAACTTTTCGCGCATGCAGCCGGGCACGCTGGATTTTTCCACCGTGTTCGACGGTACCGGCGTGGTGCCGGTGCCATCCAACCTCAATCTGCCGGCCGAAGTCGAGGATCAACTCAATGCGTTGAACGATGTCGTCTATACCTACAACGGCAAGCAGCACGAACCCAACGTGGTGCAGGTGCTGTGGGGACGGCTGGCGTTCTACGGGCGGCTGACCACCTTCAACATCGACTACACGCTGTTCCGCCCGAGCGGCGCGCCCTTGCGCGCCAAGGCGAAGATGACCTTCCAGGGTTACAAGAATCCGCAAGAGGCGGCGCTGGAGGCGAACATGTCCTCCCCCGACCTCAGCCATGCGGTGGTGGTCACGGAAGGCGATACGCTGCCGCTGCTGTGCCATCGCATTTATGGCGACAGCCGTTATTACGTCGACGTGGCCCGCTTCAATGGCCTGCATGCGTTTCGCGCGCTAAGGCCCGGCCTGACGCTGCGTTTTCCGCCGCTGGGTTGAGCCATGGCCGAGTCTCCCAACGCCGATAGCAACGGTGCGATCCGCGTAACCATCAGCGCAGGCGGCCAGACGCTCGCCACCTTGCCGATCGTATCGATCACGGTACGCCGCGCGGTCAACCGCATTCCCTGGGCGGAGATCGTGCTGGCCGATGGCGATATGCCCACCGGCGACTTCGAGCTGAGCGACGCGGCCACCTTTGCGCCAGGCGCCGCGTTGAGCGTCAGCGCCGGCTACGGCAGCGACGAAGCGCCCTTGTTCAGCGGCATCGTGGTGCGCCATAGCGTGAAGATCGACAGCGAGAACAATTCGCGCCTGGTGATCGAATGCCGCGACCAGGCGGCCAAGATGACGATCGGTCGCAACAACGCCAACTACCTGCAATCCAAGGACAGCGACATCATCGCCACCTTGATCGGCAATCACGGCTTGTCGGCCGACGTGAGCAGCACGGCCACGCCCTACGACGAACTGGTGCAGTTCTATTGCAGCGACTGGGATTTCATGCTGGCGCGCGCCGACGCCAATGGCCTGCTGGTCAATGTCGATGCGGGCACGGTGAAGGTCAAGGCGCCGAACACGTCCGCTTCCGCGGTGCTGTCGGTGACCTGGGGCAACGACCTGATCGCGTTCGAGGCGGATATCGACGCGCGCAGCCAGTACACCGCGGTGCAGGCGGTTGCCTGGGATCCCAAGCAGCAGTCGGTGATGCAGGGCAATGCGGCCAGTCCGGTCACCCTCAACCAGCAGGGCAATCTCAGCGGAGCGACGCTGGCGCAGGTCGCCAGCCCGGCGACCTATACCTTGCAGAGCGGTGCGACCCAGCCGATGGCCACCTTGACCGATTGGGCCAAGGCCGCGCAGCAGAAATCCGCATTGGCCCGTATTCGCGGGCAAATGAGTTTTCGCGGCAGCGCCGCCGCCGTGCCCGACAGCCTGATCGAGGTCAACGGGGTCGGGGCGCGGTTCAAGGGTTCGGTCTACGTGTCGGCGGTCGAGCATGACATCAGCAGCGGCAACTGGACCACGCACGTCGAGTTCGGCCTGCGGGCGGACTGGCACATGGAGCGCGAAGACGTGGTGGCGCCGCTCAATGGCGGCTTGCTGCCGGGCGTGAACGGCTTGCAGATCGGCGTCGTGATGAAACTCGATGGCGATCCGGAAGGTGAACAACGCATCCAGGTCAACGTGCCGGTGCTGCAAGCGCAGACGCAGGGCGTATGGGCGCGCCTGTTGCAGTTCTACGCATCCAGCGCGTTTGGCGCGTTCTTCCTGCCGGAAGTCGGCGATGAAGTGCTGCTCGGCTACTTGAACGACGATCCCAGCCATCCGGTGGTGCTGGGCTCGCTATACAGCAGCTCGCGCAAGCCGCCGTACACGATCGAGGCACAAAACAACACCAAGGCGATCGTCACGCGCTGCCTGCACAAGATCGAGTTCAACGAACAGGACAAGATCATCACCGTGATCACCCCGGGCAACAATCAAGTGGTGCTCGACGACAAGAACCAGGCGATCACCGTGCAGGACCAGCACAACAACAGCGTCAAGCTGTCCAGCGCCGGCATTGCCTTGACCAGCCAGTCCGACATCAAGCTCACCGCGCAGGGCAACGTGACGATCACCGCGAACGCGGCGATCAATATCAATGCCACCGCCGATCTGAAAGCAACCGGCATGAATGTCACCTGCGAAGCGCAGGTGGGGTTCGCCGGCAAGGGTTCGGCCAGCGCCGAGCTGTCCGCCGCCGGACAGACCACGGTGAAGGGTGCGATGGTCATGATCAACTAAAGCGCCGAGAGACCCGATGCCGCCCGCCGCCCGCCTGACCGACATGCACACTTGCCCGATGGTGACACCAGGACTGCCGCCGGTGCCGCACGTGGGCGGCCCGATTGTCGCGCCCTGCGTGCCGACCGTGCTGATCGCCAAATTGCCGGCGGCGGTAGTGGGCAGTCTTGCTACCTGCGTCGGCCCGCCCGATTCCATCGTGAAAGGGTCGGCCACGGTGATGATCGGCGGCATGCCGGCCGCCCGCATCGGCGATACCACCGCGCATGGCGGCAGCATCGTGATGGGTTGTCCTACTGTCATCGTCGGGGGTTGAGCATGGCCGATTTCCTTGGACGAGGATGGAGTTTCCCGCCGCGCTTCGACCCGCGCACCAAAGAAGCGGTGATGGTGGCCGACAGCGAGGATATCGCCGAAAGCCTGCGCATCCTGCTGTCCACCCATCCGGGCGAGCGGGTGATGCTGCCGAACTACGGTTGCGGTATCCGGCGCATGGTGTTCGAGGAGGCCAGCGAACAGACCGTGACCGAAATCAAGGAGATGATCCGCAAGGCGATCCTGTTCTACGAGCCGCGCATCAGCTTGAACAGCATGGATGCGCAGCTGGCCGATGCGATGAGCGGCCGGCTGGAAATCCTGATCGACTACACCATCCGCACCACCAACACGCGGCATAACCTGGTTTATCCGTTTTATTTGCACCAGGCCACCAATCCGGTGCGGGCCTGACTGGCATGAACGCCGGCACGCAACAGGACCAACGCCTCGCCGACGCGCTTTGTCCCGGCTACATCGTGCCGGACGAGTTCACGCTGGCCGAGCGCATTCGCCTCACGCTCGGTTACGCCGCGCAGCTGCGTTTCGCCAGTGGTGACGGCGCCGATGCCGGTTGCTGGGACGATGCGCTGCTGCGCGACGAAAGCGTACTGCTGGCGGATATCGCCTCGTTTCCGCTGGCCAGTGCGCAGGAAGGCTTCGCCGCAGCGTGGCCGTGGGCCGATGAGCGGCATCTATGGTGGCGCGTGCGTCAATTGCTGTTGCGTTTCGACCAGTGGTGCCAATGGCTGGCCAGGCACGACACGCCGGTGGCAGCGCAGGTGTTGCAGGCGATGATGGCGGCGATCGGCAGCAACCTGCGTGACCTGATGCAGGAAGCGGTGCGCTGTTTCGGGCTCGATCCGGTCGAAGCTAGGCGGCTGCATCCGGCGTGGCGCCTGGACATGCAAGCCACGGGACCGGCCCCTGCCATGGAAAACGCCGTGCAGCGCATGCCATTGCTGCGCCGGCTGTGGGGAGCCTTGTGCGTCACCATTGCGCGCCTGCGTCCGCTGGCGCAGGCGCAGCTGCCGGCAAGCCTCGCCAGCGGCCAGCACGAACCGGCGATGGGATTGCTGCTCGCTGCGCTGCAGCTGTACCAGGACACGCGCACGGTGGTGAATCGTTTTCCCGAACGGCTTACCAACTTCTACTATCTCGATCTGCTGCGCATGCAGCCGCGGCGTCCGGCGCACGAGCGGGTGTATTTGCGTTTCGAGCGCGACCCGCGCTATGTCGCGCCGGTACAGATAGCGCGCGATGCGCGCTTCGTGGGCGGCAAGGACAGCCATGGGCAGGCGATCGAATTCGCCGCCGAGCAGGCGCTGGAAGTCACCGACAACCAGGTCGCCGCGCTTTACAGCCTGCGGCTCGAACGCGATGCGCTGATCTCGCCCGAACGCGAATTCGGCTATGCCACGCGGGTGATGTCGCAGGCCATTCCTTTGCTGCCGCCGGACGCCGCCTATGCGGAGGAGCCGGCCTGGTGGCCGCTGCTCGGCGGGCAGGCCAAGGGCTCGGCGGCCCATGCGGAGCACGCGACGCTGGGTTTCGCGCTCGCCTCGCCGATGCTCGCGTTGAAGGAGGGTGATCGCCGAGTGCGCGTGTTGCTGCGCCTGTCGCATCCGGCCAACGACGACGATACCTTGGCCACGCTGCTGCGCTGCACGAGCAAGCAGCGCGACGAGGCATGGCTGGGCCGGGTATTCGCGCGACTCGACCTTGCCGAAGCAAGGCATCATCCCAGCCGCGGGCCGACGCGCAAGGTCAGCGCTGAACAGCTCGCCGCCTCGGCGTGGACGCGCACGCCGCGCACGGAAGGCGATGTGCGCCTGTGCTACCAGGTATCTTGTTGCCTTGCCGCCGATGATAACCAGTCGTTCCGCGACAGCCTGGGACGGCTGTTCGCCGTATGGCTGATCGCCGGCAACGAAGCGCTGGATCCGCTCGATGTCGATGCGCTGCGCAAGCATGCCGCGGCTTTGCCGGGTTACGGCCCCAAGGCCGTCGAGATCGACGACCCGCTGATCCTGATTTATCCGCACGAGCACGACGACAGCCATGCCGCCGGCCACGGATTGCCGGATCGTGGACTGATCTTCGAGCGTGTGTTCCGCGGCGTGTGGCAGGCCGAGTTCAGCGTAGCGGGTGGCTGGCTGGTGCCCGGCGACGTGCTCGCGCGGCGACGCGACAGCGATGCTTTCGGCTGGGGCGGCTGCATTGAACTGTCGATGCACCTGGGGCTGGAACGACCGCCGGTAGTGCCATGCAAACCGGCCCTGCATGGGCCGGCCTGGCCGGCGCAACCGGTGCTGCGGCTGACCCTGCAAAATCGCACGCGGCTGTATGCCTACAGCCTGTTGCAGCAAGTGATCCTGCACGACATCGTGCTGTCGGTGGACGTTACTGGCGTGCGCGACATCGTGCTGTACAACCAGCTCGGCCGGCTCGACGCAGGCAAGCCATTCCAGCCGTTCGGTCCGCTGCCGGCACTGGGTGCCTACTGTTTGTTCGGTAATGAAGAACTCGCCGGCAAACCCTTGCGCGCATTGCGCCTGAATGTGCGCTGGGGCCAGTTGCCGGGCGAGGAGGGCGGATTTGCCGCGCGCTATCACGGCTATCCCGGCGAATGGTCGGCGGCCGGCTTCCAGGTGCGGCCGGAAATATTGCGCGACGGCCAATGGCGCGGCGGTAGCGGCGGCAGCCTCGGGCTGTTTCACGGCGAACGCCACCTGCGCGATACGACCAGCCTGGTGCTGCCAGAGACCGATCTTGCGCTTTATCACCGGCCACAGTCGCGGGGGCAGGAGCCGTTCGTCTACGGCACCGCCACGCGCAACGGTTTTTTCCGGCTGGAACTGTCCGCACCGAACGCGGCCTTCGGCCATGCCCTGTACCCGCGCCTGCTGTCCGATGCGCTGACCACCAACGCGCGCCTGAAGCGCGCGCAACTGACCGTGCCGCTGCCACAGGAACCGTACACGCCGACGGTGGAGCAAATCTCGATCGACTACGTTGCCAGCCAGCGGATCTCGCTCAAGCAAAGCGCGGAATCGTCCCCGGCGGGCCAGTTGTTCCATCTGCATCCATTCGGCTATGACACGCCGCGCGCGCGACCGGGCATGGACGGGGTGCCGCTGCTGCCGCGCTATTTCTACGATGGCAACCTGCACATAGGTTTGTCCGGCTCGGACCCGTGCGGCGCCTTGAGCCTGTATTTCCACCTGCGTCCGGAGAGCGCCGCGGAATGCTGGCAGGCGGCGCTGCCGCAACCGGCGTGGGCGGTATGGGGCGAAAACGGGTGGCGTGCGCTCGAAACCGATCGCCTGCTGTCAGATGGCACCCTGGGTTTTCTGCGCAACGGTATCGTCGTGCTCGATCTGCCGGCCGGCATGACGCGCGATTGTCCGCAGTTGCCGGGCGGCTGGTATTGGCTGCGCCTGAGCGCCGATGGCGTGCTGGAACGGCTGGCCGGTTTGTATGGCGTGTACACGCAGGCGGTCACGGCGCGTCGGGTGCATCCGCGCAGCGTGGACGAGACGAGTACGCCGCTGCCGCCCGCCACCGTTCGCACGCCCTTGCATGCCATCGGCGGGTTGCGCGCGATCCAGCAGATCGGTCCGTCGTTCGGGCTGAGCCAGCCGGAGGCGGCCGGCATGTTGCGTGTGCGCAGCGCCGAGCGGCTGCGCCACAAGGATCGCGCCAGCACGCCCTGGGATTACGAGCGTTTGCTGCTCGATGCCTTTCCGGCCGTGTTCAAGGTGAAGTGCTTCGTCAACGGCGAGGCACCCGCCACGGCGATCGCCGGCGCGCCCGGCGGCGTGCTGGTGGTCGTCGTGCCGGCGCCGCGCCAGGGCGTGCTGTTCCACAGCACCGAGGCGCCGCGCTTCGATGCGGCCGTGCTCGAACAGATGGCCGCCCATGTGCGCGAGCGCAGTGCGCCAGGCATCCAGATCGTGGTGCGCAACGCGGTCTACGAACGCATCCAGGTGCGCTGCGCGCTGCGCCTGGCGCGTGGCGTGCATCCGGGCGCGGCGATCATCCGCATCAACCAGGCCATTGTCGAATTCTTGTCACCGTGGCACGCGGACGGCTGCCGCGCCATTTTCAATTGGGACGTGCGCGCCGAAGCGATCGAAGCGCGCCTGCGCGAACTCGCTGAAGTCGACGTGGTTTGCGCGATGTCGCTGCTGCATATCGTGCGCACCGACAGCAACACCTATCAATTGCTGGACACCGCGCGGACCGGCGACGGCGTGCCGGTGCGGCAGGTACGCCCGGTGCAGCCGTGGAGCCTGCCGCTGCCGACGCCACGGCACCTGATCGAACTGATCGGCGTGCCGTCGACCGGCGCGCAGCCAACCGGCGTGGGCAAGCTTGAAATCGGCGGCACCTTCATCGTGGGTGGCGTGCCGGCAGCGCCGGGACAGGGCGCGCCATGACCATCCGCAACCGCGAATCGCTGCGCAGCTACTTCAGCGACGGCGCGCTGCCGACGCAGGAACATTTCGCCGACCTGATCGACTCGATGCTCAACATGAGCGACGAGGGCTTTCGCAAGTCGGTCGAACGCGGCTTCGAAATTTCCGCGGCGGCGGGTTACGAGGCGTTGTTGAGTTTCTTCCGCGACCAGGATCCGGATCTGCCGCTATGGTCGCTCGGCTTTGGCGGAACCCAGGGGCAGCTGCTGCTCCGCGCCAACCGCGACCAGCCCCAGGATGGCCAGGCGGACACCGCGCCAGCCCTGTTGTGCCTGGATCCGGCCGGCCGCATCGGCATCCGCAATGCCCAGCCGGAGGCCGCGCTCGATATCGATGGCGTGGTGCGTAGCAAGGGACGGCGCGGCAGTTACGCACGAACCAACCCGATACCGCTGCCGGCCAATGGCCAGTGGCACGACCTTACCGACGATCTGAACGGCTGCCAGGCCTTCGAGGTGACTGCCGGCGCCGGTCACCAGGGCAAGGGCCGTTTCGCATTGATGCACGCGGTCGCGCTCAATACCTATAACCCCACGTTGGGAATCCTGAATTTTCTCAATCGCAAGCGCGGCATTCGCAGCACGGATGCGTTCTATGCGCGCCGCTGCGATCGCCTGCAATTGCGCTGGTGGGGCAGCAGCGGTCGCAATGCCACGTACCGGCTGCAAATCCGCAGCGGCTGCGATTACGGTCGCGGCATCACGATCACCGCGCATGTCACGCAGCTGTGGTTCGACCCGAACATGGAACAGAAACAGCCATGAACGCGCGGATCGAAGCGGGCATGCGTGTGCCGGTGGCTGCCGGCGTGGCCGATCCGTTCCTCGGTCCGCCCACGCCGGTGCCGGTGCTGATCGAACGGCATCGCGGCGACGATCCGTTCGCCTACGACGCCTTGCGCGCACAGGCGCTGGCGTCGCTGCAGGCGCTCAGTGGCGAGCCGTGGACCGACTACAACCATCATGACCCCGGCGTCACCCTGCTCGATGCGTTGTGCTTTGCGCTCACCGAGGATCTGTTCGGCGCGCAGCAACCATTGCTCGACCTGCTTACCGCACCGGACGGCCGTATCCATTACCGTCGCCTGGGCCTGCATGCCGCCGAGGAAATCCTGCCCAGCCGTGCCTGCACCAGCATGGATTACATGCGCTGGCTGCTCGACCGCGTACCCGGCGCACTACAGGCGCATGCGCAAATGCCGGCCAGCAACGGCTTGTGGCGCATGAGCATGGAAGTGACCACGGACCAGGCAGGTGGCGCCACGGCCGCCGCTGCGCGCGCCTACTGGGCGCAGCGTAATCTCGGCGAGGACCTGGAGGATTTGCCAAGCGTGTTGCAGCCGCGCTGGTGCACGCTGCAACTCAATCTGAATATCGACGGCGTGCGTGCGCCGGAAGACATCCTCGCCGAACTGGTGGCACGTTGTGCCGATCACATCGATGCGGCGCCGCGTCGCCAATCGCTGATGGCGCGCATCAACGCGCAGGCGGGCGATCCATCGCTGGCCGAGCTGCTGGACGGCCCGCGTCTGCAACAGGGCTGGATCGATACCGCCAGCCTGGAGCGCGATCTGGACAGCCGGGTTTATTTCGGCGACCTGGCGCGCATAGCGCTGGCCGTCGACGGCGTGTCCGAAGTCAGCGCCATCAGCCTCAAGGTCGACGGCATGGACGGTTCCGGCGGCTCCTTGCCGCGTCGCGGCGACGGCTGGGTGCTGCGCCTGCGCTGGCCGGACCATCACGAGGCGATGCAGGATTGGCAGATCAAGCGACGTGGCAATCCGATCGCAATAGCCGAAGACGCATTGCTGCAGCGCCTGGATGATTTGCGCCGTAACACCGGCGGGCGCGCGGCCGCCGACAGTTCGCCCGAGATGGCCGGTTCGCCGCTGCTGCGTCCGCAGGGCCAATACCTGCCGCCGGATGGGTACGTGTCGCTGTACCGGCAATTGCCGCGCATCTATCGCGAGCGCTTCGATCTGGCGGCCAATGCCACCGATGCCGCGGACGCATCGCAATTGCGCGCCTATCTGGCGCTGCTGGAGCAGTGGCTGGCGCATGGCGGCGCGCAGACGCATTACCTGCGCGAGCTGTATACGGTCAGCCCCAGGCTGCGTTCCAGTTATGCCTGGCAGGTGCTCGGTGACGAGCACATTCCGGGGCTAGGCGCGCTGTACACAACCGATCGCGAACACGTGCGCGAAACCGTATTCGCTCCGGCCGATGCCACGCTCGAGCGGCGGGGCCGCGTGCTCGACCATCTGCTGGCCCTGCACGGCGAGGGCTGCTGGCAAGGCAGCATCCGCCCATTCGGCTGGTATTTCGGCGCGGAGGCGTGGACGCTGCACTTGTTCGAACAGAAGCGGCTGATGCTTGGGCGCATTGCCAAGCTGACGCGCGATCGTTACGGCGCGATCGACTATAGCCGCCGCTCCCTCGGCCGGCGCGGCAACAGTCCGGCCTTGCAACAGCGGGTGAGCTTGCTGCTGGCCTTCAAGTATCACCACAGCCGATTGCTGATGGCTCCCATGCGCGAGGCCCATATCGGCATCGTGGCCGAGCATGCCGCGCCGCCCGCCAGCGACCAGCTCACCGCCGCGGCACAGCCGCCGACGCTATGGAGCCCGCGTCGCCGCCGCGTGGTCGACAGCATGGGGCCGGGCCTCGCCAGCGCCGCGCGCACGCTGGCCCTGCATTTTTCCGCCCTGGACCTGCGTGCGCTGTCGCCGGCGCTGTTGCGCAGCGCGGTGCATGCGGAACGCTACCGGCACATCGATGCCGAATCGGTATGGCTCGGTGGCGATGACAAGCAGGCCTGCTGGCGGCTGCGTTTGCGTTCACGGCGCGTTTCGGCCGAGGCGGCGGCGATCTGCCTGCACGAATTCGCCTGCCGGCTGCAACTCGAATGCGAAGGCATGCATGTGCTCGAGCACGTATTGTTGCGTCCGCTTGCCGGCAGCGATCCGGACATTCCCGACGATTTCTACCAGCATCGCTTGACCGCGGTGTTCCCGGCATGGACCGCGCGCGGACACGATGCATCATTCCGCCGCGTGGCCAACGAGACGCTGGCGCTCAACGCGCCCGCGCACCTTCGCTTGCAGACCTTATGGCTGGATGCCGCGGCGATGTTGCGCTTCGAGCGCAGCTACCAGGCATGGCTGGAGGCCAAGCAGGCCCATTGCGCGGCGTTACTTGCACCCGATGGCGATCAAGCGGCGGCGACGCGACGGCTGGACGACTGGACTCGCTTGCTGCGCTGGCTGCTGTGGCGGCACCTCGCCGCCGCCGATGCTGCGGGGAACACGGCATGAGCCGCCATGTGATCGAAACTCTGCAGTGGACCTGCCATGGCAGCGACCGCCAGCCAGGCCTGGCGCAGCAGGACATGAGCGATTTCCTGCAAGGCCCCGGCGCGCAGGTGCTGGAAACCGTGTTCGACCGGCTGTCGGCGCGCGAGGAAGTCTGGCGCATCGATCAACTGGAGATCGATCTTGGCAACGTGCCGGCCCGGACCGACGCCGATGGCTGGGCGCGGCGGCTGGAGCTGGCACTGGATACCGCGCTGCAACGATGGCGGCAGGGGCACGCCGCGCTGCCTGTGCACCACCCGGCCAAACACACCGTCAGCCGCACGGAAGACCGCGAACTCGAGCATTTCCTGTACTACCTCGAACACGGCCGCATGCATTGGTCGATGCCGCCGCGCGCCAGCGGCGGCATGGCCGACTGGCTGGCAAGTTTGACCAGGCAGGCCGGACCGCGCCTGTGGCCGGCGCTGCTGCGCCTGCCGCATGCCGATCGCACCTTGCAGCGATTGAGTTACATATCGCCATGCCACGGCTTGCAGGATTTGCTGGCGCTGCGTCATGGCGAACTCGCGCATGCCTTGGCGCACCTTGACGACACAGTGCTGGAGCCGCTGCGCGCACAAGGGCGATTGAGCGCGTACCAGCTGGCGCAGGTGTGCCAGGCCTGGCGCGTGGCCGGTTTGCAGGCGCTGTGGGGGCAGGGCAGCAGCGCCCTGGGCGTGGCGCGCGTGCAACGGTTGCTCGCCGCGTTAGGCGGCAGTTTGCTGGCGCAGTTGGGCGAAAGCGGCGCAGCGCGGCTCGGCGCGTGGCTGGATACCGCTTCTCCGGCGTGGGCCACCACCGGCTTGCGACGCAGTTTGTTGCTGGGCGTGCAAGCGCGCCTGCTCATCGCAACGCCAGACCTGCGCCAGCACGATTCGCAAACATCGCGCAGGCACGCCGATGGCAAGGGCGCATCCGGCGATGCTGCCAGCGACGTAGTGCTCACCGCAGCCTGGCACGAATCCCTGCGGCAATTCGCACTCGTGCACCAGTCTGATCCGAACGTGCGCGCGGCAGGATTGGGCCTGTCGGACCTGCAAATGTATCTGCTCGATTACAGCCTGGCCTATCTCAGCGAAGCCGCGCGGGTGCCGCAGGACCATGTCGCCTGGCAACAGGTATGGAACAGCGCGCTGCTTGCCTTGGCGGATGCGCCTATGGAAGACACCGCCCATCTCCTGGAACAACCGGCGCTATCGCCATCCGCCCGCGAGCTGGCCGTGGCGGACGAACGGCCGACGATCCGTCTTGCCAGCAACAGCAACGGCACCGTGTCGCCTGCTGACGATCATCCGGACAACGAAGCGATCTACATCGCCAACGCCGGGCTCGTGCTGCTGGCCAACTACGCGCCACGCCTGTTCGGCATGCTCGGCCTGTTGCGGGACGGCGCATTCGTGGATGAGGCCGCACGCCATCGCGCCGTGCACTGCCTGGTTTACCTGAGCGACGGGCACACCGATACCGAAGAGCATGAGTGGGTGCTCAACAAGCTGCTGTGCGGCGTGCCGATCGATGCACCGGTGCCGCCCGCCAAGTCACTCGATGCGATCGCGCCCACTCTCGACAGCCTGCTGTCGGCGGTGATCGAACACTGGAAGGCGCTGGGCAGTACCTCGCCGGCAGGGTTGCGCCAGACCTTCTTGCGCCGGATCGGCCGGCTGGTCGAGCACGATAGTTACGAGGACGGGCACTGGCGCCTGAAAGTACAGCCCGGACCGTTTGACTTGCTGCTGGACCGGCTGCCGTGGAGTTACGGCACGATCAAGCTGCCGTGGATGACGGGGGCGATCCATGTCGATTGGCGTTGACGATCGTTACGCGCTGCATGCCGCGGCCCTGAGCCAGGAACTCGACTGGCTGGATGCCGTGCTCAATCTGCGCCTGGAGCAGCATTTCCAGCAACATCCCGCCGGCTTCGATGCAGCGCCACCGCCGCCCGCGCTGCCATCGGGCAGCGCGCTGGCCGAACTGGTCGGCGAACTGGGCCTGGCGCCGGCCGAGCGGGCCGTGCTGGCATTGGCATTGGCGCCGCACTTGCGGCCCGGCGTGCTCGATCTGTTGTTTGTGCGCAACCAGAATCTCGATCGCGGTTTCACCGAATTCGGCGGTTGGAAGGCACAACGTCATGGCGGCTTCCTGCCCACCGGCGAAACGGCGGCCTTTCTGGTCGCCGGTGAAAACCTGGCCGCACGCATTGCGCTGCTCGAGCTGTTCGATGCGCAGCATCCTTTCAACGCGCGCGACATCCTGCGCCTCGATTGCGAGGCCGCCGGCAACGAGCCGCAACTCAGCGGTGCGCTAAATGTGGGCGCCGAAATATTGCAACGCCTGCAAACCGGCGTATGGCACAAGCCCGACTACAACATTCAGTTTCCGGCCAAGCGCATCGCCACCGACCTGGATTGGTCCGACCTGGTCCTGACGCCCGACGTCATGGACGAGCTGATGGTGATCCAGACCTGGATGCGGCAAGGAGCCGACCTGATGCATGAGTGGGGCCTGGCTCGTGCCGTCAAGCCCGGCTATCGCAGCTTGTTCTATGGGCCGCCCGGCACCGGCAAAACGCTGACCGCAACGCTGCTTGGACAATCGGCCGGGGTGGATGTCTATCGCATCGACCTGTCGATGGTGGTGTCCAAATACATCGGCGAAACCGAAAAAAACCTGGCGCGGGTGTTCGACCAGGCGCAAAGCCGGCGCTGGGTGCTGTTCTTCGATGAAGCCGATGCGTTGTTCGGCAAGCGCGCCGCCGTGCAGAGCAGCAACGATCGCCATGCCAACCAGGAAATCGCCTACCTGCTGCAACGGGTGGAAGATTTTCCCGGCGTGGTGATCCTGGCCAGCAACCTGCGCGGCAATATCGACGAAGCATTCTCGCGCCGGTTCCAGTCGATGGTGTATTTCCCGATGCCGGATGCCGAACAGCGCCTGCGGCTCTGGCGCGGCTTGCTGCCGCAGGCCGCGCGCATGGCGCCTGATGTCGACCTGGAAGCGATTGCCGAACAGCACGTGTTGTCGGGTGGCGCGATCGTGAATGTGCTGCGCTTCGCGGTGTTGCAGGCCGCGCGTAGCGGCGCCACGCAGATCGGCGCCGCGCATCTGCGCACGGCATTGGCCAAGGAGCTGGGCAAGGAAGGGAGGACGGTCGGATGAGGCTTTTCGCGCACGCACGCGCTGTCTTGCGGGATGCCGCCGCGCGTTGGTGCGGCGTGATGCTGTTGCTGCTGGCCTGCATGCCGGGAGCGGCCAAGGCGGTGTCATGCGCCAACGTGCAACCCTTGCAGCTTGGCAACAGCGTGGTGATCTTGCCGCCCGGTACGGTCGGCCAACCGTACCAGTACACCTTGCACGCTACCGGTGGCGTGCCGCCATATACCTACCACGCCGGCAGCTTGCCGCCGGGCGTCACGATCAGTCCTGGTGGCGTGCTGTCCGGCACGCCCAGTTCGCTGCCGCTGATCGCCGTATTCGTGGCCGGCGTGCGCGATCGACATGGCTGCATCGCACAGCAAACCTACAAGCTGGCGATCGTGGCGCCGTGGCAACCCTCGCCAGCCCCCGTGCCAAAGCCGGCGCCTGCGCCAAAACCACCACGGCCGCCGGCACCCGCGCCGAAACCGCTGCCGCCCACGCCGCTGGCCACGCTGCCGCTGGCCGACACGCTGGCCGCGCCGTTCTCGCCGCAATCGGCGATGGATACCTACCTGCTCAGCGATGCGATATTCAAGGACAAGGACGTGCTTGCCGCGCTCAAGCAAATGTCCGCCAACGCGGCTTCTGCGGGAGGCATGGCGCCGGCGGACGATCCGGACGATACCGGCAAGGACGCCGCGGCCGGCCAGGATGACGCCGCCGATGATGGCTCATCCGGCGATGCCACGTCGAAGCCTGCTGCGTCGAAGGACGACGCATCGAATGGTCTCGCCAAGGACGATTCATCCGGCGCTGCTGCCAGGCAGCCAGCAGATGCCGCGATCGAAGCCGATGCCCAGGCGCAATTCCAGCGCATGTTGCAGCCGCTGATCGGGGTGGAATATCCAGGCCAGGAATTATTTGCCGCCGCACTCGACACGCGCTTGTGCCAATTCTCGAAAGACCTGATCGTCGCCGCGGCGAATGCGCAAGGACGACCGGCGCCTTTATTCAAGGACAGCGATTGCCCGCCGGACTGGGCCAAGCTGGCCACGCAGGATGACTATGTGCCGCACGATCCGCTGCCATGGCAACAAGTGCCGCAATGGCTGATGACCCCCGCGCTGCGCAGCCTGCTGATCGACAAGGCCAGACAGTCCCACCCGCTGCTCAATCCACCGGCGCCGGAATGGACCGGCAAGGGCTGCGGCTGCGTGCGCCAGCTCAGCGGCGAGATCTACGGCTTCTATCCGTATTGGCACAACCAGGACAAGCCGTTGCCGCTGGATTTCAGCCTGCTCTCGCGCATCAGCGTGTTCGCGCTATGGTTCAAGGACAGCGGCGACCTGGTCGAGCCGGCATGGACGACCTTGCAGGACACCGATTTCATCCGCACCGCGCATCGCCATCGCACGGCACTGGATTACACGCTTTACCACAACGATTGGGGTTTCCTGAAAGACGCCACCGATGACGATATCAAGAGTGTGTCCGAACGATTGGCGGTGCAGGCGGCGAACTTCATCGACACGCCGCTTACCGATCTCGCCTCGCGCAGCCATGCCTGGGTACCCGGGTTTGCCAACATCGAGCGTTATGGCGGCGGACTGACGCTTTACCTGGACCAGATGCCGGCGGCCAACGATCCGCTGCGGCCGGCATTCCAGCGTTATCTCGACCGCCAGGTCCGGGAGCTGATTGCCGAGCTGCGCCGGCGCAATCGTCCATACGTACTTAATATCGTGCTGCGCGATGCGGACCTGACCGGTGCAAATGGCATCTGGCAAGTCAATGCGATGACCGAATACTTGCGCCAGGCCGAGTCGGTCGATCCGCGTGGCGGCAGCGTTGCCAGCCAGAATGCCCGCGCGCGCAGCAGTACCAACCTGACGCTGCGCTATCTCGTGCTGCTTGACCAGCCCACCGAGCACAGCATGCGCGAAGTGCTGTCGACCATCGACCGCGACAAGAACATCGATGAAGAAGCGTGCCGGATATTGCTGCGCCGGGTGATCCCGATCGTTTCCACCGGCGCCCTGACCGAACCGGAACTTACCGAAGACCTGGCTTACGCCTCCGATAACTTTGGCGGTGCCGGCTTCTGGAGCGCGCCAAGCCTGGAACAGCCGGCAGGGCGAACGACTGCCGCACGCATCCGCGGCAGCTTCCTGCAACGGGTGCCACGGGCGGAACAACTGAATGCGTGGACCTGCGAATACCGCTGGCCGCTGCGCATGGCGGCCGAAGCCCTGCTGCTGGTGTGGCTGATCGCGTTCATGGTGTACCAGTCCAGTTGCCGCATCCGGCAGATCGGCCTGCCTTACCAGTTGGGCTTGCTGCTGGGCGCCATCGCGTTTCTGATCGTGGGCGCCCTGTTGCTGGCCGGCGATCCCGCGCTGGCGCAGGTCCGCCAGGGCAATGCCCTGCTGGGATTGTTGCTGGTGGCGCTGATCGCCACGGTTGCTTATCACATGCTCAAACCAAGGGTGGAGAGACCATGAAGATGCATAAGGCGGCACAAGCCAGGCCAGCATCCGGGCCGGCGGCGGAACCGGGCGAGGGGATCGGCGCCGTGCAAAGGAAAGTCGCGAATACGCCAAGGCAGACCGGGGAGGCGACGCATATTGCGCAGCTCAAAGGCGATGCCAAGCCGAAGGGAAAGATGCCGCCGCCGAAGAAAGGCAAAGGCAAATAAGGCGATTTGGAGGCTGCGGATCATGAAGCAAACCGTTCCCGGCGACCCTGGCAAGGTAAACACCGAGCCAGCATCGTCCAATGCTGGCGGCAGCACCTTGCATCCGGCGCAACGAAAGGTCGATGGGAGCCCAAGGCAATGCGCCCAACAGGATCGCCTGACTCAATTGCAGGAGGCTTCGCCGCAGCCCAGGTCCAATGGCTTGCCATTGCCGCTGCGCACCGGCATCGAGGCGCTATCGGGCATGGATATGGGCGATGTTGTCGTGCACCGCAATTCGGCCAAGCCCGCCCAGTTGAATGCCTTGGCCTATGCACAGGGAAATGAGATTCATCTTGGACCCGGACAAGACCAGCACCTGCCGCATGAGGCCTGGCATGTGGTGCAACAAGCCAGGGGCAGGGTGGCTCCGACCATGCAGGCCGGTGACGGAACGCCGATCAATGACGATCACGCGCTGGAACGCGAGGCCGACGTGATGGGCGCCAGGGCGCTGCAGCGCAAGGAGGCCGCTGGACAAGCTGCGCAACACCATGCGCCCGCCTACGCCCAAGGTTCTGGCCTGTTCGCTCCCGCCTTCCACTCAAGGCAGTTGCGGCAGCGCAAGGTACCTGTCAACCCACATGGTTGTCCTATCGTTCAACGGCTCGAGGTGGGTGGAAAAGAAATCGCCGTGGATGCCAGCCTGGAGCCCTCGGTCGCGCGCGATTACCTTGTGCGGCTCAGCAAAAAAGACGCGGAAATCAAGGTCAAGGATAACGACGAGTACTACGCGCTCGCCTTGCGCGGCATGGCTGACAGCGAAGCAGTCCAAAATTACCAGGAAGCGCTTGCCCGTATCACGCTCGCGAGGGATAGAAGCCCCGAAATCCCGGCGCTCAAGGAATCGGCGACGACGATCAGGGACATCGCTGCAAAGGCGATCGGCGAAGCCAATGAAATCATGGCGGCTGGATGGCTGATAGCCGCCAGTAATCGGAACTGGACCGAAATGGCCCAGGCCATTGGCAAGGCTTACAACAAAAAAACCAATGCGCTGAGCAAGGGCAACGGTGACATTCGGCGGATCGGCTATCGTGTGGGCCTGCCGGGTTTCAACGAAGCGACGCTGAAGGATTTTGCGTACCTGGAACGGGTGAAAAAGCAAGCCCGCAAAACGCGAGCGCCGATCGACGACATCTTCAAGAAATTCTCGCTGGAATTGCATGGCAAGCTGCCGGGGGCGAAGCTTGCCTACCGCGGCAGCCTCGCGCGTGGGGTCAAATCACCCAGTAAACACGTGCCGAGCAGGTCAGGACCTGCGCTCGCCGAGTTCAATGCCGAAGCGTACAAATCGAATCCCGCGTCGTTGCGGCCGTCGAAGGGCGTGGCCTGTTTCGATGTGGATGCGAATGTCGAACTGCCGGAAGACATGATCAAGGATGGCATTGTCGAGGGCCCGATCTCGAGAAGCGACGCGAATAATAAGGTAATCAAAGTGCTGCTCGACCTGCAGAAGCAGATGGACAAGGCGATCAAGGAAGAACATATCAAGGGCTACGATACGAGCGACCCGTTTTCGTTCTTCATCTCTTCCGTGCGGAAAGCGGACCGGCAACTGGAGCAGGGAACGCCCTATCCCATCGACATGTTGACGAACGCCGGGCTAACAGGATTTGCCGCTTCCCTGCCACGCTTCTGGTCGGGCGAACTGGTGCGCAAAGTGCGCGAATACGCAGAAAGCCGTACCGTCTGGAAGACAGATGGCGTGTGGATCGTGCCGCCGCTTGACGATTGGGATCCGTATTTTGCCCGCCTCTACCAGACCATCAAGACCTCCGGCCCCCGGGCCGTCGCCATGCCCGATGTGCAAGTCGTATTCGAGAAAGGCGCGATGAGCGAAGCGACCGATACCGCCGAACCACGCGACGATTCGGAATTCAAAGGCCCGGTGGATCTGCTGACGCCCGAATACGGATATGAATTTGCAAAACTCGGCGGCGTACCGAAGGTCGGTGATTTCTATGCGGGAGCCATCACCAAGGTCGTCATCCCCAAAAAAGGCGGGAATGACATGGTATTTATTGATGCCGGCGACATCCATTTCCTGTCCTTCCAGAAGGAGGGCAGCGGATACGCGAGGGATGCGCATGTGTTATGTAAAGTAACCAGCCTGCCAAGAACGTCGGAGGAGAAACATCTCGTGAACATATTGAAGGTGATCTGATGGCTAATGCGACGCCGGGGGGGCTTCAGGTACGCCTCCTGTTCTCCTTTGATGGCAGCGGCGCTGCCTGCAAGCGGGCTGTGGAAAATGCGCTGGGAGTCGTTTTCCGCGAAGCGCGCCCCGACGCCACGGGACAGGCCTATCTGGCCGCCATGGCGATGGGACTTGAAATGCACCTGGGTCTGCCGGACGCCGGGCATAAAGGCTCGTTTTCCGCGCTCAGTCTTAACGACGTTCGTACCCAGGGCAGCGGTTTCGCAGACATAAGCTGGCACTTCGTTGCGATCTTTTCTGGAATTGAGGGAATGCGCGAGGTCACCGCGCTGGCTTGAGAGCGCGGGGTTATGAAAATTCGCTCGGGTAATACGAGCCGGGTGGTGCAAGGGGCAGGCATTTAGGCAGGGAAAATATGTTCCCCGTTGGCGCGGGAAATGGCGCTGGTTGTCAATTCTATTGAAACCGCGGGATGCGGCTCGGTTCATCTCAATGAGGATGGCAAGATGAAGCAAGCGGTTTCGATGAAGCGCGAACTGAACAGCTGTCATCGGTCTGCTCCGTCGGCGGCCGCGGCTTGCATGCATCTCATGCAGCAGAAGATTGATGAAGGTCCGCGGCAAGTGGCGCAGCAAGATAAATTCGCGCGGTGGCAAAGGCGCCCGGCCATGAACAACGAGAGTGGCTTGCCATTACCCCTGCGCAGGGGTATCGAGAAGTTATCCGGGATGGATATGGAAGGCGTAGTCGTGCATCGCAATTCCGCCAAGCCGGCGCAATTGAATGCCCTGGCCTATGCGCACGGCAATGACATCCATCTTGGGCCAGGACAAGACCGGCACTTGCCACATGAAGCATGGCATGTCGTGCAGCAAAAGCAGGGGCGTGTGCAGCCGACCATGCATGCGGACGGCCTGCGCATCAATGATAGCCGGAGCCTGGAAGCAGAAGCCGATGCGATGGGGCATCGGGCTGTTCAGATGCAGGTCGCAAACTCTTTTCAGCCATCTTCTGCCCCTGTCCAGAGCCAAAGCGTAGTTCAACTCGTGCGAAGGGAGCACAAGGGTATCGGGGGATTGACGCATCTGGTCGAAATGACCGGCGACGGCCACATTTACCACGACACCAACTGGGCAGAGAACGAGCGTGAAGAAGTCAGCGCCGGAGACCTGCTCCTGGTCGATATGGATGATGCGTGGCTTTCCCGCAGAGGCATGCATCAGGAGGCCAATTGGGAACGGGACCGGGCCGGCGAGCAGAAGCATCTTTGGGTCAAGGCGATTGCGCTCAATCACAAGAAGCTGGGCGCCAACCGTTATGTGCGGGAAGAAATGCTGATCGACGGTCATGAAGAAATCCCCAAGACCATGCATAGCATTTGGGTGCAAGGCAACTACGCAGATAACCCGGAAGCTGGAAAGGGATTGGCCACCAGGCAGGGCGACAACATGCCTGGATGGGTCAACATGATTTGGCTATACCGTAACGAATCGGAATCAGGCGGTTTTGATCCAGGCCTTAAATCCAAGCCATTGGATGTTCGCACCGAGGGTTTCGAACGCCTCCTCGAACGGGGATTCGTCGAAGAAATGGAGCGCTGGCAACGGCGCGGGGACAGGCCCGGCTGGGTCGCCCATTGGCTGCCCATTCTCGATGTCCTTTACAGGAAGAAATCGTATATCGCCATGAGCGATATCATGCGAATGATCATCCTGTATTACGAGGGTGGCCTTTATATGGATATGAAAATCCAGGTCGACGCAGGGCGTGCATCCTTCAAGGAACGGCCCATGCTGTTGATCAATACGGCCAATTTCTATGATCGCGAGAATTGGGCGATCATGGCCAATGCGGGTTGCAGGATGATCGAAGCCATCATGTTGGCGGCATCGCAAAAATTCCCTTCCGTGGAAGAGCTCCAGACCTATCCGGAAAATTACCAGGGTGCGGCTGGCCAGGAGGGGAGTACGCACGTGGCGCTGCACGAAGACAAAGGCGTCTGGAATGCCGTGGAAAAATACCGGGAACACTGCTATGAGCTGGGCATAAAGTTGACCAATCCCCGCGCGATCAATTCCTGGTTCGACGCTTACGACGATCGCGCGGGGACGACTGAACCGCAAGAAAAGGATTTGCTGGCGTCTTTCAGAAGAGAGCTGGAGCTCATGGGCAAGGCAGATGAGGATCGTGCCATTGAACAGCCCCAATCTCATTCCGATGACGATGACGATGAGCTGGATGCGTTGCTCAGCCAGATGCCCAGTGTCCCCGTATCCCGCCCAGGTGCGTCCTCGTCCAAGCGCGATGACGCCAACCTCGACATGTAGTCAGGGCGGGCTTGTCCTGTGAAAGAGTTTGCTCCAGCACAAAGTGCGGCAGCTAAAGCTGCGGATGACGTTTCCGTTCTGATCGAGCACCCGTTGCAAAAGCGAATCGATAGCGGTGCCAGGCAGGTGGCCCAGCGGGAAAGGCTCGCGCAACTGCGTAAAGAACCGCAGGCAACCGGCTCGAATGGACTTCCGCCGGCACTGCGCGCGGGCGTCGAAGCACTTTCCGGCATGGATATGAGCGAAGTCGCCGTGCATCGCAATTCTTCCAGGCCGGCGCAATTGAATGCACTTGCCTACGCGCAAGGCAACGATATCCACCTTGGGCCAGGGCAAGAACAGCACCTTCCGCATGAAGCCTGGCACGTCGTGCAGCAACGGCAAGGACGTGTCCGCCCGACCATGCAGCTGAAAGCGGGCGTGGATGTCAACGATGAAGCGACACTTGAACACGAAGCCGACGTGATGGGCGCCCGCGCGCTAAGCGCGGGCAGGCACGGTTTCCTCCAGGCCCGGACGGCATCCGTCTCCGCGCCTGCGCAGGTGGTTGCATGCAAGGTGGTCCAGGGGAATTTCGCGGTACAGGTGCTTCTCGATGAATTCGACATTGAAGACCCGTCCACGGGTGCGGATGCTGCCCAGACTTCCCATAAGGAGCTGCGCATCGCCAAGGTGCATATAGCCGATCGTCCGGATGGATTGTTCAAGCCGGACGAAAAAAGCCATACCACCGCATGGGCGGTCTACACCGATCAGCTGCGCAATGCCGTGCTGGGCCGGCCGGTATCCGAAGCGGCGATCGCCATCCACCACCTGTATACAGATGCCCAGAATCTGCCAGGCGTCGCACGGGTCGCCCATCTGTCCGGCAGGCCTTTGACCACGTATCAGACGGCCAAGCGCACTATGGATGAACTTGTGGCTATTGATCTGTCTTCAGTGTCCGAAGCGCATCGGGTCGAGTTCGTTCAGCGCCTGGCCAAGGGGTTCCTGGCTTATCGCAATGCCATTCCGTTGTCGCAGGTAGATATCGGGCGGGCAACCGGACACGGCGAGCCGGCGGTCCTGGATGTGTTGCGGCCGATCAACCATCTGGTCGATGGATGGGAGGATGATCCTGCCGATAAAGGCGGTCTGCGCCTAAAAGCCGGCGAAGCCGAGAAGGCCCGCAAGGCGATGTGGGCGCTGCTGGATACCGGCGTGATCGCCGCATTCCACGACTTGAACACAAGCCCCGATACGGCTCCTGGTACGGTCGATGGCGGCGCCGATGGCGGTGCTGCCCAACGCATCGCCGACGTGATCACACAACATTTGTGGACATTGGAAAACACCTACGAAACGGCATTTCGCCACGTAGAGATGGATGGCGAGCCATCCATCCGCGACTATCTGCGCTCCCTCGGCTTTCGCGGCCTGCTGCAAGATCTTATCTACACCAAGATAAGCCGCCACTATGAAGCTGCCGGAGAAAAGGCCACCGAAGAAAACAAGGATCGTGTCTTGACGGCGGGTGCGGCGGAGCAGGGGATGTTTTCGGTACAGATAACCCTCTCGGACACTGGCCTGGTATCCAGCCTGGATATAGGTGGCAGGGCGCCGACCGCGTTGGGATCTGCCCAAGGCAGCCATGCCACGGCCTGGGTCGTTTATGTCGATGCGGTGCGTAATGCCGTCGACCAAAAGCCGTTCGGCGCAGCGTTGGCCGGAGTCCTGAAGCTGTGCGAGGCGGCCCAAAATCTGCCCGGCATGCAAAGAGTGAAACTGCTTACCGAGAAGCAGAATCCCTGGTTCAACCAAGCCGCCGCGGAACTGGTGAAGGCGACCACGGTAGCCAAAGGCACCATTACGGACCTGGCTGCGGTATCGACATTGCAGCGATTGGTCCGGGCGTATCTGGCTTTTCGAAATGTCGTGCCGTTATCGGAGATCAAGGGCGGCTTGGCCGACGGCAATGCCGAAGCCCGCAATCGCGCCAAGATCCGCTACCTGGAAAGCAACTTCACTGCATGGACTGGCATTGGCGCGGCACCGGAACGAGACGCTGCCATCTATCTGGAAGCATTCTGGGAGTTATATGACTACAAGGCCGTCTATAAAGCTGCTTTGCATCTAGTGGAGCCGGAGGACGCTCCCGGCCTTGATCCAAAGGAAAACGGCATGCTCATGCTGGGCGACAGCCTCCGGCAACACCTCATATCCATGCACGCCGCCTATCCAAAAGCATTCAGTGAGCTGGAGGCCGACCAGCGTAAATCTGTTTACTACGTGCTGGACAAAATGGACATCCGGAACGATTACTGCGGGCTGATTTTCGCGCGGATCCACGGGGAGGCGTGAGGCGGCTTTTAAAATAGTGCCCACAAAAGCAATCGATTCAAAACGTCTGCATGCCTGAATCAGGGTTCTTTCCCAACTGGACAGGATTATCAAGGGCGGGGAGGGCGGTTTCGAACCAGGCGGACAGATGGCCGGCACGGTGGACTCCGCTGGCGGGATGCGTGCCGAGTTGCGCATTCTTTGACGTTCGACGCGGCAAGATGATGCGGTTTCACCAACTGCAGCAACCAGGCGCCGAGCTTGCGATGACGCCGCTGGCGCAAGGTCTTGACCAACAAATCTCGGGGCGCCCTTATGTCGCACACCAAGCCCAGTGGACCCGCTCCCGCCCATTCGCTCGGCCATCACGCGATCGGAAGCGGCTTTGTCCAAGTGCGCGGAGCGCGCGAGCACAATCTCAAGGACGTGGATGTTTCCATTCCGCGCGATGCGCTCGTGGTGTTTTCCGGTGTATCCGGTTCCGGGAAGTCGTCACTCGCATTCGGCACGATCTATGCCGAGGCGCAAAGGCGCTATTTCGAGTCGGTCGCGCCCTATGCGCGGCGCCTGATCGATCAAATGGGCGTGCCGGATGTTGACGCGATCGATGGCCTGCCGCCGGCAGTGGCGCTGCAGCAACAGCGCGGTGCAAGCAATGCGCGTTCATCGGTGGGTAGCGTGACCACGTTGTCCAGCCTGGTGCGGTTGATGTATTCGCGCGCCGGAACCTATCCCGCGCAGCAGCCGATGCTGTATGCCGAGGACTTCTCGCCCAACACGCCTCAAGGCGCGTGCCCGGCCTGCCATGGCTTGGGTTACGTGTACGACGTGACCGAGGCGACCATGGTGCCGGACCCGTCCCTGAGCCTCCGCGAAAGGGCCATTGCCGCGTGGCCGCCGGCCTGGCATGGGCAAAACCTGCGCGACATCCTGGTCACGCTGGGCTATGACATTGATCGACCGTGGAAGGATTTGCCGAAGAAAGACCGCGATTGGATTCTGTTCACGGAAGAAACGCCCACGGTGCCGGTCTATGCCGGTTTCACTTCCGCGGAAGTGCGCGCGGCGCGCAGGCGAAAAATGGAGCCAAGCTACATGGGCACGTTCACTGGCGCGCGGCGTTATGTGCTGCACACGTTCGCCCATACCCAGAGTCTCTTGATGAAAAAGCGCGTGTCGCGTTTCATGCAGGGAAAATTATGCCCGGCATGCCACGGCAAGCGACTCAAGCCTGAGGCGTTGTCGGTGAGGTTCGCGGGCTTGGACATCGGCGATCTTTCGCAGATGCCCCTGGACCAGGTGTCGGCGTTACTCGAGCCTATCGCAAAGGGAGACTTCAGCGCGCATGTCGCTGGAATGGGCATCAATGGCGGGGTCACGCGGCGCGACCGTGCCGAGCGTGCGGCGTCCGGCCGTGCTACGCATGCGGCAGCTCCGGACGTGCGCCGCACGTCGGCGCTATCGGAGGAGAAGCGTCTGGCGGCGCAACGCCTGGCTGAAGGTGTGGTGGCGCGCCTGCGCACGTTGCAGCATTTGGGATTGGGCTATCTCACGCTGGAGCGTGCCACCCCGACGTTATCGTCGGGTGAGCTGCAGCGATTGCGGCTGGCTACGCAGCTGAGCGCGATGCTGTTCGGGGTGGTGTACGTGCTCGATGAGCCATCGGCTGGCCTGCATCCCGCCGACAGCCAGGCCCTGTACGACGCGCTCGATACGTTGCGCGGTGCCGGCAATTCGGTGTTCGTCGTGGAGCACGACCTGGAACTGATGCGGCGGGCGCAATGGCTCGTGGACGTCGGCCCCGACGCAGGCGAACGTGGTGGGCGGATACTGTACAGCGGAGCACCGGCGGGCTTGCGCGAGATCGCCGAATCCCACACCGCGCGTTACCTGTTCGACGAGGTCCCGGCACAGCCCAGTCGCGGACGCGAGCCATCGGGCTGGCTGGTACTGAAAGAGATCCGCCGCCACAATTTGCAGGGCGTGGACGCGCGTATCCCGCTGGGCGTACTCACGGCAGTCACCGGGATCTCGGGTTCGGGCAAATCCAGTCTCATTGCGCAGGCGTTACCCGAATTGATGCTGCTGCACCTGGGACATGAGCCCGAGGACGACAGCGAGGTTGCATCCGAGGGGCCTGCCGTGATCGAGACCACGGGTGGGCACTTGGCCGGTGATGTGGATGCGGTCCAGCGCCTGGTGCACGTTGACCAAAAGCCGATTGGCCGCACGCCACGGTCCAATCTGGCTACGTACACGGGGCTGTTCGACCACGTCCGAAAGTTGTTCGCCGCCACGCCAGTCGCTCGTCGTCGCGGTTATGGCGCGGGTCGCTTTTCATTCAACGTAGCCAAGGGGCGCTGTGAGACCTGCGAGGGTGAAGGCTTCGTAAGCGTGGAGCTGCTGTTCATGCCAAGCGTTTACGCACCATGCCCGACCTGTCATGGCGCTCGCTACAACGAGGCCACGCTCAAGGTTCTCTGGAAGGGACGCAACATCGCCCAAGTGCTGCAAATGACGGTGGAAGAGGCCTGCGACTTCTTCTCGGAGGAGATGGCGGTTTCGCGCCCTTTGCAATGGCTGCGCGAGATCGGGCTGGGCTACCTGCGCCTCGGTCAACCCGCCACGGAACTGTCCGGCGGCGAAGCCCAGCGCATCAAGCTGGCCACCGAGCTGCAACGCAGCCAGCGTGGACGCACCCTTTACGTACTTGACGAGCCGACCACGGGACTGCACGCGGCGGATGCCGACCAACTGATGGTGCAGCTGCAGCGCCTGGTCGACATGGGCAACACGGTGGTGATGATCGAACACGACATGCGCATGGTGGCGCAGGCCGACTGGGTCATTGACATAGGTCCTGGTGCGGGTGCGGCCGGTGGTCGACTTGTCGCAACCGGTCTTCCGCAGACGGTGGCGCGTGCATCTGGCAGCCGCACCGCATCTTATCTTGCAGCGCAGCTGGCGCGTGCTGAATCGGCCGTTTCCCAAGTTGGTTGCGGTGCCAGGTTTTGAGATGGCTGGATCGTGTTCAGACGGGCAGGTTTCGACGAGCGTCGTGCCAGGCTGCGGCTAAGCGAATGTTGGTGCCGACAGACACCAGGCGGTCAGCCTGTTGCCGTCGACAAGCCGTGGCTGGCACGCTACGCATCGGTCAACGGACGGCCGCTCTGCCCGTATTCCGCCTGTTATTAGACATACGGGGCAGGTGGCTGTGCGAAGGCGATGATTGGATATCGCATCACCATCCACCAGCCCGCTATGGCACAGGTATTAAAACCGCTTGGCAAACCCAAGGCTCAACGCATTGTCGTGCAACCGGCCGGCAAACAATCCCTGGTAATCCATATACAGGTTCCACGTTGCGCCAGCCTTGGCCGTAATGCGTGCGCTCGCCGTAGCCATGCCCCGGTTCTGTGCAGCGCCCGGTAACGCAAACACGGTGCCATCCTGCGCGGTGACTTGCACCACCGGCATTGCCGCATGGCGGGTGTCGTAGCGGTAGCCGACGCTGAACTGCGGCACGTATGTCACGCCTTGCGCCATGAAACTGCGGACAAAGCCGAAGGCAGCATACGGTTGCAGCGTGATATAGCGGCTGCGCGAGCCGTTGACCGGGAAATCAGGCGCCGCGGGATTGTCGCTGGCCAGCGTCTCGCTGAAGCCATTCATCACTTGACGTTGATAAAGTGCACCGATCTTCGGCGCGAGCTGCCACTGTGCAAGCTGCAGCGGCCATGCGGCCTGCAGTGCGCCGGACAACATATTGCCCTGGGTCGCGGCCGTCGCGGCGCCGATGCCGCTGGCACGGTTGAAGTGATAGTCGCTGTGCATGTAGTCAACCACGGCCGACAGCACTGCCGGACCTGCATCGGCATAACCATACAGGCCGCCGTGTACATTCCCGGCCCGGCCGTTGCCGCCGGACTTGTCGTTGCCGTCGATCTGGCCGACACCCGCCTGCACGCCCGCGTGCATCGTATCGTCGAAGCCATAATCGGCGCCGCCCAGCAAACCGAACGCGGAGCTGTTCAAGCCGTCGGCGCCGTCCAGCGAAAGATTGGACCCGGTGTACTGCGCCCACACCCCGGAACCGCAGGTGGACGAACTGACGTTTTGCATGGATGGCGCATGGTCGGCGCCGCATGGGGCGTGCTGCGGCAAGGACACATCGAGCACAGAAGCGAGATCCTGCGCACCGGCCACATTCACGCTTCGCATCAGGTTGCCGTACAGGCTGCCGTCCAGTGGCGACACCGTGGCATTGGCCGGCGGATCTGTCAGCACCAGTTGCGCCTCCGTGCCGGTATAGCTGACCTGTGACGTCACCGAAGTCGGAATGGTGCCGTTGACGGTGGCGAATGTGCCGCTCAAGGTGCCCGCCTGCACCAGTGGAAACATGGTGGTGCCGTAGGTGCCTGGCGCAAAGACCAGGTTGAGCGTACCCGCCAGGCTGGCCTTGCCACTGACGATCAGCGTGGATGCCTGTCTTGGTGTTACGTCGATCTGCAACGCACCGTCGGCGTTCTGCGTGTAGTTGCCCTGGATGGTGAACGGCCCTGCCGAACCCCCCGGCCACACTATGCCGTCATTGGACACGTCGCCGACGACCGTGCCATGGCCGCGCAATACGCCGCCGCTTTGCACGTCCACCGCGCCTTCGATCGATGCGCTGGATGCGTGGTCGCTGTCGCCGATTTCCAGCGTGCCCGTGCTGACAGTGGTGCCTCCGGAATAGGTGTTGGCAGCATCGAGGGTGAGCGTGCCGCTGCCGGTCTTGACCAGCGCGCCGTCGCCGGACATCACGCCGGCATAGATGCCGTCCGTCTGTTGCGCGAACACCACCTTGGCATTGTTGGTGATATTGCCTTGCAGGCTTGCCGCATTGCCCAGCAGCGTGCCGCCACTGACGATAGTGCCGCCGCTGTAGCTGTTGCTGCCGGCGAGCATCAGTGCGCCAGCGCCGCTCTTCAGTAGTCCGCCGCTGCCAGTAAGCGATTGCGCGACAGTAAAAGTGTTGCCCGCATCCGCGATATCGAATCCGCCACCGGTACTGCCCCATACGATGTTGCGCGAAGTCTGCAGAAAACCCGTTCCGGTGATTTGCAGCGTGCCGCCTTCGAAATCCAGCGCATTGCTGCCCTGGCCCAGGTTCGCATCCGACGACACCGACAGATAGCCGCCGCTCAAGGTAGTGGCGCCCTGGTAAGTGTTTGTACCGGTCAGCACGAGCGTGCCACCGTCCGTCTTGTCCAGGCCACTGGAACCTTCAAGTACGTTGTCGATGATGGTGGTGGCGCCGCTGCTGACGCGAATGACCGGTGCGGTGCCGTCCCCGCTGATCAGGGCGATCGCATCGCCGGCAAGGTGATAACCATCGCTGACGAATTGCATGCCGGTGACGCCGACCGTGCCATGGCTGTCGTCCACCGTGACCTTGCCTGGCGCTCCGCCGAAAATCGCGAAGCCCGGTTGCGGCGCCATCGCACTCACGTAGCGGCCCTCGAGGTCGGACCAGGTCGCCGAACTGGCGCTCCATGTGCCGCTGCCACCGCCCATCACACCGGGCGCAGCCTGGACGTTGGCATCCCACTCGTTGAGCGTCATGCCCTGGGTATCGATCAGGTTGATCTGTCTGTCGCTGGTCAGAACTTGCAGCGTCATGCCGGTGGGCAGCGCAAAGTCGCTGTCATTGAGGGAGAGCGAACCGGCCCAATCGAACAGGTTATACAAGCCCGGCCCCATGCTGCCGAGATGGGTGATGTTGAGCGTGGCGTCACCGATCGACAGATTGCCATTCACCACCACGTGATCGCTCTGGCCGGGCGTATGGAAGTTGGATCCTGGCGAACCGAAATCGAAATCCAGTTGCGAGCCGTCATTGATGGTGAGATTGCCGGCAACAGTGAGCGTGCCCACGTGACCCACGTCGCCGGGTGCAAGCGTGGCGTTGTTGGAAAGGATGGCAGAGCCCTGGATCGTGCCGGAACCACCGAGTGTGCCGCCATTGACGCTCACGTCGCTGCTGATGGATGCCGTGGCGTGCGTGCTGTCGCCGATGATCAACGTTGCGCCGGCGGCGACCGTCGTCGGTCCCGTATAGGTGTTGATGCCGTCCAGCACTTCGCGGCCGCCCGCAATAAGGACCGGCCCATCGCCCATGACCACGCCGCTGTAGGTATCGTTGGCTTGGGTGATCACGACCCCCGCGCTGCTTATGCATAGGGAGCCACCAAGGCCGCCTAGGCTCTGGATATCCAGCATGCTGTTGGCGGACTTGCCCGTGGAATCCAGCGAACCGCCGTCGATCTGGATGCGCGAATCGCTGAGTTCGCTGTCGCCTTTGAGCGCCAAGGTGCCATTGTTGATCAGGGTGGTGCCCGAATAGTCATCGTTCCCCGCCAGCGTTTGCCTGCCGCCGTTAAGCGTCAACCCGCCGCTGCCGCTGATGGTGCCGCTGAACCAGTCGTCGGCATTGTCGATCACCAGTGTGCGCGTGCCGAGCAGCACGTTGCCGGCACCGGTAATGCCGGCGATGACTGCGGTGGCAGCGCTAACGTTGCTGATATCGAACTGCATGCGATTGCCGGAGACTTCCGTGCCTTGCAGATTGCCGTCGTTGACCAGCGCCACACCACCGTTACTGATTACTAACGCCCCGCTGAAGGCGGACAGGTCACCGGAAAGGGCGAGCGTGCCTGTGCCGTCCTTGATCAGTTCACCCGAACCTGCGATCGCGCCATTGAAGCTGCCGTTGGCGCTCTGGTAGAAGTCCAAGGTGGGCGACGTTCCCTGGCCATTGTTGGAAAACGTCAGGTTGCCGGTGAAGGTGGCGGTGTTGCCGACCAGTTCACCCTGCTCAATGGTCCAGTCGACACCAGTGTTGCCGGTGCCGGTCAACGTCCAGATGCTGTTGCCGGTTTTGATGGCGGGTCCGTATAGCAATCCCGCATTGATCGAATCGTTGCTGTCGCCTCCCAGCGTCACCGGGTTAGCGCCAGCCGCAGCGGTCTGGCTCCATGCAGGGGCGTCTACATACGCGAGTGCCAGCCAGGCCATGGCCAAAGCGAGCGCTTTGCGTCGTGGTGCGCACGAGCTTCCATTGCGGTCGCTGCCTTGCGCACGGGTCAATTCCGAAGTCACTTGCATAGCAGCGATCGAGCGATTCCATACAAGCTTGTAAACGCGATTCATCGTCTTCCCCTGCCATAGATTCTTGTGGCGCACAGACGCGCGCACAGCGACATCACCACGTCAATGCCGAGTGAAATAAAAAAATTAGAGAGAAAGCCACCACACGCGCGCCGCGCGGCCAGAGGTGCGTCTGTTCAACGCGCACCGGCAAGCGACACAAATATCGTGACGGGCGTCACAAATAACAGTTAGATTGGAATTTGATGTGAACGCACAGGCGCTTGATGCGTGAGCACTTCGTGGATGAGTTGCCGCGCAATTTGGCGCGCTGATTAAGCCATTGCCAACATCGAGGAATGGCGGCAGTGGGTAAATAATGGCTGCCTCACTTATTAAAAAACGACACATCCATTGCCGATTACTTTTTGGAGATTATTTGCGTTCGAAGATTGAGATGAAGCGTCTGCTAACAGAGCAGGAGCGGCTGCCGCTTATTGCCAAACTTCATACTTTCAGCCTTTTCGCTCATGGGGTCGCCTGTATCTTTTTTCTGCACCGTCAACTATCTATGAACGGGCTTTTCGTCGGTCCTTGGCGGGAACAGGAAAGGCGCGGAGACTCGGCTCGGTTCGCGCTGGCAGAGCCGGGTGGCTTCGCGGGAATTACGATGCTAGGGCTGGAGCCTTCGCGCGCGAGCTGACGCATCGGGAAGGGCAACAAGAACCTCGCATGAAAAATTCAATAGCCGTAAGTCATGCTCAAGCGCGTGCCATTGCCCTATTGGCAGATGCCAAGCAAGCGCCCACTCACGGTGTTTATGGCGTTATCGAAGGTGGTGAGCGTGCCCATCTCCGGCATGGCGAGCATAGCGAAAGCGACTCCTGTTGCCGCTCATTGCCGCAGCGCGGGGCATTGAAGGCGCACCCATAATCGGCAGAAGGCGAGCATGGTTCGCCTTGCGCCTTGCGACGTTTGCAGTCTGAAGAGAATGCTACGCAAGGGCGGTGATTCGGTTGCCACGGGATGTGAAGTGCGGTGGAAAACCCAGGCAGCAGCGATGCGGGTCGGTGAAACTGTATATTCGCCGTTCGCCAGCGCTGAAACGGAATATCGGTACACGGCCGCGGGCGCTATTCCACATTAACTTCTTGGGTATCTGCTATGACATCTGTATCGCTGACCACGCCCGCAGACTCGGAACCGCGCGGTAGCATCGCCTGTGTGGGGTTGGGTATGACGCTGGGTTCGCATCTCTCGCCGTTGGCGCGCAGCCATATCCAACAGGCCGACGTGGTGTTCGCGGCGCTTTCCGACGCCATTGTGGAGGTGTGGCTGGAACACCTGCACCCGGACGTGCGCAGCTTGCAGCCGTATTATGGTGATGGCAAAAACAAGTCGCGCGCCGTGACCTATCGCGAATGGGTCGAGGTGATGATGGCCGAGGTGCGGGCCGGCAAACGGGTCTGTGCCGTGTTTTACGGCCATCCCGGCATCTTCGCCTGGTCGCCGCATGAAGTGATCAAAGTGGCCCGTGCGGAAGGTTTCCAGGCTCACATGGAGCCAGGCATCTCGGCCGAGGACTGCCTGTATGCGGACCTCGGCATCGATCCCGGCCGCCTTGGCTGCCAGCATTACGAGGCCGGCCAGTTGCTGTTCTACGAGACGCCGATCAATCCCTGTGCCTGCCTGGTGCTGTGGCAGGTGGGCCTGGTCGGCGACCGCTCGATGACACGTTTTTCCACCGGCCCCGAGTACCGGCAAGTGCTGGTGGATGTGCTGAGCCGGGATTACCCGCTGGACCATGAGGTCATCATTTATCGCGGCGCTACCTTGCCGATCGAGCAGCCGCGCATTCGCCATGTGGCCCTGCGAGACCTGCCGGCGACGGACGTGAGCGCTGAGGAAACCGTGGTGCTGCAGCCGGCATCGCCGCTGCGCGCCAATCATGCGGTACGCAAGCGTCTGGCTGCGCTGGATCGGGTCATGGCGTCGCCGAACTAGCGTCATCGGGGGCCATCATGCGCCTTGCCGATCGGTGGTAAAGTATGCAGTGGTGTTTGGGGGCGCCGTGTTGTGATGATTCGGAGCTGTGCGCCCACTCGCATGCAGCGTTCTCACCCTGGAGATGCGTTTCATTGCGTCCAGCAGGGTGAGTGATTCATCCACAACAGAAGCAGGGGTAAACATGTCCAAGACGATCGAGCTGCTGGAACGCATCGGGCAGGATGCATCGTTGCGTCACGCTTCCCGGGAAGACCTGGCACAGGTGCTCGGCGAATTGAATGCCAGCGAAGGCCTGAAAGTGGCGGCGGCTTCCGGCGACAAGAGTCGTCTCACGCAGGAGCTCGGCCCCAAGCACCACCCAATGCAGCCCCCCAACAACCCCGGTCATGGAGGGTGCGATCCCTGCGAGGACGATCCAGAAAACGTGCCACAGCGTGATGATGACGAAGCGGATGAAACGCCTTTGCCTCCGGATCGCAGTCCATAACCGGTTAGCTTTCGATGGCGCGTGGTGTACCGCTTTGCCTGGCAGTAGCCGCCGTCATGGCGGCTCTCCTGCTGTGCATGGATGCAAGGTCGAGCACCAGGTCGATCGCTAACTCGCCAGTCGAGGCATGGCTGACGCAAGCTGATAATGCGTGGTCGAATGATATTCCCCGTTTCCGTGGCATTTTGGCGCAACTGCAGCAGCACGAGGATCAGCTGACTTCCGTTCAGCGCTGGCATTTTCGATTGCTCGATGCGCAGTTGCTTGCAGACAAGGGTGACTACGCCAAGGCCGAGCCCATCCTGTACGCCATCATCAATCACTCGGGCGACTTGCCCTTTTCCGTCCGTGCCATGGCGGCGTTGATCCGGGACAAGTTCCTCAATCGCGACTACGTGAGCGCTTATGCGTTAGCCAATACCTTGATGGCGGAGCTCCCCAAGGTCGATGACCCGCAGGCGCGCCTGGAAGGCATGCAGGAGGTCATCCTGTTGTTGGATCAGAACGCCGTGGGGCAACACGATCTGGCGTTGGATTATGCCCGTCAGATGAAGGCATTACTCCCTTCGGCCAAAGGCCAGTGTTACGGCAGCGCGCTCGAAACGCAGTCCATGCTCTATGCGGGCAAATTGACCTCGACCAGTCCCGCGTTTCAGGCCGCGATAGATGGATGCCTTGCAGCGGGGCAGTCCCTTCAAGCCGATGCGCTGCGTCTGGATCTGGCCTACGAAATGGTCGACGAAGGCCATGCTGATCGGGCAATCGCCTTGTTGCACAGCATCGCCTCCGAGATTCAGGGCACCGAGTACACGCCTTATCTTGCCTCGCTGCCAGTCACCCTGGCCCGGGCCTATCTGAGCCTGGGCGACGCACCCAGAGCACGAAAGTTTGCCCTGGACAGCATTGCCATCACAGGCCCGGACAGTCCGTTGTGGACACTGCAGGCCGCCTATGAGGTTCTCTATCAGGCGGAAAAGAAACAGGGCCATGACGCCGCCGCGTTGGCCTATTACGAAAAGTACGCAGCCCAGGAAACCGCCGCCATGGACAATGCCAAGGCCATTGGCCTGGCCTACCAGACAGTCAGGCAACAGGTCTTGTCCGAGAAGATGAAGGCGGAGGCTCTGGGTAAAGAGAACAAAATCCTCCAGCTTCGCCAGGACCTGGCGAGCCAGGCGCAGAAAAGCAGCCGGTTGTTCAACGCGCTACTGCTGGCGGTAATCGCCTTCTTCGTTCTGGCAATGCTGTGGCTGTGGCATTCCTGGCGGCGCTTCCGCTGGATGGCGCGACACGACGGTCTGACCCGGGCGTACAACCGCGAACACTTTTTCGTCGAAGCGAGGCGAACGCTACGGCAGCTGCACAAGGCAAGGGTCGATGCCTGCCTGGTGGTGCTGGACCTGGATCATTTCAAACGGGTTAATGACACGCACGGGCATGCCGCTGGCGATCAGGTATTACGTTCTGCCGCGATGATCGTTGGCCGCGAACTGCGCCCCAATGACCTGCTTGGCCGCTTGGGTGGTGAGGAGTTCGGTATCCTGATACCGGGCTGTTCGCGCGACCAGGGATTGGAGGTGGCAAATCGCATCCGCAATGCCTTGGCCACTACGCCAGTGACGCTGGATTCCCAGGTCACCGTCGTGGTGTCCGCTAGCTTGGGGCTCGCCTGCGCCGCCAACTCGAGCTACATGCTGCGCCTGTTGCTGATAGACGCCGACGCCGCGCTTTATCAGGCTAAGGAGAATGGCCGCAACCAGGTCGTGGTGGACACTTCGGAGACAAAATCCATGCTCCACAGCTGATCAGGTCCGGTGAGCACACGTCGCTGCCACCTTGCGCCACCGGGGCTGCTTCGCGTGCAGATTCAAGCCCGCTTGCACATATGGACGACGGATATGTTTGCTATCTACTTCTGGACAATGACTTGCCCAACCGGTCGGGGTCAGTCGACCTTTGCGAAGCGGTTCGCGCATTTGCCCGGTAGTTCCCTGTGGGCAGCCCCATCGGAAGTGAGCTGGCTCCAGAAGTACATCGGGAAAAGCTGACAACACTTCGAAGTAACTGCGATTTCGTTTCCCAGGTCCGACGACGGCGATAGGAGACGATAGGGCGAGCGTCCACTTTCGATCCTGAAGTGTCATCCGACGTCTTGATCTGGCTGCCACAAAGCCGCCGGTCGAAGCTTTGCCCACGCTTGGCATGCGCAGTTGGGGTTCGGAGCGAGAGAGGGGCTACGTGCAATTTGCGCCCGTGGAGTCACCCCCTTGCAAATCACTCATGCACGTTTTACAGTGAACCATATGGTTCACTATCAGGCCCGCCTCGACGCAACGTTCGCCGCGCTCTCCGACGTCACCCGACGGGGCGTGTTGGAGCAGCTCGGGGGTACAGACGCCTCAATTACCGACCTTGCCCAAAGGTTTCACATGTCCCTCACGGGCATGAAGAAGCACGTCAGCATCTTGGAGCAGGCGGGGCTCGTGACCACGGAAAAGGTGGGGCGCGTACGAACCTGCAAGCTCGGACTGCGCCGGCTTGAAGAAGAGGCCGCTTGGATCGAGCGGCACCGTCAACTGTGGAGCGCACGCTTCGACGCGCTGGACGAGCTTGTCGAACACTTGAAACGTAAGGAGAAGGCAGATGCCCAATCAAAAAGAAGGTAGTTCCGCCGCCATGCACACTTCCGTGGAACGCAAGTCCGACTGCGAACTCGTCGTGACGCGAACGTTCAATGCCCCCGCATACATCGTCTTCGAAGCGTGGAGCAAACCCGAATTGTTCAAGCAGTGGTGGGTTCCGAAGTCGGCGGGCATGTCGATGCTCTCGTGCGACATGGATATTCGCACCGGGGGCACGTATCGCCTCGTGTTCCGCCATCCGGCCTTCGATCAACCGATGACGTTCTTCGGCACGTACAAAGAAGTAACGCCGCACAAGCGCCTCGTATGGACGAACGAAGAAAGCGACCAGGGCGCCGTGACTACGGTGACGTTCGAAGAAAATGTCGGCAAGACGCTGGTCACCCTGCACGAACTCTATCCCACAAAAGCGGCCCTCGACGAAGCCCTCGCCGGTTCGGCGGAAGCCCTGCCCGAACAGTTCGCGCAGCTGGATGAGTTGCTCGCAGGCAGGTCGTGACTACGCCGCGGCCCACTGGTGTATGGAAGGCCAAAGTCTCCCTCCAACCGGCCAGCTGCGCTCGTCGCTGCACAATTTCGCCAACCGCAGCAGGCGACAGGGCAGGGCCAATGCGCTCTTCCATAGCCGTCGAAAAATCGCCCCGTCGGTGATGCCGGCGGCGGCCAGCCAAGCTTCCCGCGCCAGGGTCGCCCGATCGAGGGCCGGTTTATCCGGTGTCGGCACGCGGTCGTCTTGCCATCGATCCGCTCCTTCTACGGCGATTATCATTGCGTCATTGAGCAGGAAATCCACCTGCGCACTGCTCAATTTTCTGGGGCCAGCTCTCTCGCGCACCGCTGCTGAGTAGTAACGCTTATTCGATCACATTCGTGTGTCGCAATCTTGCATATTGACTTTCACCATCTAGGGATGAGTAGACTCCATGCGGGCTGTACGTCCATGAAGGGTATGCTTGCCGCGGGGGAGTGGGGGATGAACGGATGTTAGATCTCGGAAAGAGCGGCTCTCTTGCCAACGTGATGCCGCGTCGCGCCTCTCACCGACTCCTAAAGGCGTTAATCATCGACTGTGGCGCTAAACGGGCTGCAACGTAGCCCTGCGCGACGAAGAAGAAGTCGTACGGCCAAAAATCGAGACTGCATTCACACGGATACAAGGAGTTGTCATGGTGATCTTCTGCCGTCCTCCACAGGACACGTCTTTTCCCGCCCGAGCGCCTTGCCGATTGCGTTGACCCTGCACCAGAAGCACCCATGGCCTCGTGCCGATGGCGTTACTGGTATGCATGCCTTAGCAACCACTCCATCGAGTTCGCGCTGCAGCGGAATGGATTTTCCTGATGCCGGTGCTGGACGCTGCTGGTCGCCATAGCTGGTGTAACGATGCGGGCAGGCAGAACATCACCATCGCAAGTGAGAAGCACGTCAGCATGTCAGACTGGCTAAGGAAGGAGGAAGCAATGCGGCAAGCAAAGGATGATCTAGTGCGAAGTCATCAGTCTCGCTTTGAGTCGAACGAGGCCCCCATACTTCGTATTGCGCATTCCGACTATCTTCGTGGGTGGCGCATTTGATATTCCACCAGTTACACCCCCGTTGCCGATCTTTCGGCAAACCGCTGATCTCGCCGAGCAGGAGCTTGCGATGACTCGGGAGGCGGAAGTCGTGGAAAACATCAATTCGACGCTGACTCGATTTCAACGACCTACGCTATCCGAAATACAGACAGGTAGCCATGTGGATTGCCAAAAAGTATATGAAGGTAAAATTTGCGAACAACGCGCAACGGCTCTTGAAAGGGATGGCATTATGACAAGCTCATTGCTGATCAAAATTTCAATCGGATTGGCTATTTTCTTGGTGATGAGCATTTATCAAATAAAGAAAATTAGGGAGTTCACGCCAAGTCTATTGGATTTTAGTCAAACGACAGATATTTCTGGGGTTTCTTCATATCTTACCAGCGGTCGTGTTGGTGCAAGTCTAGTCGATGGAAAAGTATTTTTCTGCGGAGCAGGATATTCGGGCGGTGATGGACCCTGCCGTGCACTTGCTAAGCTCCCGAAGGGCAGCAAGATTACAGTGGCGGCAGCTACGCTTAAGACAAGTCGCGGGACGATTCTATATGCCATGAATGTCAAATTTAATTCGCAAGAAGTCTACAAGATAAGTCCCGAAAAGGCTCTCCGGGAGTGGTTGATTGGGAGCTGCATCGGAATGGCAATTATGTCCGTGCTTTCAGTGTCAATGTACTTTGTGATCTTAATCATGGCCTTAAAACCTCGAGGTAACGCAAATGGATAATGATTCCTGATTAGCGCCGAAGTTTAGCCTGAGTCGCACGAATTGCGACGGTGTTAAGTAAAGCTGTGACCGTCATCGAAGAGGGTCGCGCCTATGGGCGTGGCGACCGCGACAACAGCGTTGCTCATCGGGTTGCCGATCCTCTCGGTTCCAAGCACGTTGGAGCAACACGTGGTCGCCCATGCGTTGGAGCGGACTGGGGCAGCCAAGACGGTGGAGGGCGTTGCTTCATTGGAAAGCATTGCTTGGGATATTGGTGAACTATTGGGGAGTCCGAATTACAGGCAGGCAGCCGTACAGGTTGCCATGAAGTATATCGCAGTCAAATTTGAAAATAATGCACAACTTCTTGCGGAGAAATGACTGATGACCGGTTCATTGTTTTTCAAAATTGTAATCGGTTTATTCATTTTCTTGGCTGCGATCACCTATCAGTTTGGAAAGCTAAAAAAACTGGCTCCGAGTTTGGATGAATTTCAGGAAAACGACGGACATTTCAGGGATTTATACATATGAGAAATTTGGGAAAAATACCGAAACGCAGGTGGGGGGTAAATACATATATTGTGGCGTTAATTACAACGGTGGCGTGGGTTCGTGCGTCGTGCAGTTAAAGGATGTTCCGCCAGACAGTCAGGTCACAGTCACGGTGGCATCGATTAAGACAAATAGTGGAGACGTGTTATGTGCGAGCAGCATCAAGTTTGACGGCCGGGAAATATATAGAAAGCCACCGGAAAAAATCTTCAGTAATTGGTGGTTTACAAGTCGCCTGCAGGTTACAAGCATTCCAATGCTTCTGGTTGCCATGTATCTCTTTATCATATTTGTATTCTTTACTAAGCGAGGGTGATTTCAGAATTATATGAGGATCGAATTTGAGAATAAATCGCAATATATTGTGGAGATTTTGAAATTATGATTGGTTCATTGCCTGTTAAAATTATCATTGGGGTGGTCATCTTCTTGACGGCCATGGCTTATCAAAATGAAAAACTGAAAAAGCTAGTTCCGGATCTGGATCAGTTTAGTCAAAAAATTAATATTTCGGGGATATATTCGTATGAGCAGTTTGGTAGAAATATTATAACGAGAGTTGGTGATACTTTATTTTACTGTGGAGTAGATTATAACGGAGGAAATGCATCGTGTTTTTCGCCTTTAAAGGGGTTGCCAAAAAATAGCCAAATTACTGTTGCAGCAGCCTCTATTGGCACGACTAGTGGAAAAGTTCTATGCGCCACCAGCATAAAATTTAATTCACAAGAATTATATATAAAATCTCCAGAAAATTATTTGCACAATTGGTGGATTTCAAGTTACCTGGAAGCTTCTAGAATTCCATTGATATTAATGGCGATATACGCTTTGATCTTAATCATCCTATCTTAAGGTAGGGGCCAAAATGATGAGTGGTTCAATGTTTTTCAAAATTGCTATCGGTCTGGCTATTTTCTTGATGGCAATCGCTTATCAAATTGGAAGGCTCAGGCAGTGGGAGCCAAGCTTGGAGGATTTCAGTCAGACGACGAATATTTCGGGAGTTTATTCGTACAAATGGTATGGCCGAAATGTTTTAACGTGGGTTGATGGCAAGTTATTGCAATGCGGAGTGGATTATAGTGGCGGAACTGGTTCGTGCTTTGTGCCTTTAAAGGACACGCCGAAAAATAGTCTGGTCACAGTTTACGGGGCGTCGATTCAGACAAATAGTGGGAATGTTTTGTACGCGACCAGCATAATGGTTAATGGCCAGGAGATATACAGAAAATACCCGAGGCAATCTTTGCACGATTGGTGGTTTGATGGCTGTGTTGAGGTGATGTCTTTCCCGCTATTGCTTCTGACAATATACATTTCTGTCTTGATCTTCCTTAAAATACGGAGGTAAGGAAAATTGAAGCATCAATTCGATTCCAAGGCGATTCCAGCGGTCGGATCTGAACATGATGCCCGGAGAATGTATTTTATGAGAGTTTCGGCAATCGGCTATCTCGTGCTTAGCATTGTCGTCTTTGTGGTTTTCTTTGGCATTCAGGCGTTGATCGTTCCTTATTTCCTGCCAGCGCCGACCATTGAGGATCTTGGTCATCCATTAGAGGTGACCGGCACTTACACCTATTTTGATGGCGCTAGATCATCTTTCATCTGAAGAAGAGAGTTTCCGGAGAGTCGATAGGGCGAATTGCTGAAAACATAAGCGAATTGCTGGGTGATCTAAAGTACAAGCGAGCGTCGAAAAGGATGGCTATGAAATATATGGCATTTAATTTTTAAAAAAAAGTGCGGATAAATTGAAGTCGAAAAATATACTTGAGGTGTGCTTGCAATGAAGGATTCGGCAATCCATTATATTCTCCTTGGCGCTATAATTTTTGCAGCTTTCTTTGGCATTCAGGCGATGGTCGTTTCTCATTACTTTCCGGTACCTGACACTGAGGACTTTAACCATCCTTTAGAGGTGACTGGAACCTACAAATATTATAAAGCTTCTCGCGGCGCGAGCACTGTTTGGATAAATAACACGCCGTTCTATTGTGGGGCTGGAGCTATAAGCTTTTATACCTGTCTTCGATATACAGAGCGTTTGCCACAGCGGGCAGTCATTACCGTGCAAATTGTAAACATAAAAATGATATACGGCGATATTGCGATGGCAATGAATATCAAGTCATCAGGTGCGGAATTATTCATTCAAACCCCCGCTCAATGCATAAATGCGTGGAGAAATGAAAATATTTATTGGTTTTCCAGCTTGTCTTTGATTATTGCAATCTTTGTTGTGGGCTGTACACGTATTATTCTCACTCGGAATAGGATGGCCACATGATCGCAGCGACGAGTTTTTGGAGGCATGGGCTGAGAATTTCTCCTCTGAGGAAGGGAATGGAAATATCATTTCCTCATTCGCTGGGCTCGGCGTAGACTTCGTGGTGCTTTCCATCTATTCGGCTCGCGCACCGCTGCTGAGCAGCAACGCCTGTTCGATCACATCCAGTGCGTCGCAAAATCTTGCATGTTGACTTTCACCATCTAGGAATGGGTAGACTCCATGCGGGCTGTACGTCCATGAAGGGTATGCTTGCCGCGGGGGAGTGGGGGATGAACGGATGTTAGATCTCGGAAAGAGCGGCTCTCTTGCCGACGTGATGCCGCGTCGCCTCTTTACTGACTCCTAAGGCGTTAATCATCGACTGTGGCGCTAAACGGGCTGCAACGTAGCCCTGCGCGACGAAGAAGAAGTCGTACGGCCAAAACCTCGAGACTGCATTCACACGGATACAAGGAGTTGTCATGGTGATCTTCTGCCGTCCTCCACAGGACACGTCTTTTCCCGCCCGGGCGCCTCACCGATTGCGTTGACCCTGCACCAGAAGCGCCCATGGCCTTGTGCTGATGGCGTTACTGGTATGCATGCCTTGATCAATCGATTCGGTTCGTTCGGCACAAAACAGCCTCGGCAACCACTCCATCGAGTTCGCGCTGCAGCGGGATGAATTTGCCCGATGCCCGAAGTGCTGGACGCTGCTGGTCGCCTTAGCGGGTGTAACGGTGCGGGCAGGCGCAAGTGAGAAGCACGTCGGCACGTCAGGCTGGGTAAGGGAAAGAGGAAGCAATGCGGCACGCAAAGGATGATCTAGTGCGAAGTCAACAGTCTCGCTTTGAGTCGAGCGACACGCCGAATCCGCAAGGTAAAGGGCGAGTTCTTATAGCTGGCGAATTCGCAAATAACTGGGGGCACCTCGGTTCCATGCTCGCCATGGCGCGTGCCTATCGCGCTACTGGCCACGAGGTGGTTTTGGCTGTCAGCG
>NZ_JADIKJ010000019.1:0-74515 GCF_044904675.1 Dyella jejuensis | reverse complement strand
GGCGAGACGAACATCGAGCCGGCACTGGCGGTGCCGAGCAGCGATTCGCTGGCGATCCTGGACCAGGCAGTGGATACGCTCAAGCGCTATCCGCAGGTGCACGTGACGGTGGCCGGTTACACCGACAGCGTGGGTACGCCACAGTACAACCAGGGACTGTCGGAGCGTCGCGCGAAGATCGTGTACGACTACCTGACGTCACACGGGATCGACCCGAGTCGCCTGGAAGGGCCGATCGGCCACGGCGAGGACGATCCGATCGACAGCAACAAGACGGCCTCCGGCCGTGCCCGCAACCGTCGCACGGAACTGCAGGTCCAGCAGTAATCGGACCGCAAGCTGTTACGGAAAGGCCCGGCGCATGCCGGGCTTTTTCGTGGTGAAGAAAAATTGTCAGCCTTGGAAAATCAGGAACAAATAGGCTACGAACAAGATCAGGTGCACGCCGCCCTGCAGGATATTGGTGCGGCCGCTGGAGAACGTCACCATGCAAAGCGCCAGCGTCAGCAGGAACAGCAGCAGGTCGGTATGCTGCAATCCGAGCACGATGGGATGGTGGGTCAGTTCGCTGATGATCAGGATCGCGGGAATGGTCAGCCCGATGGTCGACAATACCGAGCCCAGGAAGATATTCATCGATCGCTGCAAATGGTTTCTGCCCGCGGCGCGTACCGCGCCAATGATCTCCGGCGTGGCCACCAGCACGGCCATGGCCAGGCCGGCCAGTGCCGCGGGTTTGCCTAGCGTTTCCACCACATAGTCGACCGGCGGCGCCAGCTTCTCCGCCAGGTAGACAATCAATGCCATGTAGATTGCCAGCAGCAGTACGTGCTTAGATGTGCGTGGGCTTTCCGTAGTGGTCGTCACAGCGGCATCGCTCGCATCGCACACGTCATCGTGGGTCATGAAATAGGCACGGTGCCGGCTTGTCTGCAGGAACAGGAAGGCCGCATAAAGCCCCACGGAAATGAGTGCAACGAAGATCTCCTGCGCCAGCGAGAGCGTGGCGCCGGATGTCGTGATGGTGTAATCGGGCATCACCAGGCCAAGCACGCCCAGCGGAATGATCACGCCGAGATACGTATTGGCGCCTTGCAGGTTGTAATGCTGTTCGCGGTGCCGCCATCCGCCCCATAGCAACGACAACCCCACCATGCCGTTGAGCACGATCATGGTTACCGCGAACAAGGTGTCCCGTGCGAGCGTAGGATTGTTGGCGCCATGCAGCATGATGGCAGTAATGCTGATCACCTCGATCGAGGTAATGCAGATGGTAAGGACCAAAGTGCCGAATGGCTCGCCGAGTTTTTCGGCCAGGTGATCGGCGTGCCTGACCACCGCCAGCGCCGAACCGAGCACGACAGCAAACAGCCAGAAGAATACGAGGCCAAGCCGATAAGGATTCGACAATCCGCTCGTCAGTACTTCGCCGCGCAGCGCAAAGGCCGCGGTGGTAGCTAGGCTGAGTACCAGGAACCATTCTTTGCGTAACGTCGCCATGCCGGTCGGATACATACCCATGCCCTTCGTGCGAAGTGATTGTGCCGCGGCATGCGGCTCCCGGACGGTGAAACAATGATCTCCCTTGTTCGCGACGCGCTCGCCGTTGCCAGGGCGTCGCGATGATGACTCGTGGCTTTTTCCCCATCCCCGGAAAGACAGGTAAGCACCTGCAACTTTCCCCATTGCTTTTGGCCGCGGTGGCACATTGTAGCGCCTCGCCCTGTTAGGGCCGGGCCTGTTCGCTTATTTAGCCGGGGCCTTCGCCGCCAGCAGGGCCATCAATTCCAGGGCGTTGGCCGTGGCATGGCCCAGGGCGGTATTGTCGAAGATGCACCAGGCTTCGGCGCCTTCCGCCGAGGCCGAACGCAGGCGCGAACTCCCCGGCGCGCCGACCGCATGCTGGGCTTGTGAAAATCAACGGCTACCCGACGTATCCGCGCACCGTTGCTGTGCCTAGACAACGGGGAATTTATCAGTGCGATCCTATGCCAGTAGGCGCATCCACAATGTGTTGAGCTGGTTTATATCCAGCCACGCTGCTCCCTCAGCACGCATATATCGAACGCTTCAACCACATTTTCCGAACCCCAATGTTGGATCGCTATGCCTTCAACCGGCTGGATGAGATATCGCATGGTCGAGGACTGGCGACACGTTACAACCATGATCTGCCCTACCGGTCCCTCGCCCATCTGTTACGCCATGGCATCATCAACTCACCCCGCTTCCGAATGACTCGGAAAATGAGGGCGATTCAAAATTTTCTTTTTCAAGGGGCTTTCTATGCGAAAAATACTTAATTTTTTGGCTTTCCTTGTCTGTTTGGTGACTGGCTCGGTGATGGCGCAGCCCTCAAATAGTCCTCTTTCCGTACTGGATTATGGTGCTACCTGCAATGGTAGTGGGGACGACACGATCGCCATCAATTCTGCACTAGCCGCTGCATCGGCGGGGAACACCGTAATACTGCCTAGCGGTGGATCAGTATGTGTAGTCAGTTCTACGATCACGATTCCTTCGGGCGTCACACTGAGCGGCGGTGGCATGGGAGGTGCATTGCCTTTGTATGCCGGACCAGTTCCTACTACGTTGTCGTGGAAGGGATTAGGTGGAACTCCTGTCGTTCGTTGTCCGACTGGTAATTTTGATTGCGGCGTGCGCAATGTGCTGATCAACGGCAATCAATCGTCGCCGGAAACCGCCAGTGGTCCAATATGCCTCTCGATAGGAGCATCCATGGGCGGAAATTTTGAACACATAGCTTGCGAAAATGCGGGAATTGCCTTTTTATTTCAGAATACCGGGGATGGTGATCCTGGTCAGGATTTTTTCAATCATGGTCGCTTTGACCATTTACGAGCTCTGAATGTTTATGACGCCTTCTATTTCGATGGCGGCCCCGCTACAGGTTATGGATCCGTTAGTGATACCGATATGTATAACCTATTTGCCTGGAATTTTTATGGCGCAGGTATCATGTGGGTACAAGGTATGGATGATATCAAGTTGCATGGCGTATATCTTAGTACGGGACAGAGCGGAGCGGTCGGTGTTTTCATCAACCCAAACAATGTATCGGAAGGGGCGCCAGCTGCGAACCTGATCGATAGCTTGACCATGGACGTTTCGCAGCCAGCGACGACGATCATTTGCAATCAAACGGGCGGTATCTACAACATCATAAAGATGCAGTTAGTCGGAGGCTTGGTTAATGAGCCGGTTATTAATTCAGGCTGCCTGCTTGCGCTTAGTATCGAGAACATTGGCGCTCTACCAATGACCCAACAGATCTATGACATATGGGCTAGTCCAACCATTACTGGCAATGTGGCGACAGGCTATAACCCAATCGACCCAAGTGCTTTTGCGCTGTTCAAGCCAGTGGCTTACAGCAATATGTTTCAGTATGGAGCAGGTCCAATCGTATCAGTTGAATGGGTGACGCAATGGTTGCCTAATAGTGCGGCCGGTAGCATAGAATTAATGGATGGATCGAATTCGGGTGCGATTGCTACAGCCACGCCAGGTACGACGGGACCAACAGAAACTGCAATAGATATCACCGCTTATGTCAAGCAGCATTGGGCCGTAGGGGAGCAAAAGGCGATTCTTCTAACGGCCGGCAACGGCAAAGTAGGACCGACCATTCTGAAGAGCTTTCTTAGGGTCACCACTACTGCTTATTAATACCTGAGGAAATCCCCCGGCTATGCCGGGGGACTCCCGACGTTTGACCTATGCAGCGGTCATTGTGAATCTGAAATCTCGAGCAAGAGATGATGATTCACAATGAAAGAGTATCTGAGCCTAACCCACTCGCTGGGACTGTAAGTACCACTTCAGCGGAGAGTTGTTCTGGGCGCGCGGTTACTTCGTATCGACGGTGGGTTTGGACGAGGCGATGGTGCGGGCTTACATCAAAAATCAGGAAAAGGAAGATGAGCGCTACGATCAGATGAAACTTAGCGTATGAGCTGCTGCCTTGAGTGGCTAATGGTTTTAAGGTGCCTTTGAGGCGCTCATCTATAAAGCCCCCGGCTTTGCTAGAGGGTGCTTACTACCGGACTTTGCTACGAATGTTTGGTATGGCTGCAGGGAACAGATCATGCGCGTCGATTCATGATGTAGGCCTGAGAATTCCTTGTGGAAGGGATGACAGTGATGAAGTACTCGCTGTCATATGACAGAACAGCCAGCCAGCAGGGCCATCAATTCCAGGGCGTTGGCAGTGGCATGGCCCAGGGCGGTATTGTCGAAGATGCACCAGGCCTCGGCGCCTTCCGCCACGGCCGAACACAGGTGCGTTGCGGTCTGCTGGAGAAAGGCCGGCGAATAGGCGTCGTAATAGATCCGCGGCGTGCCATGCAATCGGAGGTAGCGAACGGCATCGGCGCCGGCGACATGATCGGCGCCGGGGTGGGGCGGCGGGCTCGCGCCCACGCGCCCGATGGCGTGGCGCGTGAGCATGGCCGTCACTGAAGGCGCAAACCAGGAGGCGTGACGCGGCTCGCATACCGCCGGGCCGGCATAGTGGCTGCGCAGCATGGCGAAAAAGGCGTCCGCTACCGCGCCGTCGTAAGCGGCGCCGGGCGGCAGCTGGATCAACACGCAGCCGAGCTTGTGCTCCAGTTCGGCGACTTCTTCAAGGAAACGGCGCATTTCGTCGTCGGCCTCGCGCAGGCGACGGACGTGGGTAACCGTCTTGATCATCTTCACCGAGAAGCGGAACGTATCGGGTACCGATGCGGCCCAGCGGCGATAAGTGGCGCCACGGTGCGAGCGGTAGAACGACGAATTGATTTCCACCGCGTTGAAGCGCGAGGCGTAGCGTTCCAGATGCGAGCCGTCGGTGGCAAACAGGCCGGCGTGCGCGGCTGGAACCGACCAGCCGGCGCAGCCGATGTAGAGCGAGGGGAGTGGGGCTGGAATGTCCGCGTCCATGCTTTCAGCCTGCCAGCCGGCGCAAGTCGTCCAGCCGGTCCGCATCGGCGATGCCTTTGTCGGTGCGCCAGCGCAGGATGCGCGGGAAACGCACCGCCAGGCCGGCCTTGTGGCGTGTGGACGTCTGGATGGCTTCGAACGCCAGCTCGAACACGTGCACCGGCTGCACCGAACGCACCGGTCCGAAGCGTTCGATGGTATGCGCGCGGATCCAGCTGTCGAGTCGGGCGATTTCCCTGTCGTCCAGGCCGGAATACGCCTTGGCCACTGGCACCAGTGTGTCGCCGTCCCACACGCCGAAGGTGTAATCGGTGAACAGGCCCGAGCGGCGTCCATGTCCGGGCTGGGCGTAGACCAGCACCGCGTCGATGGTGAAGGGGTCCACTTTCCATTTCCACCAGTCGCCGCGCTTGCGTCCGACGCGATAGGGCGAGGCCAGGTGCTTGAGCATCAATCCTTCCGTGCGTCGTTCGCGCGACGCATGGCGAAGTGAGGCCAGCGCAGGCCAGTCGACGATCGGCACGGCTGGCGAGAGCATCAACGTCGGTCCATGTCCTTCGATCAGCATGGCCAATTGGGCGCGTCGTGCGGACAAGGGTTGCTCGCGGAGGTCGCGTCCCTCCCATTCCAGCAAGTCGTAGGTCATCAGGCGCACCGGCGTATCGGCAAGCAGTTTTGCGCCGGGCTTGAGCTTGCCGATGCGCTTTTGCAACGCGGTAAACAGCAACGGATGCTCCTCATCGGGAGCCCAGGCCAGTATTTCGCCGTCGAGCACGCATCCATCGGGCAGGGCGAGCGCGGCCTGTTCAAGCTCCGGAAAGCGGCCATCCAGGCGCTCTTCGCCACGCGACCAAATGCTCACGGTGCCGTGGCGACGGATCAGTTGCGCGCGGATGCCGTCCCATTTCCATTCGGCCAGCCATTCGCCGGGCAAGCCGAGCGTTTCCGGTGCCTGCTCGAGCGGGGAAGCGAGGAAGAACGGATAGGGGCGATCCGCGACATGCTCGTCGCTGCTCGCCGGCTTGGCCAATGCCGCGAACGTGTCGGCGCCGGGATGCCAGGTGCCGCTGAGCCGATGTGCGATCAGGTCGGTGGGCAAGCCGCTCCATTGCGCCAGCGCCTGCACCACCAACCGGCGCGATACGCCAACGCGCAGCGCGCCGGTGAGCAGCTTATTGAGCAGAAAAATCTGCTGGCGCGGCAATGCGGGCCACCATTCGCGCAGAAGGTTTACGCGCGCGGGTGCATCATGCTGGCCGAGCGCCGGCAGGCGTTGTTCCATCCACGTGTGCAGGGCGACGTCGGCATGGCCTTCGCCCGCTTCCGGCAGCATCAGGGCGATCGCTTCGGCGAGGTCGCCGACCTGCTGGTAGCTTTCGTCGATCAGCCATGCCGGATACTCCGTTTCGGCGGCCAATGCCTCGCGCAGGTCGGTACTGGAGACGGTGCGCCGCAATTTTCCGCCCGCCAGCACATATACCGCCCATGCCGCATCCGCGGCCGGTGCCGCGGCAAAATAGCCGGCCATGGCATCGCGCTTGGCCACGGTGGAGGAGGTGCGGTCGAGCGCTTCGTAGAGGGCGGCGAAGCGGCGCATCAGTCGCCTTCCTCGCTGCGTGGCGCGGACGGCATCGCATTGCCGAGGGCGTGCAATGGATGCGCATCGTGGCCCTCGTCACGCAGGTAACGCACCAATGCTTCGCCGTCGCCGTGCGTGACATAGATGCGTTTGGCGCCGCAATCGCGCACGCTGGCAAGCAGGCCGGGCCAATCGGCATGATCGGACACCACGAAGCCGCGATCGTAGCCGCGCCGGCGCCGCGCGCCACGCACTTGCATCCAGCCGGAAGCGAACGCCGTGGATGCATGGCCGAAACGGCGCATCCACGCCGAACCCGCGGCGGACGGTGGCGCCAGCACCAGTTCGCCGGCGTACTCGCGCCCGCGACCGGCTTCGCGCACCGCCTCGGTCGGCAACATGGCGACGCCGGCTTCGCGGTAGCGCTGGATCAACGGCAGCATCGCGCCATGCACGTAGGCGGTACGTTGCGTGCGCGTAGCGAGTTCGGCCAACAGGCGCTGCGCCTTGCCCAGCGCGTAGCAGAACAGCACGGCGGCCATGCCGCGCGTGGTGCATTCCTCGATCCAGGCAAGGATCTCCTCGATCACCTGCGCGATCGGCGGCCACCGGTAAATGGGCAGTGCGAAGGTGGACTCGGTCACGAAGACATCGCATGGCACCGGCTCGAACGGCGCGCAAGTGGGATCGGCGTCGCGCTTGTAATCGCCTGATACCACCGCGACGCGGCCCAGCGCTTCGATGCGAACCTGCGCCGAACCAAGCATATGTCCGGACGGATGCAGCGATACCTTGGCGTCGCCAAGCTCGAACGGCGCGCCGTAATCATGGGCCCGGATGGTGGCCTCGCTGCCGAGACGGTCGCGCAGCAAGCCGGTACCCGCGCTGGCGGCATGGTACGTGCGCGAACCTGGATATGCATGATCGCCATGTGCGTGCGTGATTACCGCGCGGTGCACGGGAAACTGCGGATCGATATGGAAATCACCGGGTGGGCAATACAGCCCTTCCGGACTTGGCCGCAGCAGGTCGCTATCCATGCCCGGAGCTTAGGATCAGTGGCGTCAACGTGGGGGAAAGGACGCGCCAGGTGTTGCGCTGTTGAGCATCCCTAGGTTACCGCGTCGGTGCCCCACAGCGCTTCCATGTTCACGCTCAGCTCAAGCGCATCGAGGTCCACCGCTTCGCTGATGGCGTGCGCGGCGACATCGCCGCGGCGGCGGATCGGGGTGCCGATGCGCAGGCCGTCATGCGTGGTGATCGATGACACTTGCGGGGTCAGGCTGCCGCGTCCGCGCTGGATCACCACGGCAATGCTGCCATTGCGAAGCCGCACGCCGGTGCCCGGCGGATAAATGCCGAGTGTCTTGATGAAACTGGTCGCGATCTTGCCGTCCAGCGTGGTGCCTTCATTCAAGTACAGCCAGCGCAGCGCCAGGTTGGATGGCAGCGGCGGACGATAATGCCGATGTGCCACGCGCGCGCAATACACGTCGGCGGTGCCGAGCAGGCGCGCGGGCAGGGCGATCGCCTCGCCATGCTTGCCCCCGGGGTAACCGCTGCCGTCCGGTCTCTCATGATGCTCCAGCACGGCCTGCAGCCAGGTTTCATTGTTGACGCCGCGCTCGCCCAGCAAGGCGACGCCATGTTCGCAATGACGGCGCACTTGCGTGTACTGCGCATCGCTGAGCGGGCCATCCACGGCCAGCAACTGCTGCTGCAATTCGAACATGCCGATGTTCATGGTCAGCGCGGCAGCGATGATCGGCGCGCGCTCCGCCGCGGACAGTTCGAGCGCCGCGCCCACCAGTTCGCATACGATGGCGGCGTTGATCATATGGCGTGTGGCGTACAGGCCATCGCGGTGCAGCAGGATGGAAGCAAGCGACAAGTCGGGATTCACCCGGCAGGCGCGTTGCAGCAGCTCGGCGATGCGGGCGATCTCGCGGGCGAAGTCCGTGCGCCGGTCACCGGTCAGCAGCGAATACAGCCGATGCCGCGCCGACAGGATCGACGCGAGCGGGCGCTCGGCATCGGCCGCGTCGCCTTGTGCATCCTGGCGTCCGGATGCGTTGGCGTCATCGAAGTATGCGTGACGGATCAGCCGTTCCACCGAGGCTTCGCTGGCCAGGATCTGGCCCGCACGCAGCAACAGTTTGCCGCGCTCGTCGTAAGCATCGTGAGGCAGCGGTTGCCCGGCCTGCACTTCTCCCGCCTGGATCGGTCGCATCGATGCCCCAGTCTATGTCCACAAGTTCCCCATGGCAGTTGCCAGCCGCCGCGCATTGCCCGAGCCGGACGTTCTTCGTGCATGCCAAGGAGCCGGCTCTCGGCAGCTTATCGGCAGCGGCAGGCTGCGGCTTGAGCGCAACCGATAGCGATCCCGCGCTGGCGGTTAGAAGCAGTTTTATCGTGTGCAGGGCGTGCAGCCGGGATCGCCGTGACGTGAAAACAGCGGATCGGCGATCCGGCAGTCAGCCCCGATTGGCGCCGCCGCCTTACCATCGTAGCCGGCACCAGGGGATGCCATGGCCTGCTGCCTTTTCCTGCTAACTGGAGTGGAGTGACGACATGATCAAGCCCATGCTCGCAACGATGACGATCGCTCTCTGCATGTCGCTCGCCGCATGCGGCGGCTCGGAGACCGTGGTCAAGAATGAAGATTCCTGTGGCAAGCAGATGATGGATTTGCAGAACGCCCTGAATACCGGGGCCATGTCGCAATCGGAATACGACAAGGCGCGCAGCGAAGCCGTTCACCGCTGCAATCATGGCGGCTAGGGCGTGAGCTGTCTGGTCTGGACGTCGCCGACCTCGTTCGTGTAGCACCGGACGTCGGTGACGGTATTGCCCTACACTCGCTATCTCCGATCGATATCAGCGGCAGCCTGCATGAATTCCGATCAGCAATGGGGCGAATACCGTGGCGTCAGGTTCGAACACGCTTGCGACGGCGGCGGCGACTCGCGCAGCGGGATCATCCATTTTCCGGATGATCCCCGCCGCCATGTCGTGGCCGACGGCGGCGGCGCGCGCTGGGAAGAAGCGGCGAGGGCGCTGATCGATCGCTACTTCCACGATATCGATATCGAGCCGGACGACGATTCCGAGGCGTGAGCGGTAGTGCTCGCGCCGCCAGGCCTGGCTGAAGGTCGCCATCCGGGTTTGTGCAGCATGGGGCTTGGGTCGTCACAACTTGGTTTCTGTTTGGTATTTACCGGCTATCGAACCGGTGTCGCGATCGTATCGATCGCAACACCGCTTGCGTTTAAGCTTGTGCTCGTTATGGATCGCCCGAACAGAGGTCCGCATTGAGCACATCGTTTGCCACCGATGACCTGATCCACCACGGTACGCCCGCTTTCCGCCGCACCAACCTGGCCTTGTTCGCCGCCGGGCTTGCCACGTTCGGCCTGTTGTATTGCGTCCAGCCGCTGATGCCGCAGTTCAGCCATCACTATGGCATCAGTGCGGCGGCGAGCGCGCTGTCGTTGTCGTTGACTACCGGCGTGCTGGCTTTCGCCATGTTGTTCGCTGGCGGCGTGTCCGATGCGTTTGGACGCAAGTCGGTCATGGTGGTGTCGCTGCTCTCCTCGGCGCTGCTGGTACTGCTTAGCGCCTTGATGCCGGATTGGTACGCGCTGCTGGCGCTGCGCACGCTGCTTGGCCTGACCCTGAGCGGCCTGCCCGCGGTGGCGATGACGTATCTCACCGAAGAAATGCACGCCGAATCGATCGGCCTTGGCATGGGCCTGTACATCAGCGGCAGCGCCGTGGGTGGCATGAGCGGGCGATTGATCTCCGGCGTAGTCGCCGATGACTTCGGCTGGCGCATGGGTATCGCTGTGGTCGGCATCGTCGGGCTCATTGCCGGGCTGGTTTTCTGGCGCTCTCTGCCGCCTTCGCGTCACTTTCGCCCGCAGGCACTGCAATGGCGTGCATTGTTCGCACGCTTCGCCGGCATGTTTCGCGACCCGGGCTTGCCGTGGCTGTTTGCAGAAGGCTTCCTGTTGCTCGGCGCCTTCGTCACGGTCTACAACTACCTGGGCTATCGGCTGATGGCGCCGCCCTACAACCTCAGCCAGGCCGTAGTCGGGCTGATCTTCGCGATCTACCTCATCGGCACGTTCAGTTCCGCCTGGATGGGATATCTGGCGGGCAAGCTGGGGCGGCGCAAAGTGCTATGGACGGCTTTCGCGTTGATGCTGGCCGGCACGGCATGCACCATGGCGGCAGCGGTATGGTTGATCGTCCTTGGCATCACCGCGATCACCTTCGGCTTTTTCGGCGGTCATTCCATCGTCAGCAGCTGGGTAGGACGGCGCGGCGGCGCGGCGAAAGCGCAGGCGTCGTCGATGTACCTGTTCAGTTACTACATGGGCTCCAGCGTGGCCGGCGCCAGCGGCGGGCTTTTCTACGCGAAAGAAGGCTGGCAGGGCGTGGCGTTGTTCGTCGGCGCGATGGTGCTGGCCGGCCTGCTGGTTTCACTCTGGCTGTATCGCCTGCAACCGCTGGCGCAGACGGTCACGCCGCCAACCCCGATGAGCAAGGGAGCCATGCCATGAAGATCGACCGCATCGACCACGTGGTACTGACCGTCGCCGATATCGACGCCACCTGCGATTTCTATGCGCGCGTGCTGGGCATGCAGGTGGTGGCATTCGGGCAAGGTCGCAAGGCGCTGGCGTTCGGTGCGCAGAAGATCAACCTGCACCGGCATCGTCACGAATTCGAACCCAAGGCCAGGCAGCCTACGCCCGGTTCCGCCGATCTGTGCCTGATCACTTCCATGCCGCTGCCACAGGTGATCGAGCACATCGAGCAATGCGATGTAGCGATCGAGCAAGGCCCGGTTCCACGCACGGGCGCACAGGGACCGATCCAGTCCGTTTACCTGCGCGATCCGGACGGCAACCTGATCGAAGTGAGCAATGAGGGCGGATGATTTAACGCTTGCCGGCAAGCAGCAGCTGGATAAAGCGCGGTAGCAGCGGGGAGCGCTCGTCCTCGCGATACACCACGTGTATCTCCGACATGGCGGTCGCTTCGGCCAGCGGGATATAACTGATGCCTTCCACCTGGATATGGCTGCAGGATTGGGGAAGGATGGAAACCCCCAGGCCCGCCGCCACCAGGCCGATGATGGTGGACGCTTCGCGCGCTTCCTGTGCGATATGCGGCGCGAAGCCTGCATCGCGGCACAATGCCAATACGTGTTCGTAGACGCCGACGCCGGCGCTGCGGGCAAACACCACGAACGGTTCCTGTGCCAGCGCCTTGGTCGGCAGCTTGCCGCGCGCGCCCAAGCGCTTGAGCGCGGGGTGATCCAAGCGCAGCACCGCTACCAGTGGATCGCGGAACAGGCGCCTGGACAGCAGCGACTTGGGCAGTATGCCAGGACGCAGGATACCGACCTGCAATCTGCGTTCGAGTAGCGCATCGATCTGCTGCAGCGAGTTCATTTCCTCCAATTGCAGATGCACGGCGGGAAAGCGCTGGCGAAAAGCGAAGATGGCGCGCGGAATGTCCTGCGACAGCGGCGTAGTGCGGGTGAAGCCGATGCGCAGCTCGCCCAGTTCGCCGCGTTGCGCGCGCTGGGCAAGTTCGGTGGCGCGCTCCATCCGTGCCAGGATATCGCGCGCTTCCTGCAGGAAAAGCCGGCCGGGTTCGGTCAAGGCCACGCGACGATTGGTGCGCGTGAGCAAATGCGCGCCGACCGCATCTTCCAATTGGCGGATCTGCTGGCTTAGCGGCGGCTGGGACATGCCCAGCCGCTCCGCCGCCTTGCCGAAGTGCAGCGTATCGGCAACGGCGACGAAATAGCGCAAATGGCGTAGTTCGATGTTCATGACTGTGATCCGCATGCTTGCGCAATGCACGAATGCTCACCTGCCTGGTTGGACAGGGCGCCCGCTGCCGTCACGGCGTCGTGGCTGGCGCCGGCTTCAGCATGCCTTGCACGTCCTCGAACTTTCCATCGTTGAAGTTCGCTGGAATATCCAGCAGATGCGCCATCAGCGGATAGACATCCACATTCGGGAAGCTATGAAAACGGATGCCGCGCTGGAATGCCGGGCCATGCGCGATAAACAGCGCCTGCATGCGTGGATCGGCGTTGTCGTAGCCATGGTCGCCAAGGCTCACCTTGCCCTTGTGCTTGGCGAGGTAATCGGTAGTGGTGATGCGCCAGCCCACGTCCGCCAGGCATACCAATTGCGGCACGCGCGCGTTCGAGCCGTAGTCGAAGCGTTTGGGAATGCGGGTCTTGTCCCAGCAATGCATGTGCTGCTGCGGCTGTTCCAACTGCTCTTCGATGGCGTTGAAATCATGCTTGCGCTTGGGATTGAAGCCGGCGATCACTCCCATGGTGACCGCCTGCACGTCATCCATCGGGATCAGTTTGTCGATCAGGATGCTGTTTTGCTTGGGTACGCTGGCCATGCCGTGATCGGCCACTACGATGATGTTCATATGGTCGAGCAGGTTGCGTTGACGCAGGCCGTCGACGAGGCGAGCCATGGCAGCGTCGACCTCGCGCAGCGCCTGGTCGACCTGCGGCGAATCGGGGCCGTAACCATGCCCGGCATGGTCGACCGTATCGAAATACAAGGTGAGGAAGCGTGGCCGCTGGTCGGGCGGCAGGTCCAGCCATGCCAGCACCTGGTCGACGCGCTGGTCGGGCGTTACCTTGCCATCGAACGGTTTCCAGTAATCCGGATGCTTGCCTTCGATATCGGCTTCGGAGCCTGGCCAGAACATGGTCGCCGTGCGCAGCCCATGGGCATCCGCCGTCTCCCATATTGGCGTGGCCTGGTCCCACCACAGCCCATTGCCGACCGCCTTGCGATCGCCGATCGAAAACTTGCCCAGTTCCGGATCGGACATGGTGTTGGCGACGATCCCGTTATGGTCGGGCACCAGGCCGGTGACGATGGCGTAGTGATTGGGAAACGTCAGCGACGGAAACGAAGGCTGCATGGAATCGGCATGCACGCCGGTGGCCGCCAGCGCCTGCAGGGTAGGGCTCAAGCCACGATCGAAATAGTCGGCACGGTAGGCATCGATGGAGATCAGCAGCAGCGGCGTGGTGGCCGCCGCCGTGGCTTGCTGCGCTTTGGTTTCGGTGGAGGAAGGCGTTGGCGCGGCAGGATGGGATGCACAACCGGCGCCGAGGACGGCAACGGAACAAAGCACAAGGCGAAGCAGCCATTTCATGGGAACGATCCGTTTGATGCGGTGGATAGTTCTTTAATGATGGCGCAGATGAGTGACTAATTCAGCCCTGAGGGCGATGCGCCGCAAGTTCTCGCTGTTTGCTTGCCGCCCCGCGCAGGTTGGAGCGACGAGCAGCGGTGTGCGGAAAGTATCATGCCGCGAATCGTGCACGATCGCGGATGATTACAATCATCATGCCGCGTGCCCTTTTTCGCATACCTGGATTGTGTCGTCGCCGGTATCGCTTTCGTCTTGGAAGGTGGAATGGCGGGCGCCAGCCTGAGGGCACCTAGGGATGCTCTGATCAATACTACGTAGGCGTCACCAGCTCTGTCTGTTCGCAGACCATAGGTTCGTCGGCGAAGGCAGACTGGCGGTCTGTCGAGACGACGGGCCGCACGCGGGGAGAGTGCATGGATGCACTCGGCTTTGAGGAGCGAGGAAGGGATGCGGACAGACAGAGCTGGCCCCAACATGTTGAATTTAAAGCGATGGGGTGATGACCAGAAGGCACGCAGAGTGCGCCGCGCGGCTTGGCAAGACGGCCAGTCTTCCCGGCGCCGCACAACACACTCTGCGAGCCTTCTGGTCATCATGCCGCCTGCGTAGCATTGATCAGAGCATCCCTGGTTGGCCGGCTTCCTTCCGCTGTTGGCATTGTAAGTAAAGGCTGGTCGATACCCGGTCGCAAAAGCATCTACGGCGTGTGTGTTCTTGATGGCCTGGTTTGCATGAATGGCATTAAGTTGGGCCTTGTTCGCAATTAAAATATTTTTGAAAATGGAATGTAACTGCACCTGGATGCGTTATGAAAAAGATAATAGTTTTTAATTTATCCGCATCGCAAGTCTACTTTGCCAAGCAATTCAATAATTGAAACAAAATATTCACTCATGCAGTGAAAATTTCGCCATATAGTTTTCTCTGGCCGTCCGTGACGTTGGACAGCCTTTTGGGGATTTAGCGAAGCAGTCGTTCATAACCCAAGCCTCGGCGCACCTGTCCTTGGTGATTGCCCGTGGTTTTGCTCGCCAATCGGATGATCCATGAGTTTCATTCGCCTACTCTTCGGAGGTACCTATGTATACGCAGCATTTGAAGACGTCATTGGCAAAGTTTCGGGTATTGCTCGTTATGGTGATGGCATTCGCCGCAGGCATGGCTACGCTGGGTGTGCCCATGCAGGCGCACGCGCAAGGGCTCGCTGCGGTGACCTGTAGTGGCGAGGGAAGTATTTTTTGGTCGCCGGGCGTGACCAATCAATCGCAAACGATTACCGCCTCGTATCAGGCATATGAACCCACTTGCTTGAATGTGCTCGGGTTGTCGCTGACTAGCGTCTCTGGTTCCAGTACGAGCACCAGTCCGCTTTCGTGTACAGAACTTTTCCCCGCGCAGCTTAAGCAAACCTGGAACCTGACCTGGTCGGATGGTGAAACCAGTACGCTCAACTTCATCCCTGAATACAACCAGCTCAATGGCATCGTCAGCTATGCTGCATTGGGAAACATCACCAGTGGCCGCTTTAGCGGCAGTACGGCGTACCTGGCGCTTACCGGCATTGATCTAAACGGCATATTGCAGAACCAATGCGCAACGCCGGCAGGACTCAGTGGCGCCGATGCCCAGGTTTTTATTCAGATCTACGGGCTTTGAGATAAACGGTCGCTGTGCTACGTGCGGCTTTGGCTTCATGGAGCGAACGGGTGGTTGCATGCCAAGGAGGCGTGCACCACCCGGGTTACTTTTTCCGGGAATATAACGACATCGAAAAGCACCGGGCGTCGTAAAGAATCCGCGCATGATGATCCCGATGCATGGCTGCTTCCGCTGCCACGGGTGACAAAAGTCGCTGCAGCGCTGCTCTTCGGCCGCAAGGTATCGGGCGGCGGTCTCCCGCGGCTCGTGCCCGTTACGGCGATGCGCCCGCCGAAGTCAGTTGCGCCGCCAGTTCGTTCACGTGTTGCGCCAGGGTGCGCAGCATATTGGCGTCGACCTTCGTCACTGCGACGAAAATCCCGACCTGTCGTCCCGGTACCAGTGCCATGTAGGTCATGAAGCCGCCGCCACCGCCGGTTTTTTCAATGATCGCGGGGCTTTGCGGCGTCGGCGCCAGCCACACCCAGCCCATGCCGAGGCCGCTGGCATGCCCCCCGATATCCATGCCTTGCACGCTGGCGAGCGATTGCCGCTGGAAATAGATCGCCTGGCTGATCGCGGTATCCGGATCGGCACCGCGCTTGCCGATGCCGAGTTGATCGGTCATCCACATCGCCATGTCGGCGGCCGTGGAATACAGGCCGCCGCTGCCCGCATTCTCGGCGCTCCCGGTGCAAGGCGCGGCGGCGTCCGGCGCACCGCCGTCCATCAAGCGACGGCATTGCCCAGCGGATGGCGCATCGGTGGTATCGCGCATGCCGAGCGGCCCGGTGACGTAACGTTGCAGCGCCTGGCTGTAGGACGTTCCAGCGGAATTCGACAACGCATCGGCCAGCAGGTCGAAGGCAAGATTGGAATAGAGCGCGGCGTGTCCAGGCGCCGGCAGGTTGCCTTGCTCTTGCAGCCAGTTCCAGCGTGCCTGGGCGTAACCGGCTTTGTCGTCTGCCGGTATATCGGCCGAACGCGGCAGGCCGCTGGTGTGCGTGGCGAGATCGAACAGCGTGATCGGCCGCATGCCACTGGCTTGCGGTACGCGATAGCCGTGGGGGGCATGGCTTTGCAACGTATCGTCGAGATGAAGCTTGCCGTCGCTGGCAAGTTTCACCATCAGGTCCACCGCCAGCAGCTTGGACAGGGAGCCGATGCGCAGCAGTGATGTGGCGTCCGGAAGCTGTCCGTCGCCAGGACGTGTTTCGCCGAAGCCCTGGATCAGGCGCCGATCGCCATCGACGATGACGATGACCATGCCGCGCGCACCACTTGCGGCAAACATGCGCGGCGCGGCGTCGGGCACGTAATTGGAGGGGGCCGCGGCGGTTGCGTTCGTGGCTGCCAGGGACAGCAGCAAGATGACTCCCATCCGTGACAAGAACGGGCCGGTCATGCGGTTTCGCCTCAATGTCATCGACATGTGCTTGCTTTCCATCGGTGGCTGGCGAGAGCGGTCATTGGATGCAGACCGAACATTTTTTCCGAAGTTAACTCGCGCTAGGGATGCTCTGATCAATGCTACGCAGGCGGCATGATGTCCAGAAGGCTCGCAGAGTGTGTTGTGCGGCGCCGGGAAGACTGGCCGTCTTGCCAAGCCGCGCGGCGCACTCTGCGTGCCTTCTGGTCATCACTCCATCGCTTTAAATTCAACATGTTGGGGCCAGCTCTGTCTGTCCGCATCCCTTCCTCGCTCCTCAAAGCCGAGTGCATCCATGCACTCTCCCCGCGTGCGGTCCATCGTCTCGACAGACCGCCAGTCTGCCTTCCTCGCTCCTCAAAGCCGGGTACATCCATGTACCCTCCCCGCGTGCGCCGACGAACCTATGGTCTGCGAACAGACAGAGCTGGTGACGCCTACGTAGTATTGATCAGAGCATCCCTAGCCATCTCTTTGCTTGAGCCATGCCGCCGCGCCCAGTCCGGCACGATAGCCGCTCGCGAAGCAGGCTGTAAGCAGGTAACCGCCGGTGGGTGCTTCCCAGTCCAGCATTTCGCCGGCGCAGAACACGCCTGGCAGTGCGTCAAGCATCAGGGCGTGGTTCATGGCCTCGAGGCGCACGCCGCCGGCGCTGCTGATGCTTTCGGCCAGCGGCCGTGCGCGTTGCAGGCGCAGCGGCAGGCGTTTGATGGCCCGCGCCAGCCGCTGCGGGTCGTCGAGTTGTGCCCGGTCCAGCACCTCATGCAGCAGCGCGACCTTGGCGCCGGCCAGTCCCGCGTGGCGGCGCAGGTGTTCGCTGAGCGAGCGGCGGCCGCGCGGCTGCGCCAGGTCGCGATTCAGTCTTTCTTGCGTGCGGTCGGGAACGAGATCCAGCTCCAGCGTGGCGACGCCGTGGATCGCGATCTCATCGCGCAGCCTTGCCGACAATGCATACACCAGGCTGCCTTCGATGCCGGTGGTGGTGATGACGCATTCGCCCTGGCGCACATGTTCGCGTCCGTCAGCATCGCGCCAATGCGCCGCCACGGGTTTCAGCGGTGCGCCGGCATGACGGTTCGCGAGGTATTCGCTCCAGCCGATATCGAAGCCGCAATTGGCCGGCTGTAGCGGCGCCAGGGCCACGCCGCGCGCAGCCAGCAAGGCTTGCCAACTGCCATCGGAACCCAGTTGCGGCCAGCTGCCGCCGCCGAGTGCGAGTACGGCGGCAGGTGCCGTCACCGCGCGCTCGCCTTCGGGTGTGCCCAAGCGCAAGGCGTCATCGTCGCGCCATCCCAGCCAGCGGTGATGCACGTGGAAGCGCACGCCGCTTTCGCGCAGGCGATGTACCCAGCCGCGCAGCAGCGGCGCGGCTTTCAGGTCATCGGGAAACACTCGCCCGGAACTGCCGATGAAGGTTTCCACGCCCAGGCCGCGCGCCCATGCGCGCAAGGCGTCGGCATCGAACGCATCGAGCCACGCGCCGACTTCGCCGGCGCGCGCGCCGTAGCGCTGCACGAAATCCTTCTTGGCTTCGCCGTGCGTGAGGTTCATGCCGCCTTTGCCGGCGATCAGGAATTTGCGCCCGACCGAGCCTTTGCCCTCGTAGACGTCCACCTCGATACCTTGCGCCCGCGCCGTCTCGGCGGCCATCAGCCCGGCAGGACCGCCGCCGACCACGACCAGGCCGGTGCTGATATGAGGAAGGGAAGACATCGGGATCGCGTCGTGCTCAGGCCAGCGTGGCGGCCATCCGCTTGCCCGGTTCCACGGCAATGCTGGTGCTGTCGTTCATGACCTGCAATTGCCCATCCTGGATCAGGCATTGCAGGCGCATGCCGCGCTCGGATATGGCGGCGAGCGCATCGACGGTCTCCGTGCCGATGTCCAGCACGGTAAGGTTCCGGTTGCGGCCGAGTGCGCCGGCATGCTTCTCCCACCACGCCTGGGCGCCGTGGCCGCCGTAGTTGATCACCACGACCTGCCTGGCGCGGCCGCATGCCTTGCGAATGCGTGCTTCGTCAGGCTGGCCAACCTCGATCCACAGCTCGATCTCGTCGGTATAAGCCTTGCGCCAGAGCGCCGGTTCGTCCTCGTCGCTCAGGCCCTTGCCGAATTCCAGGCGGTCGTCGGCATACAGCGCGAAGGCCAGCAGGCGCACCATCATCCGTTCTTCCGTCTCGGAAGGATGCCGCGCCAGCGTCAGCGGATGGGTGGCGTAGTAATGCCGGTCCATGTCGCTGATTTGCAGTTCGGCCTTGTAGATCGTGGCGTTGAGGGCCATGCGCTGTGCCTGGTGAGGATAACCACGCAGTGTAACGGTTATCCGCCGCCGGCAAGTGCCGGTTATGCCATGCATCCGAAAAGGTCGCCATGCCGTACGCGATCTTCCCATGCCAGCAGAAAGCGCTTGGTCGGCAACCCGCCGCCGAACCCGGTGAGGCTGCCGTCGCTGCCGATCACGCGATGGCAGGGCACGATGATCGGAATCGGATTGCAGCCATTGGCGGCGCCCACCGCGCGCACGGCTTGTGGTTGGCCGATGCGTCGCGCCACCTCGGCATAGCTGGCTGTCGTCCCGTAGGGAATCTCTGCCAGCGCCCGCCACACCGCCAACTGGAATGGCGTGCCGAGCGGGTGCAGCGGCAGCTCGAAAATCTGCCGGACGCCGGCGAAATACTCGTCCAATTGCCTGCGCGCGAAATCCAGTTTGTTGCACTGGTAGATACAATGCGTGGCCGTCGGCTTCTGATGCCGGCTGTTCTCGAACGCTACTTCGCGCAACCCTTGCGCATCGGCGACCAGGCGTAGCATGCCGATGGGCGTGGACATGTCGTCGTACCAGATGGTGTCGTGATCGAGCGTCATGCGGTAACTCCAGTGCGGATGGCGCGCGTGGCCCTGGCCGGTTCGCTCATGCTTCGCCACAGATGCATGACCGCGTAGGCCCGCCATGGACGCCAGGCTTCGGCCAATGTCGTCAACGCGCGGGTGCCGAGCGCTTCTTCGCCACCCGCGGCGGCACGGCGCAGGATCAGGTCGGCGGCGGGAAAGGCGTCCGGGTGGCTGAGTGCACGCATCGCCATGTAGTGTGCCGTCCATTCGCCGATGCCGGGGAGTGCAATCCAGCGCCGCACGAATTCGTCCAGGGATTGTTCGGCGCGAAAATCCACGCGCCCGTCCAGCACCGCACGAGCCACGCCGCGGATGCTTTCGGCCCGGGCCGAGGTCACGCCGAGCGAGCGCAGATCCGCGTCGGCCAACATCGCGGGCGAAGGGAACAGGCGCTCCAATCCGGGGGCGACCGGCATGGGCAGGGGTTCGCCGTAACGCTGCACGATGCGAGAGGCGAGCGTGCGCGCCGCCGCCACGCTGACTTGCTGGCCGAGGATGGCGCGCACCGCCACTTCGAAACCGTCCCAGCTGCCAGGCAGGCGCAGGCCTGGGCGCTTGCGCAGCAGCGGGCGCATGGAGGGCGTGGCTTGCAGGACGACGCCGATCGCCTGCGGATCGGCATCCAGGTCGAACATGCGCCGGATGCGGGTGACCACCGCCAGCATGCGTCCCGGTTGCGGGCAGTGCAATTGCAGGCGCAAGGCGTGCTCCTGGCCCGGCCATGCGCTCAGGCGCAGCCAGCCGGGAGCATCCGCGGGACCAAACGCGCGCGCGTAGCTTTCGTCATCGACGGCTTCGATACCCGGCAAGGCGCGGCCGCGCAGGAATGCCAGCAGCGAAGCAAAATCGTAAGGCGGCCGATAGCTCAGGCGCAGGTTCAAGCTGTCGCCGTTGTCCGTATGGGGATGGCGACGCAATGCCCGCGGCGCGATGCGGTTGGCATGTACGAACGCAGCGTTGAAGCGGCGCAGGCTGCCGAATCCCGAGGCCAGCGCCACGGCCGTGATCGGCATGCTGGTCTCGGTCAGCAGTTGCTTGGCGAACAGCAACCGGCGCGTGGTGTGCACGTCGATCGGCGGTGCGCCCAGGCGTTCCACGAACAGGCGGCGCAATTGCCGCGTGCCTACGCCTACACGTTGCGCGAGTTCCTCGACGGAGCAATCCTGCAGCAGGCCGCCTTCGATTAATGTCAACGCACGTGTGACCACGTGCTCGCCGCGTTGCCAGGCGGCATTGCCTGGAGCCAGCTCCGGCCGGCAGCGCAGGCACGGACGAAAGCCGGCTGCCACCGCGGCCGCCGCGGTGCTGAAAAACCGCACATTTGCCGGTTTCGCCGGTGGGGCCGGACACACCGGCCGGCAATAGATGCCGGTGCTCGCCACGGCGATGAAGAACAGGCCGTCAAACCGCGCATCGCGGCTGAGCCGTGCGCGTTCGCAGGTTTGCGGGTCCGGCATGGATGTGGGCGACGTTTCCGGCATCGACGAAGGCTAGCACCGCCGCCAGCCTGAAACTCGCCGTTTTCGGACTTCAATGCCGCAGGTTGCGCCTAGCGCGGACGCCGGCCGAGCATGCTCGACAACACGCCGTCGCGGCGGATAAGCCCGTGATACAGCGCCGCGCCCAGGTGTGCCAGGAACGTCAGGAACAGCAGCATCGCCAGCCACGCATGCGCATGCCGCAGGATCGCGAACGCCGCGGCGTTGGCCGGAAAAATGGACGGCAAACGCCATGTGTCGCCAAGCATCACCGGATAGCCGCCCGCCGAGAGCATGGCCCAGCCAATCAGCGGTATCGCCAGCATCAAGGCATACAGCAGATAGTGCGATGCATACGCCGCCAACTTTTGCAGGCGGGGCAGGTCGGCAGGCAAGGGCGGTGGCGGATGGCGCAGGCGCACGATGAGCCGCACCACGGCCAGCAGCAGTATGGCGATACCCAACGGCTTATGGATGCGGATCAGCCATGCATGCCGCTCGGAAACCGAGGCCACCATGCCCACGCCGATAAACAGCATCGACAGGATCATGATGGCCATCAGCCAATGCAGCACGCGGGCAGCGAGTACGAATTGCGTGGACGAGCGTGTCATCGCGCAGCCTCCGGCGTGGTGTGCGCGGCGGTGCCGGGCAAGTGGGCTTCTTCGCTGGTGCGACGCAGGTAGGAGGTCGCGTAGGCGGCCGAACGCGCAGGCAGCAATGGATCGTCGGAGGCTTCGATGCCATGCGGCAGCACCAGGGGATCGTAATTGATGTCGCGACACGGTCCGCTTGCCTGCGGCTCGGTGCCGGTAAGCACCAGGGTGCCGGCATTGATATCGCGCCGGTCCGATGGCCATGTCCTGGTGGCGTCGTTGGTGGGATCGCCGGGTTGGGCCAAGGTAACGAACAGATGCCAGCGTTGCGGATTGTGCGCAAGCCGCTCGGCGAGATCGGCATCCAGGTAGTTGGGGTCGCTGCCTCCGGGTGTGGCGCCGCTGGCCTCCGGCGCCATGCGCCAACGCACCGCATGGCGCTGGCCGTTGGCATCGACCAGCACGAATGCATCCAGGCTCCAATAGCTTTCCGTCGTATAGCTTGCCGAAGGCCTGGCCGTCTTCACCCAGGCGAGAAACGCCGCTGTTTCCGGGTGCGCGGCGAAAAATGCTTTCAGGTGCGCGGGATCAGCCTTGCCAGTGGCCGGATCGGGTTGTTGCGCCTGCAGCTGTTCGTAGAACGCTTGCGGCGTGGCGACGGGAAAGACCGGCATGCTGTTCATGCCGGTGCGCCATTGCTGGCCGTCCGCCTGGGTAAATCGCAAGGCCATGCTGCGAATCGGCACGCTGCCATCCGGTGCATACGGATTGCCGCCGGGCACCGCAAAGCGTCCCACCACCGGCGTGCGGCCGGGCGCGAATACCTGCGCCACGGAATACGCTTGCACGTTGCCGCTGCTTTCGAAATAACCCACCACGCAAACGCCCTTGGCATGATTGCGGCGGTAGCCGGGGAACACGCCCGCATTGGCCTGCAACTGGTCCACCATGCGTTGCGCCGTCAGCCGGTGTGGCGCCAGCCAGCCGCCGACGTAGCCAAAAGCCAAGACGATGATCGACAACACGGCCGCGATAAGGATCAGGCGCAGCACGACGCTGCGAGCGGGCAAAGGAGGCGGAGCGTGCATAAATCGGTTCCTGGCTGGAAAAGCTTTGGATAAGTCCGCCAGCGGCATCATCCGCTGGTGAAGTGCCATGTCTTGCCGCGTGCCATGCTATGCCATGCCCGGCCTGAGTGGCCGGCGGCGCATTCGATAAGCCTTCGCCTGCGGACAGCATCCGGTTACGCCTGTGCGGCAGCCGGCACGCCGCGTCCGAGCCTTGGAACAATGGCCGGGCGGCACGCTGCCGGTCACTTGGGGGTGACCTATACTCCGGGTCTGTCTGACCGGAGCCTATCCATGAACGCCCCCACCCGCATCGACACCACCCGTACTATCCGCGCCCCGCGCGGCACCGAGCTGAGCTGCAAGAGCTGGCTGACCGAAGCGCCCTACCGCATGCTCCAGAACAACCTGGATCCGGCCGTGGCGGAAAATCCGGCGGAACTGGTGGTGTACGGCGGGATTGGCCGCGCCGCGCGCAATTGGGAATGCTTCGACGCGATCTTGCGCGCGCTGCGCGATCTCAACGACGACGAAACCCTGCTGGTGCAATCCGGCAAGCCGGTCGGCGTGTTTCCCAGCCATCCGGATGCACCGCGCGTGCTGATTGCCAATTCCAATCTGGTGCCGGCCTGGGCGAACTGGGAACACTTCAACGAACTGGACCGCAAAGGCCTGATGATGTACGGCCAGATGACCGCCGGTTCGTGGATCTACATCGGCTCGCAGGGGATCGTGCAAGGCACCTACGAAACCTTCGTGGAGATGGGCCGCCAGCATTATCACGGCAGCCTCAAGGGCAAATGGATTCTTACCGCCGGCCTGGGCGGCATGGGCGGCGCGCAGCCGCTGGCCGCTTCGCTCGCTGGCGCATGCAGCCTCAACATCGAATGCCAGCAGAGCCGCATCGATTTCCGTCTCCAGACCCGCTACGTCGATGAGCAGGCGAGCGACCTCGACGATGCGCTCGCGCGCATCGAGAAATACACCCGGGCCGGCGAAGCCAAGTCGATCGCGCTGCTTGGCAATGCTGCCGACGTGCTGCTGGAACTCGTGCGCCGCGGCGTCAGGCCCGATGCGGTCACCGACCAGACCAGCGCGCACGACCCGATCAACGGCTACCTGCCGCTGGGCTGGACGGTGGAGCAATGGTTCGAGCGCCGCAAGAGCGATCCCGACGGCACGCGCGATGCTGCCAAGAAATCGATGAAGCAACATGTGGAGGCCATGCTTGCTTTCCATGCGCAGGGCATTCCCACTTTCGATTACGGCAACAACATCCGCCAGATGGCCAAGGACGAAGGGCTTGCCAATGCCTTCGATTTCCCCGGTTTCGTGCCGGCCTTCGTGCGGCCGCTGTTCTGTCGCGGCGTCGGCCCGTTCCGCTGGGTGGCGCTTTCCGGCGACCCGGAAGACATCCTCAAGACCGACGCCAAGGTGAAGGAGCTGATTCCCGACGACCAGCACCTGCATAACTGGCTCGACATGGCCGAGCAGCGCATCAGCTTCCAGGGTTTGCCCGCACGCATCTGCTGGGTCGGCCTCGGCCAGCGCCACAAGCTCGGCCTCGCTTTCAATGAGATGGTGCGCAAGGGCGAATTGAAGGCGCCCGTGGTGATCGGCCGCGATCACCTCGATTCCGGCTCCGTCGCCAGTCCCAACCGCGAAACCGAAGCCATGAAGGATGGCAGCGATGCCGTCTCCGACTGGCCGCTGCTCAATGCGATGCTTAATGTTGCCGGTGGCGCTACCTGGGTCAGCCTGCACCATGGCGGCGGCGTGGGCATGGGTTACAGCCAGCACAGTGGCGTGGTGATCGTATGCGACGGCAGTGAAGCCGCCGACAAGCGCATCGCGCGCGTGCTGTGGAACGATCCTGCCACTGGCGTGATGCGGCATGCGGATGCCGGTTACGAGCTGGCAGTGCAATGCGCGAAGGAGCAGGGGCTGAACCTGCCGATGGCCTGACTGCCGGCAGCGCCTGGCCATGGGCGGCTTCGGTGCCGGCGTTCGATTCCTCGCGCGTGAATGCCGGTGCGGCGTCCTGGCTCTTGCCGCAGTAATGCACGGCATGACGCTTGATCCAGTCCGCAACGCGACTGGCCAGGCCGCGCACGGTGTCCAGCCGCTGCGCGGTATCGCTGGGAGATGCCGCGGTGCGGTAATGGCTCTTTGCTTGACGGGGCCGTTCCAGCGCGGAACGGGACTCGCCGGTTACACATCCCTTTCACATTTGCCATTCAAAGATTGCAGCGATGGGCCGATAACAGGTTGGTCTAGGGGAAATAGATAGCGATACCACACATCTCGTCGAGGGGCATGGAGCATGGGGAAGCAGCTGTGGAGAAACGAGTGGCTGACACAATTGGCTGCATGTATCGGTTATGCGCTGGCGTTTCTGGCGATTCACTCTGTCACCTCGGCTCCGGCGCACTGGCATCTGTACGCCGGCTTGCAGGTCGTGTGCCTTCTGCTGGTTCCATATCGGTATTGGGCAGCGCTGCTCCTTGGCGAGGCCATCCCCAGTGCTTACGAGGCATGGCAGTGCCTGGATAGCTTCGGACCTACTTGGGTCGCGATCCGCATGGTTCCCGAATTGCTGCTGGGCATGCCCATCGTTTGGCTGTGCCGGAGCCGGCTGCATATCTTTCCGGCCAGGCACCTGGTCAACATCAAGGCGCTGCTGATATGCATCTTGCTGGTATCCGTGGTGCTCAGTGCTTACAGCTATGCATTGATATCCTCTGTGCCGCACATCGCGGACAGCTCGTTTCGCCCTACCGCAATGATAGCGGCAGGCTACTTGACCGGTAACTATGCTGGGCTCATCACGCTTGTGCCTTGGTCGCTCATTGTCCGTCTTGATTACCGCAAAGGGCATCTGAAAAGAAGGCTCAAGCGCATCTGGTCAAACACGCTTTCCATCGACGCGCTAGGTATTGCCGCACCAGTGATCTTGCTGATGATGATCGTGGCATCGAAAATCGATACGGTGCAGGCAGAGCTGGTTGAACTGTCGATGCTCATTCCCGCGGCCTGGCTGACTGTGAAGCATGGCTGGCGTGCTGCGGCCATTGCGGGCACCCTGGTTATTATCTGCGTCGGAGCTTTGCAGCCAGACCTCCCTACTCGCAGCGTTGTCGAAGTAATGGCTGTGCTGTGTGTCGCGGTAAGTGGACTTTATGCCTTGGGCGCGAAGGTTACTGCGCAGAATCTTCGTGACGAACGCGAGTATGAGATAGCCGAGGAGGCGCAGAAATTGGCCAGGGAGAATCTCATGCTTAGCGAGCGCCGGATGAGGCGTGCAGCGGAGCAGCTCGAATTCGTGGCCGGCTCGCTGCACATCACCCATGCCCGGGTGCTTGACCACATGCGGCGGATCATCCCCAATGTCGAGACGCATGGCTTCTATAAGCAGTCTGTCAGGGCCCAGGAGCAGGTCTACCGCGTGGCCGAAAGCCTGCATCCTTCGGTCTGGCGCGATCGCGGACTACCCGCGGCGCTCAACGAGACCATCGCCCGCACCTTGGATGAAGCGGGAATGGGCTACCGGTGCGAGATAAGCGGGCGAGGCTTCATGTGGCTGGACTCGGCCATCCATTCCTCGATCTATCGCGTGGCTTGCGAAGCCATAGTCTTTATCTGTTCGCAGCGGATGTGTTCGCGCGTCATGCTGCGCGTGCGCGCCGGAAAAACCCGTGGCCGTTGCTGGGTGGTCGTCCGCGTAGAAGGGTATTTGGAGCATAACCAAGTCGCAAACGCCGTCTACTTCAGGGGGCATCGGCGCGAACTCGCAGCGAAGCTGGGAACCCACCTCGTCGGCGCGGACGAGATGCGCACTCACGTCAAGGCGTTCGGCGGTGAGCTGCATGTGCGTTCAACGGTCGACCGAATGACCGTTACGGCGCTTCTCCACAGCAATGTGGCAGAGATGCAGAAAGAAAGAGTTTCTGCACCTCTGCGTTTGTGGGTGAGCTGATTTCAATTTGCAGATGCGGGTGTGCTGGCAGCCGCTGAGCAGCTGTAGGGATTGGTGCACTTGTTCGAGACAAGGAACTGTGTCGCTCCGCCCGGCTGCGGATTGGCGGCAATAACGGTCGCGCCGTCGTTGTAGACCGGCTGCGCATTGGACGAGGTCATCGACTGCGAGGTCTGGACGTTCTGCGCATCGGTGCCCACCGGCAACACGACAATCGTTCCGGCAGCGGTCGCTACCGCGGCATGCACAGTGCCATTCAGATCGTTGACCTGGACATACTTGATCCCGTTGAGCACAAACACATACACATGCCAGTTGGGACTGGTACTCACATCGATCGCATTCGGCCACGACTGTCCCAGCCCCGTGGCTGGCGTCGAAGTCTGCGCAAAGGCCATGGACGTCAAGCCGAGGGCGACACAACCGGCGAGTAGTGCTTTGCGAACTCCATGAGTGCGTGACATGGGCTTCCCCTTTTGAAAGCCGGTAGACCATCTACCGGATGAGCGGAATTTAGCAGGAGAAATGTATGCGCAGGAACGCGGAATGTTTGGTTCTTTGCCGGGTGATTTAGCGTCGGCTCACATGGTTGCTATTTTTCACGCCTTCTACACGTCATCCGGCACGCCATTGGCGAAAACGGGTCTTCAACAAGCATGGTCGCGCGGGGAGTGCAGCGCAGCCGATACGCATCGGATGAGTATGGTCTCGCGGTAATCGCCAGGGGGAATCCTGGTTGCAACCGCGGGCCCCGCGTGCGGCACCGTCGGTACGGTCGATTGAGCTTGGATGCCGTGCGAAATGGATTGCGCGAAGAATGGTGGTCGGCGCGTCTTCTTCATTGCGCGAATATCAATTGTTTTGTTTGCCGATCGTCGACTTTGTTTCATGTTTTTTTTGTGGAATACGGCGCTGAAAAAAAACAGTGCCGGGTTTCGTTATGAAAAACAGTGACTGGTTTTGTTATCCATGGAAAAATAAAAAAATATGTGATCCCATGGACGTCTAGACGTCCAATTGAATCATTAATTGACGCCGCGAATACGTTCGCATGCGTATTTTCGTTTATCGCCTGGCGCAAAAATGGAGTGTCATGCGTTCTCCCGTCGTCGAGCACGATATGTCCCGATGGACAGTGAAAGATGCTCGCTGCGTCATGTCGGCGCGTGTCATGGTGCGAAAGCGGCGGCAAGGATGCGCGTATCTTCCCGGGGCAATTCGCAATCCAGGACAGGATATGGAGCAGGATCGCGGGTGGCGCCTGCGGTTTGCCGTATTTCCCGCTATCCGATCGTCGAGCGACCAGGTTCGCATCCGGCGCCTGGCTGGGGGCATTCAATCAATCGATGGGGCGAGAGCGATCGTTGGAATGCCGGACCGCGCATGAGGTCGCTACGGCCGTAGTGGGTGATGCAAGCTGCCGCAAGGCAGCTATGAGGTTACAAGCAATCCCTTGGCATGGCACGAGGATGATCCACATGAACCACGGAATCCCGCGCGTTGACGCAAATCCGGGCTATCACGTTTTTGGTGTGTGCGACGCCCAGGATTATTGCCTCTTCGTCGATTATGTCGCCGATGAGCTCGATGGCCATGAAAAAGACCTGCTGCAGCGCCTGCAGCATGCGTCCGACCGCGTAGTGCACGAATGGTGGAAGAAAGCGCACCACAGTGCCGTCGATATCTTCGAGATCGAATGCGTGGACGGCGCAACGGAAGCCGAACAGGCGGTGGCCTTCTGGCGCGAGTATTTCCATGCCCTGGGTGAAACCATTATCCAGGGCGGCCATGTATGCGATCGCTGGGCATGAGCGTACTGCGTTGCCAGGGCAACGCAGGATGCAGCGTGGCCGGTCGCTGGCGTAAAGGTTAGCCATATCGGTGTGCGCGCCGCGAACAGAACACATCTGCCATAGCACGATGCCTTGCAAGGAGCGTGTTCCATGCTTGATATCATCAATGGGCTGGCCAATGGCTGGGTGGCCGCGACGGTAATCGACGCCTTATCACGGCGCGCCTTGTTGGCGGCGCTCGTCCGGCAACCCATGCCGGTTGCGGCGATGGTGAGCGCTTATGGCGCCAACGAGGGCAACCTTCGCGCTGCACTGCGCTTGCTCGATGAATTGGGTTGGATCGATGCCGTCGAGCGGGATGTATACGCCGCGAACGCACGGACCGAGCTGGCGGCGCCGCCACCGATAGCGGTGGCGCTGTCGGTGCCGCGCGATGGGAGCGAAACAGCAACATGGCTGAGCGGATTGTCGCAGTGCCTGGATGACTGGGGCCGCGCCGATCCCGCGCTGGCGTCCATGTGGGATGGCGCATTGCTGGCTCCGCTGTTGCTCGGTTTATACGAGCCTGGCCTCCATGCCTTGGAACATCCCGCGCCGTCCGGCTGGGATGGGCGCGTATGGGAGGCAGTGCGTCGTTTGTTCGTGCATCGCGGCTGGGGCGCGCAAGGCGATACGGCCTTTCGTTTGACGCAGGCTGGCCTAAGCCTGTTGTCCAGCGCCGGCGCCTTGGGCACGGTAATTTCCTATGCGCCCATGTTCAGGCAGATGGATGCTTTGCTGTTCGGCGATGCCAGGGCCGTCTTCGCGACCGATGCTGGAGGCCATGAGGCTCATGTCGATCGCACGCTCAATGTCATTGCCAGCGGCGTGCAGCACCAAAGCCATTTCGCGGAGTTGGATGCATTGATCGTGCGCCTGTTCAACGACACGCCGCTCGATGCGCAGCCGCGCTACGTGGCGGACATGGGGTGTGGCGATGGCACGCTGCTGCGGCGTATCTACGAAGTGGTACGCACGCGCACCGCGCGCGGCCAGGCGCTGGACGCCTATCCACTAACGCTGATCGGTGCGGATTATAACGACCTGTCGCTGCAGGCCACCCACCGCACGCTGGCCGAGCTGCCGCATTGCCTGGTGCATGCCGATATCGCCGAGCCGCGCCAGTTGCTGCTCGACCTGGCCGCCCAGGGCATCACGGAGCTGGATAAAATATTGCACGTGCGCTCGTTCCTGGATCACGACCGTCCGTTCAAGGCCGTGACGGATCTGCGTTCCGCGCAGGCACGCCAGGATTTCAATTACGCGGGCGTGTACGTGGCACGCGACGGCGGCGCGATCGAGCCTGCGCAGGCGGTGCAAAGTTTGGTTGAGCATTTACGCCGCTGGCGCGAGCAGATGTCGCCTTACGGACTGGTCGTGCTGGAAGTGCACAACCTGCATCCGGCCACGGTGCGGCGCGGACCCGATCAAACCGAAAGCGCCTATTACGACGCATTCCACGCCTTTTCGGGGCAGCAGCTGGTCGAAGCCTCCGTGTTCCTGATGGCGGCGGCGGAGGCCGGCCTGTTTCCCGAGCCGGGCGTATCGCGCCTGCTTCCAAAAACGGCGAGCTTTTCGCGCATTTCGCTGCACCGCCTGCTGCCTCAGCCGTATACCGTGCGTCATCCGCTGCCCGGCGATCTGCCGCAACTGGTCGAGCTCGACCAGCGCTCGCAGCCCGAGGCCCTGCACACCCCGGCCGACGAACTGGCGCGCCGCGTGAAGGAACTGCCGCAAATGCAGATGGTGCTGGAGGTCGATGGGCATATCGTGGCGGCGCTGTATGCGCAGCGGATTGCCTGCATCGATGTCCTGCATTCGAGCCGGCATCGCGAGCTGGCCAAGCTGCATCGAGCTGATGGACGCGCACTTCAGTTACTGGGCCTGTATGTCACGCCTTCGATGCATGGGCGCGGCTACAGCGATGCACTGCTGCAGCTGATGTTGCTCTATGCGGCGGCGCTCGATGACATCGACAGGGTGGTTGGAGTGACCCGCTGCGCGAATTACTTCCAATATCGCGGTGAGGCGAGTATCGAGCAATACATCCGCACGCAACGGGAGCTCGGCCAATGGACCGATCCGATGCTGCATTTCCATGCCTCGCACGGCGCGGCGATTGGCGATGTACTGCCGCAGTTCCGGCCGGCCGACGTCGACAACGACGGTGCGGGCATCGTGATCGAATATCCGCTGCGCGAAAGTCAGGAGCATCGCGCGGCATTCGCGGTTGCCGGCGATGCGCCGTCGGCGCAGCTGCGCACCATTGGCGAGGTGGAACGGACGGTGCGCCACATCGTCTCGCAAGTGCTGGGGCCGGAGCGAACGAGCGCCTATGGCCCGCGCATCCCGCTGATGGAAATGGGCTTGGGTTCGCTGGAATTGCTGGAGTTGCGCCGATTGCTGGGGGATGCGACCGGCCGGCGTCTGGATGCGACCTTCTTCTTCAGTTACGGCACTCCCGAGGCGGTGATCGCCTATCTGGGCGAGCAGCTTCACGCTGGCGCAGCCGCCGCGCCGGCAATGGACGTCACTTCGGTGGTGCCGGTCGCGGCACCGGTTGCCGCGCAAGCCGCGGATGCGGATGACGCGATCGCCATTGTCGGCATGGCTTGCCGTTTGCCAGGCGGCATCGCTGATCCGGAGCAGTTCTGGCAAGCATTGATCGAAGGACGCGACCTGATCGGTTCGCTGCCGCCCGAGCGCGCGGCGTTACGTCGATCCGGCGCCAAGCCGTTCCGCTGGGAAGCTGGCTTCCTGCATGCGGTCGACCGTTTCGATGCCGGCTTCTTCCGCATTTCTCCGCACGAAGCCGAATGGCTCGATCCGCAGCAACGCCTGCTGCTGGAGGCGAGCTGGGAGGCACTCGAGTCCGCTGCGATGGCGCCATCGCGCTTGCGCGGTGCACGCTGCGGCGTCTTCGTCGGCCAGATGGGCTGCGAATATGCCGATTTGCTGGCGCAGCGCGGGAATGCGCCGGTCGAAGCTCATTTCGCCACAGGCAGTGCGTGCGCCGTGGCGGCAGGGCGCCTGTCCTATTTTTACGACTGGCAGGGTCCGGCCCTCAGCCTCGACACGGCTTGCAGTTCGTCCTTGGTGGCGGTGCACGAAGCTTGCAGCAGCTTGCAACGCGGCGAATGCGCGCTGGCCTTGGCCGCTGGCGTGAATCTGCTCCTGGACGACAAACGGTTCGAAGCGTTCGAGCGCGCGGGCATGCTCTCGCCGAACGGCCGCTGCAAAACCTTTGATGACACCGCTGACGGCTATGTGCGCAGCGAGGGCTGCGCAGTGGTGGTACTCAAGCGGCTGGCGGATGCGCAGGCCGACGGTGACCGCATCCTGGCCGTGATCCGCGGCAGTGCGATCAACCAGGATGGCGGCAGTGTCAGCCTGACCGCTCCGAGCCAGCGCGCGCAACAGGCGTTGATCGAAGAAGCGCTGGCAAAGGCCCACGTATCCCCGGCATCGATTGCTTATCTGGAAGCGCATGGCACCGGCACCTCGCTGGGCGATCCGATCGAAGTGCTGGCCGCCTTGCAGGTGCTGGGACGCGAACGTCCGCATGACCGGCCGTTGTTGATCGGTTCGGCAAAAAGCCACCTGGGTCATCTGGAAGCTGCCGCCGGCCTTGCCGGCCTGATCAAGCTCGTGCTGTGCATGCAGCACGACATGCTGCCGGCGCAGTTGCATTTCACTACGCCCAATGCCCACATTCCCTGGGACCGCCTGCCGGCGCGCGTGGTGGACCATGCGCAAGCGTGGCCGGCGGGAAGCCGGCGGGCCGGCGTCAGTTCCTTCGGTTTCAGCGGTACCAACGCGCACGTGGTCGTTGAGGCTTACCAGCCATCCTCTCGGCAGCCCACGCCGGTCAACGGCGCGGTAGCGATCGTGCTGTCGGCGCGCAATAACGATCGGTTACTGCTGCGGGTCGCACAACTTCAGCGTTACCTCGAACAGGCCGCCCATGACGGACGCAACGTCAACCTTGCGGACCTCGCCTACACCTTGCAGGTGGGACGGGAAGCGATGAGCGCGCGCCTGGCGTTGATCGTGCCTACGGTAGAGGCGTTGCAGCACAAGCTCGCACAGGTGCGCGCCAAGGAAGCCCCGGGCGAGGATGTCTATGGGGGCGAAGCTGACGGCAACCAGGCTTCGCCGGCGCTCTTTACGGCTGACGAGCTGCTGCGGCAAGCCATGGGTGGAGGAGCTAACCACGGCGAGCTTCACCAGCTTGCCAGATCATGGGTGCGGGGCATGTCGGTGGACTGGGCATCCCTGTACGGCGATCCCAAGCCGCAACGTCTGGCCCTGCCGACCTATCCGTTCCTCGCCACCCGCTACTGGGTGCCGGAAACTGACAACACGGCGAGCAGCGAACGGGAGTGGCCTGGCCAGGAGCAAGTCATGCCGGTTTCCGGACAAGGTGAAACTGTTGCCAGGGATGACAAGCCGGTTGCTCCGGTCGTGCAGGCCAAGCTCGCCGCGCTGCTGGGCGTGCAGCCCGACGAGATTGAACTGGACGTTCGGCTCAGCGAGTTGGGCCTCGACTCGCTGGCGGCGATCGAATTGCGCAATTGGGCATTGCAAACCTATGGCGTGGATATTCCGCAATCGACCCTGCTGCTCGGGGCGACGGCCAGGACCGTCACGGACGCGATTACCGCAATGAACATGCCATCAAGCGACCGGTCGGCAGCGGAACGTGCGCCGCGCGCCGCTGGCGCGACACCGCGCGATGACCTGGACGTGGCGGAGATGGCGCGCGAGATCCAGCTGGAGATCGCACAACCCGGACAGATTTCGAGCTTGCGCTGGCGCAGCAGTCCTGCGGGCACCAAGCTTGCGTCCGACCAGATTCGCATGCGTGTTCACTACGCCGCCTTGAATTTCAAGGACGCCATGCTTTCCTTGGGCATGTTGCCGGGCTACGCGCCGGTGCTCGGGATCGAGGCGAGCGGATCGATCATCGAGCTAGGCTCGGATGTTCCGCGCCTCTATCCGCGGTTGCAGGTGGGTACCAGGGTCATCGCGTGTACCCCGGGGGCGCAGGCATCCGCGGAGGCAGGGAGTGAGCAGCGCAGCATGATGCGGACCACGGTCGTGTTGCAGGCCAGCGACACGCTGCCGCTGCCCGCTAACGTGAGCGACGCGGAAGGCGCCGGTTTCCTCAGCGCCTACGCCACGGCGTGGTACGCCCTTCACCACGTCGCCCGGGTCGCGGCCGGCGAAACGGTGCTTATCCATTCCGCGGCCGGCGGGGTAGGTATCGCGGCCGTACAGGTCGCCCGTTCGCTGGGGGCCGATGTGATCGCCTCCGCGGGTAGCGATGCGAAGCGCCGTTACTTGCGCGAACGATGGGGATTGGAACAGACCATCGACTCGCATCGCCCGGAAGCATTCAAGGCTGCCATTGCCCGCCTGACCGACGAGCGCGGTGTCGATGTGGTGCTGAACAGCCTGCATGGTGCCGGCTTGCGGGAAAGCCTGCGCTGCCTTGCGCCAGCGGGAAGGCATGTGGAAATTGGAAAGCGCGACATTCTGCAAGACGCCGCTATCGGTCTGCGGGCGCTGGAAAACAATATTGCCTTCCACAGCGTGCACCTTGATGGACTGGCGAAAACGCACCCGGAGCGCGTTCGCGCATTGATGTGCGAATGCGCCGAGCGCCTGGCGCAAGGGCAGGCAGCGCCGTTGCCGATGACGATCTTTCCGGCCGAGCAGGTGATTGATGCGTTCCGCTCCATGGCTTCGGGCGATCATATCGGCAAGGTCATGCTATCGATGGTACGACACGAAGCGACCCCGACAGAGCAAGGTGCCGGGCACGTTGCGTTGACAGCCGGTGGCGAAGTGCCAGAACAGGACCAACCGTTTGCCATGGGTGCCGAACTGGAACAGTCCGGCGATCATGTGGGTCGGCAAGCAAGCGATTCCAGCGCCGGTCCGGCGGTAAAGAAAAAGATCGCCGAATTGCTGGGTTTCAAACAGCACGAAATACCGCACGATGCGTCGCTTGCTTCGCTTGGCCTGGACTCCCTTGCGGCCATCGAGCTGCGCAATTGGGTCAAGCAACGCTGGAACGTCGACATGTCGCAGAGCATGTTGCTGACCGGCGCAACGGCCGAGGCCGTGATCCAGGTGATCGGCGCGAAAGACGACGCTGCGGTATCCACGCCCATGGTCGCGGCCGCGCCGATCGCCACGGTGTCATCGGCTGCCGCCCGTCCGGAGGCGCCGGGGGTCGATCCGGCGGTTACAAACGTTGCAATGCTCCCGTGTGTTTCGCGGCGCCACGCATCTTCGAATGCCGGCGAACGTACCATCCAGCTTGAACGTTGCTTCAGCATCCAAAGCCTGGCGCGGCTGCGCCAGGACCTGGCCGAAACGAATCAGGTGATCGTGGTGCGCGGTGCGTCGGCCGAACACTTTTGCCTGGGCATGGATTTGGACCAGGTGCATTTCGATGATGCCGCCATGAGCACGGCATTGGAGCACTTCGCTGCGCTTACGCGGCAATTGTCGGCGGCGAAAATGCCGGTGATCTGCGTGGTCGAGGGTCAATGCCGCGGCGGCGGCATGCTGTTTCCGAGCATGGCTTCCGTCGTACTCGCCAACGAGGACGCGAGCTTCGGCTTCCCGGAGATCCGGCGCGGCGGCCTGCCGGGCCTGGTGAGCGTCGCGGCGCAGCAGCGTCTCGACCGCGCCGCTTGCCGCAAGCTGATGCTGACCGGCGACAGTTTCGACGCGAAGACCGCTGCCACGCTTGGGCTGGTCGATTTTGTTGGTACCAAGGAGGCCGTGGAGCAGGAACTTGGGCGATTGCTTGCGCGTTTCGCGACGATCGAACCGGGCCTGCTCGAAACCTGCCAAAGTCAGTTGCCGGCGTCAGACCTTGATTCGGCGCTGGTGATGATGGGCGGGCTGGGCCTCAAAGCCGCGAACCGGGTACGCGATGCGCGCAAGCTGGTGAGCCTGCTGCACGATCCGGACAGTGGCGTGGTTACGATCGAGCTCGACGATGCCGAACATAGCAACGCCATCGATTGGCCGATTGCGGAAGACTTGAGCCGTGCGATCGATGCGGCAAGGCAGCTTGCAGGGCTGCGCGCCGTCGTGCTTCAAGGATGCGGTCCGCACTTTTGCGTTGGCGCGAACCCGTATCGCTTCATCGCGCAATTGAAAGCGTTGCCGGTGCTGGTGGCCTCGCGCGTGACTTACGATATCTATCGCGCGTTCACCAGTATCCGGGAGCTGGAAGTCCCGGTTATCTGCGTGGTCCACGGCAAAGTGATCGGCGGCGGCTTTGCGGCCATGTTGAACGCGGACTACCGGATCTGCACGGCCGATGCGGTGTTCAACTACGGCAACATTTCCCGCGGTGTTTGTCCTGGCCTGCTTCTTTCCGAGTCGCTTGAACGGCTGGTCGGAAAAAAATGGGCGTTCGAGCTATATCTGAACGACTATACGATGACCGCCGAAGAAGCGCTGGCGATCGGTTTGGTCAACGAAGTGCATCCCACGCTTGAGGCGGCGCAGGCGGCGGCCATGGCGATGGCGCGGCGCATCGGCGCTTATCCGTCGGCGGGGGTGCGTGCCACCACGGCATTGATGCGGCCCGGCGTCGATCATGCGCGCCTGGCGCGGGAAAGCCTGGGCATGGCTCGCTGCAATATCCATGGATCGGCCTTTACCGGCGACTGGAAGAACGAAGTGCGGCGGCCAGCGTTGGCAGCGCCTTCGCCGGCGCAGACGCCAACCGCCGTGATGCAACCTGCGCAAACCCAAGCTGCCGGGCAGCGTGCGCAAGCGGTCGGGATCATCGCGATGGAGCTTTATTTCCCGAACCATATGGTCATGCAGGCCGACATGGAGGATTACCAGCACTGCGAAGGGAAGTACACGATTGGGCTTGGCCAGGAAGCCATCACCTTCTGCGGCGGCGAGGAGGACACGGTTTCCATGGCAATGACGGCCGTGCAGCGCCTGATGGACCGCTATGGCATCGATTGGTCGTCCATCGGCCGGTTGGAAGTGGGCACCGAAAGCCCGGTCGACCGCAGCAAGAGCATCAAGACGTACTTGATGCAGTTGTTCGAGCAACGAGGCTGTTACGACGTCGAGGGCGTGGATACGTACAACGCCTGCTACGGCGGCACCTCGGCTTTGTTCAACACCGTGGCCTGGTGCCAGAGCGAGGCGTGGGATGGGCGATTGGGCCTGGTGGTATGCGTGGATATTGCCGAGTTCGATGAAGAACAACGGTTCCTGACCGGCGCGGCAGCCGTCGCGATGCTGGTCGGGCCGGATGCGTCGCTGGTGATGCTGCCCGAGCGCGCGAGCCACATGCTGCATCGCTGGGATTTCTACAAGCCGGTCGGCTGGCCCAAGCCGTTCCCGCTGATGGATGGTCGGCACAGTATCGATGTCTATTTGTCGTGCCTGGACGGTTGCCAGAAAAAGCTGGCCGAGCGCACGGGCCAGGCGCTGATCGGCGAGCACGACTATTTCGTGTTCCACTGCACGAGCACCTATTTGATCAAGCGTGCCTTCGACCGGCTGGTTCATAACGAGCGACCTGCCGCGTCGCGGATCGACAAGCAGAATCTTTTTGATGCGATGGTGCAGCCTGGCACCGTGCTGACCCGGCAGCTTGGCTCGGTCTACACCGCATCGCTGTACGTGTGCCTGTATTCGCTGCTGCTGGAGCAATATGAGGAAATCGTCGGCAAGGTGATCGGCCTGTATTCCTACGGCTCGGGCGCCAGTGCCAGCTTCTATCGGTTGCGGGTGGCCAGGACGCCGCAGATCGACCGCGATATCGGGGTGCGGCTCAAGCAGCGGCGCCGGCACGATCCGCTGGCCTTCGAGCAACTGTCGAAGGAGTATTCGGATGCCTACGGCCGCTTCGGCTATGTGCCCGCCGATCATCATGACCGGCTTGCAGGCGTCTATTACCTGCAGCATGTGGATGATCAGGGGCATCGTGTCTATGCGCGGCATGGCGACGTCTTGCATGAAGCGTCCGAGCAACCAGGGAAGGTCCAACATGAAGCATCCGCCGTTCTCCAGTGAGGTGAGGCCGGCGTGCCCGGGCAATGGCCGGCGCGGTGCGTTCCGGCGCATGGCGAGGGGGTGACGCCATGCGGTCGTTCGATGTCCCGATTGACCGGGCGCGTATCCGCTGTGCCGAATTTGGCGAGGGCGAGCACGCTTGCTTGTTGCTCCATGGCCTTGGCGACGGGCTGTTCGTGTGGCGGGAGTTCGCCGAATACCTGGGCAGGCAGCTGCGGGTGATCGCACCCGATCTGCGCGGCCACGGCGATTCGGACTGGCTGCGCCATGGCGAATACGGATTCGATAGTTATGTCATCGACGTCATGGCGTTGTGCGAGCACCTGCGGCTGGATCATCCCATCGTCATCGGACATTCCATGGGTGGCGGTGTTGCGCTCCGGTTAGCGCGATGCATGCAGCACGCCGTGCGCGGGCTGGTACTGGTGGATTACGGCCCGACGATAGATCGGCCGACGCAGCGGCTGGTCGATGTGGTCACCGGCTTCTTCGCGGCATCGCAACGTACCTACGCCTCGCTGGAAGATTATGTCGGCACCTTGAAATGGGAGGAACGCCCATTGGTGCGCGAAAGCGTATTGCGCCGCATTGCATCGGAATCCTTGCGTCGCCGGACGGACGGCAGCGGCTTCGAGCTCAAGCGCGATCCGGCCTTGCTGTCTTTTTTCCAGACGCAAAGGGCCGCGCCCGATGCCCCGACGTTGCTGGAACGGCTGAAACAGACGCCATGCCCGACGCTGGTCGTTCGAGGCGAACTATCGGGACTGCTGTCGCCAGCAGCGACCCTGGAAATGACCAGGGCGTTGCCCAGGGGCTGCCATGCCCAAGTGCCGGCCGCAGCGCATGGCGTGGTGCTGGATAATCCGCAGGGATTCATCGATGCCGTCATGCCGTTCCTGGCCTCGACGGTTGCCGCGCTCCAGGTCTGAAACGCGATGGCATTCCATGCATGGCCAGCCGCTGCGGCGAAAAGCGCCGCGGCGGCTGTGCCGGGTGACCAAGTTCACTTGGCGGCGGTCAACGACATGTAGGCAATGCGTGCGCCCGATCCGGGCGGCACGCAGGTAAAGCTCACTTCCTGTCCGTCTGTATTGGCCAGGGCGCGCAGCGAGGCGTCGGTTAGCGCCTGGCCGCTGGCGTCGGTGAAGTTGCCGGAGGCCGGGTTGTACAGGAAGCCATCCACCGTGCCGTTTTGCACCACATTTGCCACCAGATCGCACTCGGTGGTCTGGCCGCCCAATACCTCGGAGTTGAACGGCGTGCCCGCGAGCTGTTCCATCAGCGTGATGCGCGGGCCCGCATCGGCGGCATTGGTGCCGGTCAAGGTGATTTGTTGGCCGACGATCGGAGCGAGGTCGGTATCGAAGGCCAGCATGAACTGCTCGATATTGCGCCGGGTGGTATCGTCCGGAATGCCTGTGTTGAGCAGGGGATTGTTGGTAAAGGCGGTGCCGTTGAGGAAATGGAAGATCGTGTCGGTCGAACCATCGTTGAGGAAACCGAAGCCGCGAATCTGGTTACCCATGTTCAAGCTGCTCGCGCTGCTGAAGAACTTGATCGGTGGCAGGCCGAACATGCCGACCTTGGTATAGAGGTTGCGCAATTGCGGCACCTTGAACGACTGCGTGAGGGCATCGAAGGCGATATCCGTCGAGGTGCCGAATTGGCCCTGGGCCGGATTGTCGGCATGGCACTGGTTGCAGGTGAACGAGACTACGCCCAATCCTTGTCCGAGACTGCCAAGGTTGATGCCATCGGATTTGCGCGTGCCGTTGAAGAAAGCCAGGCCAGCCTGCTGCGCGGAAGTCAGCGAATTGTCGAGATTGCGGATGGGATTGGGCGGCATCACCACCTGCAATTGGAAATCCGTGAACTGCAGCATCTGGGCGGTGGAAATGGGCGGTGCGCCCAGCAGGCTGCTGAAGGCATCGATGAAATTGTTGAACGAAAGCGTGGTGTTGGTGGGATCGATGCCGAACACGCCATTGGAACGGTCGCCACGCCAATGCATGGCTCCTTCATTCACCAGGCCACGCAGGGTTTGCGTGGTCATCGGTCCTTTCATGGGATGAAAGCCGTTGTAGTTGCCAGTGCCGTTGACGCTGCCGTGCACGCCGAACAACGCCATGCCGAACGCGGCCTGCGTGCTGTTTTGCACGCCAAGCGCGGTGATGGGATCGCTGGTCATGGTGGTGGTCGGATCGCCCAGCTCCCAGGCCAGTTCATCCTTGTCGCCGAAGATATGGCAACTGGCGCAGGATGACTCGCCATTGCCGCCGGGCGGGGGCGTGTACAGGAACGGCCGGCCCTGCACGATGGAGGCCGGCTCCGGGTTGGGCATGGACAGGCTTTGCAATTGCTGGTTGTTGCTCAGGCTGATGACTTTGATCGCATCGTCGAAACGGGTCAGGACATAGAGAAAGCCGTTGTTTTCATCCAGCGCCAGCCCGCTGGGGCCGCCGCCGGTGACCGAAATATAGTTGGCGCTGATCTGGGTCGGATCGAAGCTATTGTTTTCCAGCGCGGTGGTATTGAACACGCCCACCTTGCTGGAGCCGAAGGCCGCCACGTAAAGCGTATTGCCATCGCTACTCACTTTCATGTCCAGCGGCATGGACAGGCTGTGGCTGTACTGCGTGGTGTCGAAACCCGGGCTGGTGTAAAGCGTGTTGTAGTTGATGTGCTTGTTCAGGTGAATCGGGGTGACGCTCGATCCGTTGATCACCGTGACACGCATTTCGGCGATGTGTCCTTCCACCGTACTGGTGGCCGGATAGTTGCCGTTGCCGGCGAAACCGGAGCCTTCGAAGCGCGTCAGATTTTGGGAATCGCTGTTGGAAACATAGAGGTGGCCGCTTACCGGGTTCGTCACCATATTGAACAAGGTGGTGCCGACGTGGGCGTAGGAGGCGGTTTGCGCAAGCGTATTGGCATCGAACGCAAAGACGTCGGTGTCGGGCAGATTGAACGGCACCGAGCTGTCCCAGCGGCGGCCCAGCATATCCTCCCAGTGCTGGTCGGCATTGTTGTACTTGACGATCATGGAGGTGAATGGCGCCGTCTCGCCGGCGGTATCCGCACCGGGACCCAGATGACCGCCTGCGCCGGTATAGATGGGACTGGAACCGACGCCGAGCAATTGCTGGACCGCATAAAGCGGATCGGTGTCGAGATCGCAGGTGTGGTCCGATTGCGCATTCGGCCCCGTGATGAAGAACGGACAGATGCGATCCTCATTGACCACGGTGGTTTGATTGCCAGTGTTGAATCCGGCGACGTAAACGGTATTGCCATCCGGGCTCACCGCCAATGCACGCGGCGTGTCCGTGAAAAAACTCAGGATTTTCAGGGGCACGCCACCCTTGACTTCGTCACCCAGGTTGCCGGGATCGAATACCCACACGTCCGCGCGCGGAATCCCCGGTACGGTGAGCTGGGGGTCGCCCGCGCCCGCCACGTTGGCAAGCGAGGCATCGGTGCGTTGCTGGCCACGATGGGCGGTTGTGATGAAGGCCTTCAGCGGGGAGCCGGCGAATACGATGTCGCGCGGCTCATCGCCCACCAGCAGACTCTGCACCACATGCGGCACGCCGGTGAGCGAGACGATACTGACGCTGCGCGAGAGATGGTTGACCACCCATACGTGAAGGCTGTCCGGCGCGGCCACTGCGACCGGTTCCATGCCCACCGGTACGCGCGCGTAGAACACCGGGCCGGTGGGCGTGACCGTGTAGATCTCCAGCGTATCGTTAGGAGTATTGACCGCGAACAGCCGGGTGCCGTCCGGGGATAGGGCCAGCGGGCGGACCTGGCCGGATTCGAACTCGATAAACGATGGCTTCACCTGGGAGGGGTTGGATTGAGCCGAAGCATTCCGATGCGCGACCAGGCTCAACGCCAACGCCGTGGCCGTTATCGCGATCAACAGTGAGTACAAGCCCCATGTCTTTATCTGGCGCACCATAACCGTTCCTCCTTTTGTCGCAGGCATGGCTGCCCGCCTACGTGGAATAGCCGAATGAGTGCTACCGCGTTTTTTTGAGCCGGCCCATGGGCATGCGGCCGTGGGTGTCAGTCCCCGAGGTTATCCGGCACAAGAACAGCGTGCCTGGAAGGATTGCTTGTTCGTTGCCGTTTGTTTCCCTTTGGCAAGGATGCGTCCAACTATTTTTAGATGATGTGAAGATTATCGCTAATTTTTATTTTTATTGCTGCTTGTTTTATTTTTTAGTGCTGAATAATAACGGTGACGGGTGCGCTTAAAATAAGGTTATTTAATAATCTATAATTATAAGTCTTGAGCTGGCGTCGAGCACCTCATGTGCTGGATCGCTGTGGGTGCGGCGAATAGAGGAGGCGCCGTAGTGGCAATGTACATGCCGCTTTAGGATGTCAAGCGACTTCCCATGGTGCAAGGCGTCGGAAACATCGCGAGCCAATTCAGTATAGAGAGCCTGGCGTTGTTTCTCGGTGGCGGGCGAGGCCGTGAGAAAGGCGGCAACGATAACGACGTGTCCGTCAGGCCAGTTCAGGATGCCGATATCGTTATACGCGGCGGTGAGCCCATGGATGGTGGGGGAGGTGCCGCACTTGTCGGCCAGGCGCACACTTGCAGGCAATCCGGTCCGCAGGCGGGCGGGGGTGAGTTGCGCGTACATCAAATCCAGCAGGTATTGCGTGGATGCAGGCGAAAGTTTTCATGAGGTTTTTGTCGCCAATTGATAGAGCATCAGGTGGATGCCACGGACGCGGGCCGCGTCGGCGAATGCAGAAGGCCGCCGGCCTATTGCGCTGCTAGAAGAACGATGTAAAGCCGATCAATGGCCGCCCCGCGCATACAGTCCGGTGATCTGCGCTTCTGCCAGTACATGTCCTTTCGCGGCGGCATCCCATTGCTCCCTGGTCTGTCCAGGTGGTAGCCGCAGGGCCACATCCAGCGCGTAGACGTGCAATACATAGTGGTGTGCGTTTCCTTGCGGCGGACAAGGGCCGCCATATCCGATATGGCCAAAGCTGTTGGTGCCTTCGACGGCTTGGTCGAGCCGCCTGGCCGAGGTCGATGCGCCCTCGGGAAGCAGGCGTGTCGTGGCGGGCAGGTCGTAGGCGAGCCAATGCGTGAATACGGTGGGCGCGTCGGGATCTTCCATCACGACGGCGAAGCTCTTGGTGCCGCTAGGCGGCGCAGGCAATTGGACTTGCGGAGAAAGGTCACGACCATCGCAGGTCAATGCTGGCGGCATGGTTGCGTGGTCGGCAAAGCTGGTACTGCTTATGCGAAAGGAAGCTTGCGGTGGGGCGGCTGCTGCTGCGCCGGCGCATGCCAGCATGAGCATGCCGAGAGTTGAACCTATGCTGTGCGTCATCACTTTCTCTTGCCTTTGCTGACCTTGGGCGAAGCTTAGCGCCAAATAGTCGTGTCGCCATGCTTCGCATGAGCGCATCAATTGTCCGTGCGGGCAAGCCTGACCGTGACGAACGTGCGATGGTAGAAGCGTGCACGCAGCGCATGGTCGTCCAGCTTCAGCGCATTGGCCGGAGCGGGTTGCCATGATTCATAGGGAGGAGCCTGCCGTGCGAAGCGCAGGAAAGGGTCTACGTATTCCAGCGTCCACATGCCATGGCGCGTGTTGAGCGGTATGCTGGGGAGACCGCCGAGCCGTTGTACCCAGAAGGACACATAGCCGTCCTCGGGCAGCACGAAACGCTGGTTGCTGTTCGCAATCCCCGCGTAATAGGCAGTGAGCGGCAGTGTCATGACTAATCGCATGCGCGGACAATCGCTGTCGCACATCGCAAGCTGCAGCACCGTGACCGGCTGCGCGTTGAAGGCATCGATCCTGATCACGTCGCCTTTCTTCAGTGCACGGCTGCTCTGGAAAACCAGCGCCTTGCCGCTGCCGTCCTGCTTCAGCACCGTGAAGGCAGGCGTGTCCGCGGCGTAACCGGATGGAAGTGCCATCCCGCCAAGCAGTGCAGCGACGATCAAGCGTGAAAAGGCCATGACGATGAGCTCGGCAGAAAACCAGGCTATCCGTCGCACCAGGGGTCCATGCCGCCTATCTTGCGCCCAATTCCTGCGGCTGTCAGGACGCCAGGCCAAGGAACGCGCTGGCATGTTTCCAACGCCGCAGGCCGCAGCGTTCGATCAGCCAGACCGCCAGCATGGACAAGCCAAGCAAGGGCAGCAGCGTGCCCAGCAACACGAGCAGTCCAAGCAGCAGGTCCGGGTAGCGCGCACTCGCGAGGGCGGGCGGTGCGCCCAGCACACCGGCCGGCCGGCGGCGCCACCACATCACCACCGCGCTAGTGCACAGCGTGATCAGGCCCAGCGCGGTAAATACGCCGAGGATTTGGTTGAGCGGCGGAAATAGCGCGCCTTCATGGATGGCTACGCCATAACCGATGATGCGGTCGAGCAGCGGTTTCTGGGCGAATGCCGTGCGCTGCACCACAGCAGCGCGCGCAGCATCCAGTACCAGTTCGCTGCGTCGCGGCCGATCGTCCGTGTCGGAACGGGCAGTCCACGCCGGTGAGCGCTGCGAGGGCGGTGCGATCAGTACTGGCGGTACCAGGTGTTGCGCGGCGACCACCGGTACGAGCCGATCGATGGGCGAATAATCGATAGGACTGGCGCGTCGTGCGTCGTGCATGTCCATGCCGGGCATGCTCATGTCCATGCCTATCGCCATGTGCATGGCATGTTCGCCCGACGGTGGCGTGTTTTCCGCCTGGATTCGCGCGCGATCCGCGGCGCTACCGGTGGTCCAGTCCGGCGGCGTGGCGGTGGCTGCGTAGGTTTGCCGGATCGTGCGCAGCATGCCGCCCCACGATTTGCTCCATGGCAATCCGGACAGCAGCAGGAACAATGCGAACATCGAAACCCACATACCTGTCACTGCGTGCAAGTCCCGCCAGAAGATGCGCCGGCCCAGGCCAAGGCGGGGATAGAGGGTGCCGCCCAGCCGCGCGTTGCGCGGCCACCACAGATAAAGTCCGGTCAGCAGCATCAGTATGGTCCATGACGCGGCGAGCTCGACCAGCATCGAGCCGCCGCTGCCCAGCAGCAATTCGCCATGCAGGTAGAAGATCACTTTCATGAAGCGATCGTTTTCGCGCACGATGCCAAGCACCTGCAGGGTGGACGGATTCACGAACACGCGGATCAGTTCACCACCATGGCCTACCAATATGCGCGTGGCCGCATCGGGCGCGACGGGCAGCACATAGGCATTCAGTACCGAGCCCGGCACCGCGCGCAAGGCGGCCTGCACTTGGGCGGAGGGCGCTTGCGCGGGCGCGTGGGTGACGTGCGCGTAGCGGCGTTCCAGCAACGGCTCAAGTTGCGGTTTGAACAGATAGATCATGCCGGTGGTCGCCAGCCAGAGCACGAATGGCAGGCAAAACAAGCCCGCATAGAAATGCCAGCGCCAGATAAGGCGGTGGGCGTGGTGTCTATGCGCGGATGGGGCGGATGATCGCGAGTGTCGTTTCATGTTGCGTTTATCGGTCAGTGCATGGCGCCGGCTTTCGCGCGCAGCGCAGGATCTGGCTGCCTCAAAGGGTGAATTTGATGCTGGCGACGTAGGTGCGCTGTGGAAAGGGGTGATAGAGGAAATATTTTTCGTTGGTGAGGTTATCGATGCCGACGGAGGCGGACAGCTGTTGGTTGACCTGGTAGTTCACGTGCGCATCGAACACCAGGAAACGGTCGAACGCGCCAAAGACGTTCGAGGTGTTGTCGGAGTTGTCCAGGGTGGAATACTGCTTGCCGCTGTAGCGGCCGGCCAGCGTGAAGGCCCATGCCAGCGTCGGCCGATAGGTGGCGACCGCCGTGGCGCGCCAGCGCGGAACATAAGGCGCATGCTTGCCGTCCGCGGTGCTGCCGGTGGTGCTGACGAAATTGTCGTCCGACAGGATGGTGGAGTCGACGAAGGTCACGCTGCCGGAAAGCTGCAAGCCCTGCATCAGGACATTGTCATGTTCGGCCGCCAGTTCGATGCCGCGATTGCGCACCTCGCCCACGTTCATGACATAAGTGACCGGCACGGCATAGCCGGGCAGGATGGAGGTCTGCGAAATCAGCGCATCGCGCGTGTTTTCCTGGAACAGCGACCATCGCACCGAGCTGTCTTCGAGCGTGTGCTCGAGCGCCAGCTCACCGCTGCGCACGTGTTCCGGTTGCAGGTTCGGATTGGGCGAGGAAAACGTGGAGCCGGTCGAAACCAGCTGATACAACTCGCCGACCGTGGGAAAGCGCACGGCTTTGGCGAGCGAGCCGGTAACGCGCCAGGTTGGCGTCATGTTCCAGCGCAGCGTGGCCTTGGGCGAGAAATCCGAAGCTTTTTCGCTGGGCTGGTATACGGCGGTCCTGCCGCTGAAGTTGAAGCCGTCGCTGGCTTTCCATGTTTCGTAGCGGCCGCCGACGGTCGCCAGCCAGTCCGGCGCGAGTTGCCATGCATCCTGCAGCCACAGGGCTTCGGTGGTGGTCTTGCCACTGCCGGCGGAATAGAGGCTGGTCACGCTGGCCGGGTCTTGCCATGCAGCCAGGTTGTCGGTGGGATTGGCCAGCGTGTATTGGTCCGCGTGCGCGCCGACGGATAGTTCGTGCGCGCCTTCGTAGCCTTGCGGCCGCCAGATGCCGGTAAGGTCGACGGTGGACCAGTTGGTGCCCGCATAGCTGGCCAGCAAGCCGTTGGGCGTGAACGCAGTACCGCCGCCTACGCCATACGGCGACCATTGGCTGTCCTTGAGAAAGTCGTAGTGGGTGACGACGAAGATGCCGTCGAAATCGCCCCGGGTATCGGTTTTCAGCGACAGCGCCTGCATCAGGTGATGCGCGCTGAGGAAATATGTATTGCTGGCGAAGGCCGACGACTTGCCGAACGTCGACGCGCCGTTCGCACTGGAAAGATAGCTCTGCGTGCGCGACTGCCCATCGTTGCTCCAGTAGCCCACCCAATACGCCGCTTGCAGCCAGGGCGTGATGTCATAGGCGAACTTGCCGTTGAGGTTGAGCATGCGCGTATGCAGCAGGCCGCCCGCCCCCAGCACGTTGGCGGCCTGGCCGAGCTTGTTGCGTGCCGGAACGGTGCCCGTGGTACCGGCAGGGGTCGAGCCGCTGGTAATGAAGCTGAGCGGCTGGCTGAAACTGTTGGCGCTATTGGCGCCGACGGACCAGGAAAACTTGCCGCTGCGACCGCCGGCCGTCACGCTGGTCTTGCTGGTGCTGTCATTGCCGTGCGTGCCATACAGGTTGAACGATTGAATCGCTTCCGTCTGCTCGATCGTCACCTCCGGTTGGTCCGGCGTGCGCGTGACGATGCGCATCACGCCGCCCATCGCATTGCCCGGATAAGCCGCCGAAAACGGCCCGTACAGCATATCGATGTGATCGATTTCATCCGGCGATACCATGCCCCAGCGCGGCGCGCCGATGGTGTTGTTGTTGGCAATCAGTGCGGAGATCGGAATGTCGTCGATGTAGACCAGCGTGCGTGCGCTGGAATTGATGCCCCAGTCGCGCGTCGCCAGCACTGGCTGCGTGTCGCCTTCGTTGCGCTTGCGGATAAACACGCTGGGCAGGTACTTGGCTGCGTCTTCGGCATCCACCGCGTTGACCGTCGCCTCGATCTGCGCGGCGGTCACGCTGACCTCGGTAGCGGGAAAATCGGGTGCCGAAGCCGGCGGCACGCGGGTGGGTGCGGACACGCTGATAGGGGCCAGCGTGGCGGGCTTTTTGGCGGCGGCGGCGGACGATGGCGCCGCGGTGCCCGGGGTGTCCTGGCCCATGGCCATGGACGAGGCCAGCACGGCGAGCGGCAAGGCGGCGAGCGCGCTGGGATAGGAGATAGGGCGCATGATGGATAGGATTTCCGTTCTGCTTTTGCCGATACAAATGCGGCGCAGGTAAAAAAAGGCGGCAACGCAGGGCGCTCCCAGGTCCGGGAGCAGGCGTGGCAAACGACGCTGATCCATGCAGTCGAATGCATGGGCTGTTTGCGGCGGCGCGATTCCGCGCAAGCCAAGCCCGGCCATTCCCGGCCTTCTTCCCGCGAGAGCTAAAGGCAGGCGCCGTGCGTTGAAGTGAGCGCAGCGCCGCGAAGCGCCGTCAGCAGTAGGCGCGGGGTGGTCCGCGCGGATGCGCGCTCAGCAGTGGAGCCGGCAACGTACCGGGCGACGGCTTGGCGGTCGGCGTAAACGACACGAGATCGGCTGGCGGCAGCGTCGGCGGCGCCATGAATCCGATCGCCGGGGTATGCATGAACAACACGCAATACCCGCAGCGCGCGGTGGGATCTTCGGGATGGCCTGGCTGCTGGTGGCCTGCGTGTTCCGCGTGCATCGCGCAATCGGCGGCCATGCCCGTCATTGCGCCGGTCATGGGCATGGAACGCGAAACCACCGGCATCAGCACAATCAGCAGCATGGCGGCCAAGGCCAGCCATACGACACATCGTTGTTGTGCTGCGCGTTTCAACAAGCTCGATACCCTGGAAGCATTGCAAGCCTGGAGCAGGCTCCAGGCATGATCGCATCAAAGCAGGCGAAGATCATGTGACAGCGTGTCGCATTACACGCGATTGCACGCATGGCAGTGATGGGCGGTGTACAGGCGGCGTGCTCGCGTATCGCGATGACGGCATGGGAAATGTCTTGACGCATTAGCTTGCATATCTATGTCGGCGCGTCTTGATGGGCTGGCGGCACCTTGTCATGGCGCGGCCTTGAATGCAATGTTATAACATTGCTACGCAGTCCAGAGGGCACGCCCGCATGCAGCAAGATTTCGACGTTTCCGGTGCTTTGGCTGCCAGTGTGGTGGTAGCGGGCGCGTCGTTGTCGGCCCGGCTGGTGGTCTGGTTGCCGACGCGGCACCTGCACGGATGGCTGCCATGGTTGCAGGCTACTGCTGCCGGTCTCCTGATCGGCGATGCGCTGTTGCACATGCTGCCTGAGGCGATGGCGCGCGGCATCACCGCCAGCCAGGCGGGAGGGCGCATCGCACTTGGCGTGCTTTGCCTGCTTGCTCTCGAATGTGTCGTGCGCGCCGTGCGTACACCGTCTTCCACCGCGGCGTTCGCGCGCATGAATATCATTGGCGATACCTTGCACCATTTCGTCGACGGCATCGTGATCGGCGCCAGTTTTGCGATCGATCCCACGCTAGGCATGATCGTGGCGCTGGCTATCATGGCCCACGAATTGCCCAGGGAGATGGGCAATGCAGGCGTGCTTGTCGCGGGCGGTTATCTGCCGCGCCGCGCGTTCGCGCTGTCGGTGGCGACCACGGCAGCTCTTCCGCTTGGCGCGCTTGCCATGACCACGGTCGGCCTTTCTCATGCTTTTCTGGGAACGAGTCTGGCGCTGGCGGCCGGCACCACGCTCTATCTGGCATGTGGCGATGTGCTGCCCGGCATGTGGCAGGCTTTGGACAAGCGTCATCGCTTTACGCCCGCGCTGGGTGTCGCGGCGGGTTTGGTTTTCATGTGGGCGGCTGCCCTGCTGGATCAGGGGCGCTGACGTCGGCCGGTCTATTGGCTGCCAATGGCGATGCCAATACGGACTGGCCTGCCTGCCCGCTGCTGGAACGCTGTTGTTGGGGTTTCCGTTCGCGGTACTTGTGGGCTCTTGCGACAGCATCAGCGCAGTGGCGTATGCACGCGATCGAAATATCCGCATTTGTGTACGGCAAGGGACTCGCGAAAATATTCACGCGGATGGTCGACCGCTACGATACGGTCAGGCAAGGATGCTTGCGTGCCTTGCCATCATTGGCGCGCGTGGATTTTGCGAGCGCCCGCAGGCTGGAAACGGAACGCACCTTTACCCCAGCGCGCGGACCCGGAAATTGCGTCCCTTGATCTTGCCGGCACGCAGCCGTTCAAGGGCTTTATTGGCGAGTGCCCGGCTGATTGCCACGTAGGCGCGCGTGGCGAAAACATCGATCTTGCCGATGTCGTTGGCAGCGAGGCCGGCATCGCCCGTCAGTGCGCCGAGAATATCGCCGGGCCGGAGCTTGTCCTGGCGACCGGCATCGATCACCAGCGTTTTCATCGGCGCCAGGTTCAAGGTCTTGCCGCGCGGCGGCGAAGGTTTCAGCGTGCGCCAGGGCAGCGATGCGCCGAGCGCCGCTTCGATATTGTCCGCCTTCGGTTTCTCGCGCGGCGTGCACAGCGTGATCGCCAGGCCGGATTGCCCCGCGCGGCCGGTGCGGCCGATACGATGGGTGTGCGTGTCCGGATCGTGCGCGATGTCGTAGCTGATCACCAGCGGCAGCGAGGTAATGTCGAGTCCGCGCGCGGCCACGTCGGTAGCCACCAGCACGGCACAGCTGCGGTTGGCGAAACGCACCAGCACTTCATCGCGATCGCGCTGTTCCATGTCGCCATGCAGGGCCAATGCGGAATAGCCGCGGCGATCCAGTTCCTCGGCCACCGCATCCACGTCGCGCCGCATATTGCAGAACACCAGCGCGTGCTGGCCACGTTCGCCCGCGAGCAGTTGCGCCAAGGCATCGAGCTTGTGGGCGGGCTCGATCTCGACGAACTGTTGCTCGATCGACGGTTTTGATTCGACAGGGGCTTCCACGGTGACGGTGATCGGATCGCGCTGCAGGCGCCGGCTCGCTTCGCGGATCTCGTCCGGATAGGTGGCCGAGAACAGCAGTGTTTGATGATGCTTGGCGATGCGGCCGACAATGTCGTCGATGGCGTCGCCGAAACCCATGTCCAGCATGCGGTCCGCTTCGTCCAATACCAGCACCTTGATGCCGCCGCCATGCAGGCTGCCACGCTTGAGATGTTCCTGCACCCGGCCAGGCGTGCCGACCACGATATGCGGGTCATGCGCCAGCGATGCCAGCTGCGGGCCCAGCGGCATGCCGCCGCACAGGGTCAGCAGCTTGACGTTGGGAATGTTCGCCGCAAGCTTGCGGATCGCCTTGCTTACCTGGTCCGCCAGTTCGCGGGTCGGGCATAGCACCAAGGCCTGCAAGCGGATGGTTTCCACGCTCAGCTGTTGTAACAGGCTCAAGCCGAAGGCCGCGGTCTTGCCGCTGCCGGTCTGCGCCTGGGCGATCACGTCGCGGCCTTCCAACATCGCCGGCAGGCTTTGTGCCTGGATCGGTGTCATGTCGTTGTAGCCGAGCGTTTCGAGGCTGGCGAGCAGGGCGGGCTTGAGCGGAAGGGCGGTGAAGGCGGTCATGCGTCATGATCGCATGAGCGCGCCTTGCCGAGTGCATGCCCGCGCGATTGGTCGCCTGCCACGCGCCGCCGGACGTGCGTCATTGTGGATAATGGGGCGCGTTCTGGATTCCATCGGTGGCTTCCGTCGTTCCGGATCATGGCCATCGAAAGCATCCCGGCCTCGTGCACAAGGTGAACCGCGACATGAAAATATTGATGGTGGGAGCCGGCGCGATCGGCGGCTATTTTGGCGGACGCTTGCTGGAAAGCGGCCAGCACGTCACCTTCCTGGTACGCAAGCGGCGCGCGGACAGGCTGGCGCGCAGCGGCCTGGTGATCCGCAGTCCGCTGGGCGATGCAAGCTTGCCGTCGCCGCCCACCGTGCAGGCACATGCATTGGATCAACCCTTTGATCTGGTCATCGTCAGCTGCAAGGCGTATCACTTGCCGCAGGTGATCGATGACATGGCGCCGGCGGTGGGCGCGGACACGGCGATCCTGCCGCTGCTCAACGGCATGCGGCACCTGGATCTGCTCGAAGCGCGTTTCGGTGCCGCGCGCGTGCTGGGCGGCCAATGCGTGATTGCCGCCACGCTGGATGACGAAGGTACCGTGCGGCATCTCAATCGATCGCACGGCCTTACTTTCGGTGAGCGCGACGGCAGCCGGTCGACGCGCGTGCAAGGCATCGCGCAAGCCATGTCGAAAGCGCAGTTCGAATCGCGCCTCAGCGGCGCCATCGTGCAGGACATGTGGGACAAATGGGTGTTCCTCGCTTCGCTGGCCGGCATTACCTGCCTGATGCGCGCGCCAGTAGGCGATATCGTGGCGACGCCGGGTGGCATGCAGGCAACGCTCGGACTGCTGGATGATTGCCGCCGCGTCGCCGAGGCAACTGGACATTTGCCGGGCGAGGCCGTGTTGCAGCGCGCCCGCTCGGTACTCACCGAGCAAGCTTCCACGCTGAGCGCTTCGATGATGCGCGATCTGGAACAGGGCGGCGCGGTGGAGGCCGATCACGTGATCGGCGACTTGTTGGCACGCGGCGAATCGTGCGGCCTGGACCTGCCGATGCTGCGGCTGGCGTATGCCCACCTGAAGGCGTATGAGTCCAGGCGTTCGCGGTCGGCCGCGAGCTGAATTGCCGCGAGAGCTTCGCGTTCCGCTCGCCCTCGGTTCGTCCTCGCGCACGTCACGTACGTCCCTCGATCGTGACCGGCATGCTCGCCAGCGGCGGCGAGCATGGAGCGCATGCGTGGATGCACCGGAAACCCGTCCGGCGCGGCGCGTCGAGGCCTGTCCGAGCGGCTCTGGCAGCGCCCGCCGACCCAGGGGTAAAGGACGGTCGCAACCACCGCACGAGGCGACCACTATGGCAGGGCCGGGGCCATCCTCAAGCCCTGGTATCGGCCTGCATCAAGGCCGAAACGACCCTATACACCTAAGTGGAGATTTGCATATGCACGCACATTTCGAACGCACCGGCGCCCTCACCGAGCTATCCAGCTATCCGCGTTGGGCGCAAGACCTGGTATCCGCCTGCGCGCCGGCCAAGCAGAGCGTGGTCGAACACGACATCTGGCCGCTGATGCGCGAAAACCGCCTGGACGCCGCCGCCACCCGCGACTTCATGGTGGGTGTCTGGCCGGTGATTGAACGTTTTCCCGGCTATATGGCACTCAACCTGCTCAAGACGCGCTATGGCCGCAGCCCGGGCGAAAACATGGCCCGGCGCTGGTTGGTGCGCAACATCCGGGTGGAACAGAATCACGCCGAATACTGGCTCAACTGGGCCCAGGGCGCTGGCGTACCGGAACGCGAAGTATTGAATGGCAGCAGTCCTTACGGCACGGATGCCTTGTCCAACTGGTGCGAGGAAGTAAGCCGCGGCGGACCGCTGGCGGCAGGCATGATCGCCACCAACTACGCGGTGGAAGGCGCAACCGGGGAATGGTCGCAGCGGGTTTACGAGAGCGCGGCCTACGCCGAAGCGTTCCCCAAGGCCATCCGGGCGCAGAGCCTGCGTTGGCTCCAGCTTCACGCCGCCTATGATGATACTCACCCATGGGAGGCCCTGGAGATCGTCTGCACCCTGGTAGGGACGTCTCCACGCCCGGATGAAGCTGCATACCTGCAAGAATGCGTGAAACGCAGTTACGTAAGCATGAGGATTACCCTGGATCGGTGTCTGGATGTGCGTCGTGACCCATGGCTGTCCGAGCAGGCCGTTTTGGCCAGCGAGGCGGCCGCTTAAGTAAACGCATGGTTGGGGCGATACACGTCAGGTCAGCAGTTTCGTTTGGACTGTGGATGACAGGCTCTAAGATAGGGGCACGATGCGTACCGCCCGCAATGCTCAGCAACGACCGCTGTTACGGCGTCTTATGCCTTTGGCATACGGCCTTGCGGCGGTTGTCGGCCTGGTTTTATGCCTGACCTGGGGCGCGCTCCAGGTCCAGGTAACGCTTGCCGGCTTTTTGAACGGCGAAAGCCTGTGGTCGAAAGCGCAGAAGCAGAGTGTCATCGATCTCTACGCTTACGCGCGCAGCGGCGATACGGAACGCCTGGATAGTTTCCGGCGCAATTACGACGTGGTGCGCACGGATCGCTGGGCGCGCGATGCGATCGCCAGCGGCCATTACGACCGGCACGCGGTGGGCGCGGCGTTCAAACGCGCTGGCGTGATACCCGCGGCCATCCCGGGCATGGTCTTCATCCTGGATCATTTCGCGCACGCTCCCTACATGGGCCAGGCGGTGGCGGACTGGCGCTCTGTCGACGGCGCCATCGAGGAACTCGATGCTATCGCCGGGGAGCTGCGGCAGGCCTATGCCCATGGCACGCCTTCGGCCGAAGAGATCGCCCGGCAGAGCGCGCGCATCGATGCACTCAACGACTACATCGAGCCGCGCAGCGACGAGTTCTCGCTGGATATCGCGCTGGGCGCGGCATGGCTGGGGCGGGTGCTGTTCGCCAGCGTGCTGCTGATGGCCATGCTGGCGTCCTTGCTGTGGATACGCATGGCGCGACGCATCCTGGCCGGCATCCGCGGCACCGAAGAACGCTATCGTCAGCTGTTCGACAGCGCCGCCGATGCGATCGTGATGGTGGACGAAGCGCTCGGCCGCATCCTGGGCGTCAATCGCACCACCTGTGCATGGACCGGGCGCGACCCGGACGAACTGCTTGGCAAGGATTTCCTCGACCTGTTCGTGGAAGGCAGCATGCGTTCCTCCGGCTCTTCCACCATTGGCTTGCTGCGCTCCGAAAACGGCGTGGCGCGCACGGTGGAAACGCATAGCAGCCTCACCACCTGGGGCGCGCGGCCGGTACGGCAGGCGATGATGCGCGATATCTCCGATCGCGTGTCGATGGAGCAGGAGCGCCGCATCGCGGCCGAAGCGATGGCCAGCGTGGCCGAAGGACTGATCATCGCCGACGCGGATCGCCGCGTGACCACGGTCAACGCCGCGCATACCCGCATCACCGGCTACACGCTGCAATACTTGCAACACCACCGCTTCGACGAATTGCGCCGCATGCCCGACGGCTCCGCGTTGCCGCCGTCGATCTGGGAGCTGGTGGCCGAAGGCGGCAACTGGGTCGGCGAAGTGCAAAGCTGGCGGTCGGACGGATCGTCCTACCCGGAACTGCTCAGCATCAGTGCCATCCGCAACAGCGAAGGCCGCGTGCAGCACTACGTCGCGGTGGTCACCGACATTACGCGCAGCAAGGCGGACCGCCAGCGACTGGAATACATGGTGGCGCACGACCCGCTCACCGGCCTGGCCAATCGCAGCGAATTCCAGCGCCATTGCGCGCAGGCCATCGAAGCGGCAGGACGCATGAATGGCGCGGCTGCGGTGCTGTTCGTGGATCTGGATGCGTTCAAGGCCGTCAACGACAGCTACAGCCACGCCATCGGCGATCGCCTGCTGGTGAAGGTGGCGCAACGCATCCGCCGCGAGCTGGGCGAGAACGACGTGGCCAGCCGCATCGGCGGCGACGAATTCACCGTGCTGCTGGGTGGCCTGCGCACGCGCGAGCAGGCGGCGCAGTTCGCCAGCCGGCTGCTGCTGAGTCTTTCCGAACCGATGTTGATCGGCGACTACGAAATCGTGATGAGCGCGAGCATCGGTATCTCCGGCTATCCGCTGGACGGCAGTGACCCGGTGGTGCTGATCGCCAACGCGGACGCGGCGATGTATGCGGCCAAGACGCAGGAACGCAATACCTTCCGTTTCTACACGCCATTGATGCACGCCGACGCGCGCATGCGCCTGATGCTGGGCGCGGACTTGCGCCAGGCGTTGATGCGCGACGAGTTCCACCTGGTGTTCCAGCCCAGCGTGGAACTGCGTTCCGGACGCATCGTGGCGGTGGAAGCGCTGCTGCGCTGGCGCCATCCTGAGCGCGGGGAGCTGATGCCGGACGAATTCATTCCGCTGGCCGAAAGCCTCGGCTTGATCCGCCGCGTCGACGCCTGGACCATGCGCGCCGTATGCGCGCAAATCCGCCAGTGGGACCAGGCCAAATTGCCACCGGTGCGCGTGGCGCTGAATGCCTCGGCCGCGACCTTCGGGCATCCCGGTTTTATCGACGGCGTCAAGCAGGCCTTGCAAAGCAGCCAGATTTCACCCAATCGCCTGCTGTTCGAAATCACCGAAAGCGCCATTCTCCGCTTGGGCGAAGCCACCGAACAGACCATGCACGCCTTGCATGCGCTGGGTATCGGTATTGCCATCGACGATTTCGGTACCGGCTATTCCTCGCTGGCCTATCTGAAACTGTCGGGCATCGATTTCCTCAAGATCGACCGCTCGTTCGTCACCGATCTGCCGGACAGCGCCAACGATGTGGCGATCGTCGAGGCGATGCTGGCGATCGCCAAGAGCCTTGGCATGTGCACGATCGCCGAAGGCATCGAAACCGCCGAGCAGCATGAATTCATGTTGCGCGCCGGGTGCAACGAGGGGCAAGGCTATTACTACGCGCGCGGCCTGCCGCCGTCGGAGATCGAGCGGATGCTTTCGCCCAATCCGCGCCATGAGTCGTCCCGGCTGCGGTTGGTGCCGCCAAAATAAGCGGGCGCTTTCTCACCCTGCATGAGGAAGCGCCATGCGTGCCTACAGTTTCACGTCCACGACCATCTGTTCCGGTTGGTAGAGCGCGGGAAACAGTTGCTTGAGCCGCGCCACTTTCGGCGCATCGTTGATCACGATGTACGGATCGTCCGGATGGATGCGCGCGTAATCCTGGTGATAGTCCTCGGCCGGATAGAACGCCCGCAGCGGCTGCACCAGCGTGACGATGGATGAATCGAATGCTTTGGCGGCGCCCAGCTGCGCGATGTACGACTGCGCGATCTTCTGCTGCTGCGCGTTGGCGTAGAAAATCTCCGAGCGGTATTGCGTGCCGGCGTCCGGTCCCTGGCGATCGAGCTCGGTCGGATCGTGGGCCACGGCGAAATACACTTTCAACAACTGACCATAGCTGATCACGGCCGGGTCGAACTGCACCTTTACCGATTCGGCGTGCCCGGTGTTGCCCTCGCTCACGTCGTCATAGTGCGCCGTGTCGGCATTGCCGCCGCTGTAGCCGGCCCAGACCTGCTTCACGCCATGCACGTGCTCGAATACCGACTGCATGCCCCAGAAGCAGCCGCCCGCCAGCACGGCGGTCTCGGTGCCATGGGTGGCTGCCTTGGGTGCGTCGTAGGCAGGGTCAGGCAGATCGGCCGTGGCAGCGGTAGCGGTGCAGGCGGCAAGGCCGGCGAGGGCGGCCAGGACGGTTAAGCGGCGGGCTAGCATGACGTACCTCCACGGGGAATCCATGTGTGGTATTCGCCGGCGGCGGCAATCGGTTACGCAGTGCGGGCAGGATCAGCCGCTTTCCACCACGCGGATCTCCACGTCCTCCAGCCGGACGACCTGGCCTGCATGGATTTTGCAGGTTTTGCGCAATTCCTGCTGTCCGTCCACGTACACCTCGCCGCTGGCGACGATCATTTTTCCCTGGCCGCCGCTGTCGCACAGGCCGGTCAGCTTCAGCAGCTGATTCAATTCGATGTAGTCGCGGTCGAGTTCGAAATCGATCTGTGGCATGTCAGCGATGGGTAGGCAGGGCGATGGGATGTTCGGGCAGGCTCAGGAAGGCGAAGAACGGACGATGCTGGCCGATGGCGAAGCTGGCGGCCTCGTGCAGGATGCCGAGCAGGATATCGAAATCCTTGGTCGCCGCCTGCCGCAGATCGTTGACGTGATCGAGCAGCAGCGCATGTCCGGCGCCATGCAGCCAGCCGAGGTCGCGCAGGCTGTCCACCAGCGCATCCCAGTTCTGGCCGAATCCCGCGGGCAGCTTGAGCGCGGCAGCAAGGCGGCGCAACAGTTCGCCCTTGTCCTCACAGCCGGCAAGATCGGCTCGGCATACATACAGGTTGCCTTCGGCCGCCGCGGCGGCGAGCGCATCGAAATCGGAAGCATCGACGAAATAAACGCCGCCGTCGGCCGCCTCGGTCAGGTCGAGCGCGGGTTCCCGGTTCATCGGGTTACCTGGAACGGCTGGAAGCTGCGGTAGTGATCGCCGGTGTAATAGAACACCTGCGGCGGGGTGCCGCCGGTGATGATGCGCCGCGTCCCGCGATGGGAGACACCCGGCGTTTCCACCGTGTATTCGTGGTAGTAACCGCGTGGCTCCTGCGGCAGCAGGTCTTCGTAGTTGCCGAACACCACGCCATCCTGGCTGTGCTGGAACGGACCGCCTTGCAGGATGGCGGTCACGGTGGCGCACGCTTCGGGCGGCATGGATGCCGGCAGGTTGGCATGCGCGGCAGGACAGTTATAGGACACCGCCAACGGCAATGCGACGTGGCCGTGCGACACCATCTGCGTTGGCTGCGCGGGATGCCGGTTCCAGTAGATCAGTGCGCCGAACAAGGCGACGAGCAGCAGCAGGGGAATGAGGCGGGACGCAGGCACCGCGGACTCCTTGTTGGCGAGGCGGGCAGTGTAGTGCGTCAGGCATGCGCGCGCGTCATACGCTTCGCAGTTGGAGCCGTCGGCCGGCCGTGCCAGTTGCCATTGGCGGTGCTGCTTGGCACAGCGTGACTTCCGGCGCTGGAGCCAGCTTGCCACCGGCAAGCTAGACTGCGGTTTTGCCTCACGCGGAGCCGCCATGCCCCTTTCGCTTTTGTCCTTGCGCCTGACCGGGTGCTGCGCCTTGCTGGTGCTTGCCGCCGCCGCGCCGGCGTGGGCCGAGGACGCGCCACCGGTTTCGCCGCTGTCCGGCGCAAACGTCCACGCCCAGGTCGGTCTGCCGCCGATGCTGCGGGATCTCGACGCCTATGTGGACAGCACGCGCAAAACCTTTGACGTTCCGGGCATCGCGGTGGCCATCGTCAAGGATGGCAAGGTGGTATTCGAGCAAGGCTTCGGTCTGCGCGAAGCCGGCAAGCCGCAGCAGGTGGATGCGCACACGCTGTTCGCGATCGCCTCCAACACCAAGGCGTTTACCGCCGCCGCGCTGCAGATGCTGGCCGAGCAGGGCAAGGTGGACATGGATGCGCGGGTGACCGACTACCTGCCGTGGTTCCAGATGTCCGACCCCTACGTGACGCACGAGATGCGCGTGCGCGACCTGCTAGCGCATCGCAGCGGCCTCAGCCTGGGCGCCGGCGACCTGCTGTACTGGCCGCCGACCAGCTACACCACCAGGCAAGTGGTGGAACGCCTGGGCAAGGTGCCGCTGACTAACGGTTTTCGCAGCCACTATGCCTACGACAACATCCTGTTCGCGGTAGCGACGCTGATCATCGAGAAAGTTTCCGGCCAGTCTTATGCCGATTACCTCCGCGAGCATATCTTCAAGCCGGTCGGCATGGACGAATCGCTGGTCGACATGACTTACCTCAAGCCCGGCATGGATTACGCGATGGGCCACGCCTTGTACAACTTCACGGATCTCAAGCCGGTGCCACCGATGGCCTGGCTCAACGATCCCGGCGCGGGCGGTATCTATGCCAGCGTGCACGACCTGGCCAAGTGGATGAACGTACAGCTGGCTGGCGGTGCGCTGCCAGGCAGCGGCGCCGACGGCAAGCCACGTCGCCTGTTCGCGCAGGACAGCCAGGATCAGATGTGGACGATGCTGACGCCGATCCCGGTGAACAAGCCGCCGATTCCCGAACTGCAACCGTTGATGCCGAATTTCTACGGTTACGGCGAAGGCTGGTTCCTCAGTGATTACCATGGGCAGAAACTGGTTTGGCACACCGGCGGCTGGCCGGGCATGGTCTCGCGCGTGACGTTGGTGCCGGGACTGAAGCTGGGAGTGGTGGTGCTTACCAATCAGGAATCCGGCGCCGCATTCAATGCGATCACTTATCGCGTGCTCGACGCCTACCTCAATCCTGCCGTCAAGACCGACTGGGTGGCGGTCTACGACAAGGCGGTCAAGCATTCGCACAGCGATGCGGATGAAAGCTGGAAAAAACACGAAGCGGCGCGCGACGCCAACAGCAAGCCGTCGCTGCCGCTGGCCGGCTATGCGGGGACCTACCGCGATCCGTGGTACGGCGATATCACGATCAGCGACGAGCGCGGCAAGCTGCGCCTGCGTTTCAGCAAGACCTCGCAACTGATTGGCACCATGACGCCCTGGCAGAACAATACGTTCGTAGTCCGCTGGGACGATCGCGCCTTGAACGCCGATGCGTTCGTCAACTTCGCGTTGGACGTGGACGGCCATGTGCGCGAGATGCGCATGCAACCCATTTCACCGCTGACCGATTTCAGTTTCGATTTCCAGGACCTGCGCCTGGCGCCGGTGAAAGATGTCGGGACGAAAGCGAAGTAGGCGATGGAGGCGTTTCTAAACATCCATCCATCCCGCTTGTCGCTGTCCTCGTTCCGTTGGCACGGAAGTGACGGTCGGCAGTAAGAGGGAGGGGCGCCGTATGCGCGAACACATCCGTTATCGAGGAAAGAACATGCGCCATCGCCACATCGCATTGATCGCTCTACTAAGCCTCGGCCTGCTCGCCGGCGCGTTTGCGTGGGCGCGGCAGGAGACGCCAAACGTACCTGCGCATCGCTTCTTCCATGTGCAACTGGGCGCGAGCGAGGAGCAGCCCGTCTCCGGACGCCTGTTGCTGTTCGTCTCCGCGGCTGCCGCCGCGAAAGCGCAATCCAGGCAAGGCGTGGTGACCGAGGTCGATGCCAATCCATTCCATCCCACGCAGACATCCATCGCCGCCGGGGAAGTCGACCGGCTGGTGCCGGGACAAGTGATCGATATCGATGCCGATCATCTCGCGTTCCCGGCGGGATGGTCGAAACTGCCGCCGGGCGACTACGTCGTGCAGGCCGTATTGGACGTGCACCACAACTACAATTACTTGGGACGCAGTGCCGGCGATATCGAGAGCGGCGTCGTCACCGTGCATCTGCCGGATAGCGCTGTGCCAACCCTTACGTTGGACAAGACCGTGCCAGCTGCCGACCCGTGGGCGTTGCCGGATTCCGCGCCGGAAGCGATGCGCCAGGCCGTGGCCGCCGCGCACGAGCACTCGCAGCTGGTCGATTTTGTCAGCCCCGCCCTGTCGGCGTTCTGGGGTCGTCCGATCCACATGCTCGGCCATGTGCTGCTGCCACCGGATTATCAGGCTGGAGGCGGAAAGCGCTATCCCACCGTGTACTTCACGCATGGCTTCACCGGCAACAACGATCGCCTGGTGCGCCCGATGGCGTATGTGCAGGCGGCCATGGCCAGTGGCCGGATGCCGCCGATGATCTGGGTATTCCTGGATGAATCCAGCGCCACAGGCACGCACGAGTTTGCCGACTCGGTAAACAACGGGCCCTGGGGCCAGGCGCTGACCACGGAGCTGATCCCTTATCTGGAAGCGCATTACCGGATGGACGCCGACGCGAACGGGCGCTTTCTCAACGGGCACTCTTCCGGCGGCTGGGCCACGCTGTGGCTGCAGACGCGCTATCCCGCAATCTTCGGCGGCACGTGGTCGACCTCGCCGGATCCCAGCGACTTCCACGACTTCACCGGCCCGGACCTGTACGCGCCCCACGCCAACGTCTATCACAAGCCCGACGGCACGCCGTGGCCGCTGGTGCGCGACAACGGCAAAGTGATCGGTACGTTCGAGCAGTTCGCGAAGATGGAGCGCGTGCTCGGACCGTATGGCGGGCAAATGGCCTCGTTCGAATGGGTGTTCTCGCCGCGTGGCAAGGACGGTCGGCCAGAGCAGATGTTCAATCGCGATACCGGTGACGTCGATCCCGCCGTGGTGGCCTACTGGCGCGATCATTACGACATCGCCTATCGGTTGCAGAACGACTGGCCGGCCCTGAAACCGGATCTGGATGGCAAGATCCACCTCTACGTCGGTACGGCCGATACTTTCTACCTGGATGGCGCGGCCCACCGCCTCAAAGCGGTATTGGATGGATTGCATGCGCGCGCGGAATTCCGCTTCGTGCCGGGTCGCACTCACTTCAACCTGTACAAGGAAGGGGACGATCCTTACGCCTTGCTCACCCAGATCAGCTGGGCGATGTATGCCGTGGCTCGCCCCGATTCCAAATTGCAACCAGCCGTGAACCATGCACCCTGACCATGCTGGATTGTGCCGGGCAGCGTGCCCGCCCGCCGGCTTTTAGGGCATAGTTGCCGCCGCAAGCGCTGTAGGTAAACGGCGTTTGGGAGTGTCGCTTCTGGCTGAAGCGACAGCGGGAATCCCGCCGTCACGGATGGCGCGTTTTCCCGTATTGGGGCATTCCATACGGAGGGAATCACGATGAAATCGTTCGGATTGATGGCAGTACTGGCGGCCGCCTTGATGGCAGCCCCAGGTGTGTACGCGCAGCAGGCCGCTTCATCGGGCAGTATGACCGTGCAATGCAAGGACGGTACTTCGGTGACCGTCAGCTCCATGCGTGGCGCCTGCCATGGGCATAAGGGCGTGGACAAGTCGGCAAGCAGCGCCGGCAGCACCGCGTCGAGCACTCCGGCGGAGGCGGCGCCGGCAACGGCAACGGCAACGGCTGCAAGCAAATCGACGGCTGCGAGCAAATCCACGCCGGCAGCCACGCCCGCGGCGGGCGGTGGTGCGGGGCAGGTATGGGTAAACACTGGCTCCAAGAGCAAGGCTTATCACTGCCAGGGCAGCAAGTGGTACGGCACCACCAAGCAAGGCAAATACATGAGTGCGGCGGATGCGCAAGCGGCGGGTTATCACGCCGCCAAAGGCGAGAAGTGCCAGTAATCCGGCAACGCACATGATCTCGCGCGTTCGCTTGAACGGTTGACGATTCATCGAGCCGGGCCCGCAAGGGCCCGGTTCCGTATCCGGTACAGGCCCTGCGCCGTCCGTATGGGCATGAGCAGTCCGGCGGCTCGTCCGTTCAACGGGCAACGGCACGCTGCCAACTGCGGAAAATTACTGGCCAGGCGCCGCCGGACTGTCTTCGCCCAGCGGTCCGAGGTTGCGCACGATCATGCTCTGCGGCGTCGACAATGGCAGCTGCGCCTTGTCCAGCCGCGCCAGCATGTCGAACAGCAAGTCGCTTTTCACCGCCGAAGCATCGCGCGGGCTGCGCACGTAGGCCACGCCGGTGAAGGTCATGGCGCTGCTGGTGACATCGTCCAGCCGCACGTAAGGCGCGGGGGTTTCGAGCGTACCTTCGTGCTCGGTCAGCGCATCCATCATGATCTCGCGCATCTTCGCCGCATCGGTGCCCAGTGGCATCGGCAGGCTTACTTTTACGCGACCCAGGGCATTGCCGTGCGTGACGTTGCGCAGGTTCTGGGTGATGAACTGCGAGTTCGGCACGATCATGGTGGAGCGATCCCACAGCTGGATCTCGGTGGCGCGCACGTTGATGCGGCGGATATCGCCCTCCACGCCGGGCATGCTTACCCAATCGCCCACCTTTACCGGTTGCTCGGCCAGCAAAATCAGGCCGGAGATGAAGTTCGACACGATTGCCTGCAATCCGAAACCGATGCCGACCGACAGCGCGCTGGCAATCCAGGTCAGGCTTTGCAGGCTGACATTGGCGGTCTTCAGCGCCAGCGCGAACACGATGACCACCGCCACATAGTTGAGCAGGGTGACGATGGAGTTCTGCATGCCCAGGTCGAGCGTGGTCTTGGGCAGCAGTTCTTCAGCCAGCCAGCGCTTGACGATGCGTACTACCCCTATCCCCAGTGCGAAGACCAATATGGCGTTGAAGATCGCGCCCGGCTTGATCGTAAGCTCGCCAACCTGCAAGCCGCCGAATACGTGGCCGATATGCGAGAACAGGTCGTGCGGGCCACCGCCGAACGGCATCAGCAAGGTACCCACCGCGACCAGCAGCAACAGCACGCGGCACAGTGCAGACAACACGGTGAACGTCTGTTCCAGCGTGGTGGGCGCGACATTGAAGGTGGATTGCAGGCGCTGGCCGCTGCGCGCGCGCGGCGAGAGCAATGCCTCGAACAGATCGTGTTGCAGGTGCGAGAGCATGTAGAACGAGGCCACGATCATGCCGACCCATAGCATCTGCCAGGAGATGAAAAAGCCAAGCGCGATATAACCTGCCAGCACCGCCAGCCACGCTACCGCCACGCCTGCGGACGCCAATCCGAACAGGGCCCCGATCCACAGCGCCTGCGTGGCCGGCTTGTCGCCCTCCTGCACTTGCACCTTGCGAGTGCGCTTGATGCGCAGCAGTGCCGCGCCCACCAGGCCGCTGATCAGCAGGGCAAGGAATGCGCGCATGCACACAGTGGCAGGCAGGCTGACGCCAACCAGATTGTTGAAGCGCTCCAGCAGGCCAAGCAGCAGGAACGCGCCACCGAGCAGCCAGGGGAACCAGCGCAGGCTCCGCGCGGTGGATTTTCCCAGCACGGGCAGCCGCCAGGAGGGATGCCTCACCGAGAGCAAGGCGCGACCCAGGCCGGCGAAGAAGGCGGAAAAGAACACCGAGCGCACTACTGCCTGCGCAAATGTGTCTACTTCCTCGCTCAGGCTGTTGTTCCAGTCGAAACCCAGATAGACCAGCCATGCAGCTACGCCGATCGACAGCGTCACGGTAAGCGTGAAGATCGCCGCCAGCGCGCTGCGCCGCAGGTGACCATCGGGCATGTAGCGACTGGCGATCGCCCGCATCAGCCGTTCGACCAGCCAGCGGCCCGGCACGACCAGCAACACCGCGGCGATCAGGCACAGCAGCAGCGGCAGCCGGCTACCGGGCTGCCATACGCTGCCGGCGTCTTCGAGCAACCATGCCGCGCCGCGCCTGATCCGCGCGCTGTCGTCGGGATACGTCTTGGCAAGGCTCGACCAGAACCCGAAGCCGAGCGGTGAATAGGTGCGCGAACCCAACTGCGCCTGGAACTGCTGGTTATGCGTTTCGACGATTTGCGAGGTGAGCTTGGTGGCGTCCTGGTTCAGCAGTTGCGCCTGTTTGATCTCGCCATCCAGCTTCGCCTTGGCGCGCTCGAGCTGGCGCCGCTGCTGGCTGACCGCGGGTGTTTCGGGCGGCGCGCCAGCTGCCGGCGGGGGGCCCAGCACGGTGAGGCGCGACTGCACGCCGTCCATTTCCGGTTGCAGTGCCTTTACCAAATCGTCGGACTGCTGTTGTACCGTGCCGGCTGCGCTGCGCAGACCGGTGAGCTGCGCGGTGGCGTTGTTGCTGTTGAGGGCGGTCTTGATGCTGTCCAGTTGCTTGCTCAGCTCCGACAGTGTCTTGGCCGGATCTTGCGTGGAGCTTGCGCTGGCGGGTACGGTGGCTGCGTCCTGCGCATGTAACAACGCAGTTCCGAACACGAACAGGCCCGGCAACAACGCCAGGACAAAAAGCTTGCGGATAAGGATAGGCATGGCCGGCATCATCCGAACGATGCGTCCAGCGGTCAATTGTTCTTTCCAGTACCTGCTTTTCACGGGCGGTTAGCATTCAGGCATCGCTATTGCGTCGCGCTGTTGCGCCGCGGCGAGGCGGTGACCGTGGCGAACGGCCGACCCTGTATATTGCTCGCCGTGCCTGGACCTGACACATGGATAACGCCGCATGATCTTCCGCTGGTTCGAATCCCTGATCGATGCCTTCAAGGAACCGGTCGACAGCATGCCGCCCACATCCGTGGCGCGGTTTTACGTGTTCTACCTGCGCCAGGTATGGCCGGTGTTCGCCGCGGCCATCGTGGTCGGTTTCGGCGTGGCGCTGGTGGAAGTGTCGCTGTTCGGTTTCATCGGCCGCATCGTCGACATGGCCAAGGGCCTGCCCGGCAAATCCTTCTTCCAGGTGCATGGCCGCGAGTTGCTATGGATGGCCTTCGTGGCGCTGGTGCTGCGCCCGATCTTCCTCGGCGTGCACGACCTGCTGGTGAACCAGTCGATCGTGCCGAACCTCACCAATCGCATCCGCTGGCAGAACCATCGCTATGTCATTCGCCAAAGCCTGGGTTTCTTCCAGAGCGACTACGCCGGTCGCATCGCCAACCGCATCATGCAGACGGGGGCATCGCTGCGCGAGTCGGCGGTGCAGATCGTCGATGCGATCTGGTACGTGGCGATCTACACCGGCAGTGCGATCGTCATGTTCGCCCAGGCCGACGTATGGCTGGCGCTGCCGTTGGTGGTGTGGCTGTTCGCCTATGTCGGCACGTTGTACTTTTTTATTCCGCGCACACGCGAACGCTCGTGGCTGGCCTCCGAAGCGCGCTCCAAGCTGATGGGCCGCATCGTGGACGGCTACAGCAACGTGCTGACCCTGAAACTGTTTGCGCACACCCAGCGCGAGGAAGCCTACGTCGCGCAGGCGATGGAAGAGCAGACCGGCAAGTTGCGCGGGATGACGCGGCTGACCACGGCGATGGATGTTTCCATCACCACCCTCAACGGGTTCCTGATCGTGGGCACCTCGGCGCTGGCGGTGTACCTGTGGAGCGAGGGCAAGGTCACGGTCGGCGCGATCGCGCTTTCGACCGGATTGGTGATCCGCATCAACAATATGTCCGGCTGGATCATGTGGGTGGTCAACGGTATCTTCGAAAACGTCGGCACCGTGCAAGACGGTATCACCTCGATCTCGCAACCGCGCGCGGTACAAGACCGTGAAAACGCCATGCCGCTGGAAGTCGTGTCCGGTGAAGTGCGTTTCGACAATGTCCATTTCCACTATGGCAAGCAGGGCGGGGTCATGTCCGGCTTGAACATGACGGTGCATCCGGGCGAGAAGATCGGCCTGGTCGGCCCCTCCGGCGCGGGCAAGTCCACGCTGGTGAACGTGATGCTGCGCCTGTACGACCTGGAAGGCGGGCATATCCGCATCGACGGCACGGATATTTCGCAGGTGACCCAGGAAAGCCTGCGCGCGCAGATCGGCGTGGTCACGCAGGACACGTCGCTGCTGCATCGCTCCGTGCGCGACAACCTGCTCTATGGCCGTCCGGATGCCAGCGAGGCGCAGTTGCGCGAAGCCATTCGCAAAGCGCGCGCCGACGAATTCATTCCCAACCTGGTGGATGGCGAAGGACGCCAGGGTCTCGACGCGCATGTGGGCGAACGCGGCGTGAAACTGTCCGGCGGCCAGCGCCAGCGCATCGCGATTGCGCGCGTATTGCTGAAAGATGCGCCGATCCTGGTGCTCGACGAAGCAACCTCCGCGCTGGATTCGGAAGTGGAAGCCGCCATCCAGGAAAGCCTGGAACTCTTGATGGAAGGAAAAACGGTGATCGCGATCGCGCATCGCCTGTCCACCATTGCCCGCATGGACCGGTTGGTCGTGATGGACAAAGGCCTGGTGGTGGAGACCGGCACGCATGCGGAGCTGATCTTGCATGGCGGCTTGTATGCGCGATTGTGGCAACGGCAGACGGGTGGTTTCGTGGCGGCGGATGACGCGCTGGTTTGATAGCGCGTGCTTCTGCCACGGGTTGAGAACCGCAAGGTCGAGCCGCAAAAAAACGCCATAAAAACTAGCGTCGGGACGCTGCCGGCGATAGACGAGGAAGCCCGGATCACTTCTTCGCCAGCTTCCTTCCCAGGTGCCGTGACAGCTCGCGTGCCTCCCGCAGCCTGCGTGCGTGTGCCGCCAGCAAATCCCCGCGTGTAATCACCCCGACCATGCGATGCGGCGCATCTTTGCTTACTACTACCAACCGTCCTACGTCGCACTCCACCATATGATCGGCTGCCTCGCGCAGGGTATGGTCTTCGCGCACCACCAGTGGCGCACGTTGGACCAGCAGGCGCACCACGCTATCCTCGGCCAGCGTCGCATCGTAAAGCTGGCGCCGCGTCACTACGCCCACCAGCTGATCGTTCGCATCGACGACGGGAAAACCCTGGTGCTTCGCGGCAACGCCCGCCGATGCCAGCCAGGCGCGGATTTCACCGAGCGTTTGCCCGGCGCGCAGGCTTACCACGTTCCGGCTGCAGGCATCGCGCACGTAGATCTGGTCCAGGTAGTCGGCCGCGTAATCGGAAGGAACGCGCACGCCGCGGCGCACGATCTTCTCGGTCATGATGGTGTTGCGCATCATCAGGCCCGAGATCAGATAGGCCGCCGCACAGGCACCCAGCAAGGGCAGTAATGCATGGGGTTGCTGCGTGGTCTCGAAGGCGAACACCACTGAGGTCAGGAACGCGCGCGACGCACCGGCAAAGATCGCGGCCATGCATACCAGCGCCGCCAGGTGCGGATCCACTTGCAACCCAGGTGCGGACGTTGCCAGGACGATTCCAAACGCGCCGCCCAGCGCGCCGCCGATGGTAAACAGCGGCGCGAGCGTGCCGCCCGAGGTGCCGCTGCCCAGCGCTACCGACCATGACAGCAGCTTGAGCAGGCACAGCCCGAGCATGGCACCCAGGCCGAGCTGGCCGCCTAGCGTCGCGGCAATATTGGTGTAGCCAACGCCCAGGGTCAGCGGCATGAAATAGCCCACCACGCCCACCACCAGGCCGCCCAGCGCGGGCCACCACATCCAATGGATCGGCAATTTCTCGAAGCCATCCTCGATGGCATAGGTGAGGCGTGTAACGCCGACGCTGGCCACGCCCACCAGCAGGCCCAGCAGCACGTACACGACCAAGGCGGTCAAGCTTGGCGTGGCGATGTCCGGCATCGGGAACATAGGCTGGTTGCCTTCCAGCACGTAGCGGATGCCGGTGCCGACCGTTGCCGCCAGCGCCACCGGGATCAACGAACGGGCGCGGCGCTCGAACAGCAACAGTTCGATGGCCAGCAGCACCGCCGAAATCGGCGCCGAGAACACCGCCGCCATGCCTGCAGCCGCGCCGGCCGCCAGCAGGGTCTTGCGTTCGTCGGCGGTGACGTGCATCCATTGGGCGATAAGCGAACCCAAGGCACCGCCGGTCGCGATGATCGGACCTTCCGCGCCGAACGGCCCGCCGGTGCCGATCGCGATGGCGGAAGAAATCGGCTTCAGCCAGGTGATACGCGGCGGGATGCGGCTCTCATTGAGCAGCACTTGCTCCATGGCCTCGGGAATGCCGTGGCCGCGAATCGCACGCGAGCCCCAGCGCGCCATCAGCCCAACGATGATGCCGCCTAGCGCGGGAACCACGATGACCCACTTGCCCAGATGGTTGCCGGCCGGACTGACGAAGGCGTAGCTCCAGCGGCCATAAAAGGCGAGGTTGGTGAAAAGTCCGATCAGTGCGGTAAGCGCCTTGGCAACCAGCGCCACCGCCGCGCCGAGCAGCATGGCGACGAAGCTGATCCAGAGCACGCGGCGATCCAGCGGACGAAACTGCCGCGGCATGTGCGCGGCGTCGAGGGCGGGGTCAAGCGAAGGGGCGAGCGGAAGCGATGCGCGGGTATGAGGTTCTTCGTGTTCTGGATGCACTGGAATGGAGCCCCTGTAAGTGGGCGCAAGGTTAGCCGGATGGGGGCGCGATAGCTGGCTGGAAAATGAATGGCTGGTAGGCGAGGAAGGCGGGACATGGCACGGGAAGAAAGGCGGCTTGACTCTGGACCTTGATCAAGGCTCTAGACTTGCGCATGAGCACGCCAACGCCCTCCCTGAACATCGGTGCCGTCGCCAAGCGCGCCGGCGTTCCTATCGACACCATCCGCTATTACGAACGCGAGGGTCTGCTGCCGGAACCGTCGCGGCGGCCCTCGGGGTACCGCAGCTACGACGAAACCGCCATCGGCCGGCTGCGTTTCATTCGCCGTGCAAAGGATCTTGGCTTTACGCTGGAAGAAATCCGCGAGCTGCTCGCGCTGTCGGCGGATCGCCATCGCGGGGTAAAGGCGGTGCGCCAGCGTGCGCAACAACGGCTTGCGAGCATTGATGCGCGCATCGCCGAGCTCACCCGCATTCGCCAAGGGCTGGAGCAATTGGTCGAGGCATGCCCCGGACATGGCGACCCGGAACAATGCCCGATCTTGCGCGCACTCGCCGACCCGGAGCCGCAAGCATGAGCGAGCAAGGTCCGTGTTGCCAAAAGGCACACCCCCTGGCGCGCGATCCGGTGTGCGGCATGCGTGTGGATACGGCGAACACCGTTCATCGCAGCGATGACGCGGGCCAGACTTTTTATTTCTGCTGCGCGGGATGCAAGGCTAAGTTCGATGACGATCCGCGGCGCTACGCGCAGGCGCCCGCCGCTTTGCCGGGGCGTGCGCCGGACCATGTGCATGCGCCTTCATCCGAAGTTGCGGCAGCGGTCAAGGATCCGGTGTGCGGCATGCGGGTCGATCCGGCCATCACGCCGCATCATGCCGAGCATGGCGGCCATACGTATCATTTCTGTGCAGCGGGCTGCAAAGAGAAATTCATCGCCCATCCACATGCGTATTTGCACGAACGGATAGCGGCGGTAGTCGTGCCTGGCGCCACGTATACCTGCCCGATGCATCCGGATGTACAGCAACAAGGCCCCGGCGACTGCCCGATCTGCGGCATGGCACTGGAGCCGATGATGCCGAGCCTGGACGAGGGTGACGTGCATGAAGCGCAGGCCATGCAGCGCCGTTTGGGATTGCTGGTGACACTCACCTTGCCGGTTTTCCTGCTTGCGATGCTGCCGCACGCGGGCTTGCATTGGCCGGCGGCGTGGATAGGCGCCGTCGCCTGGGTCGAAGCGTTACTGGCCAGTGTCGTGGTGTTGTGGGGTGGCGCGCCATTCTTCACGCGCGGTTGGCGTTCGTTGTCTCCCTGGCAACCGAATATGTATACGCTGATTGCGATCGGTACTGGCGTTGCCTGGATTTACAGCGCATTGGCATTCCTGCTGCCGCAGATGTTTCCACCCGGTTTTCGCGACATGCATGGCCGCGTCGCGGTGTATTTTGAATCGGCGGCGGTGATCGTCACGCTGGTGACCTTGGGCGATTTTCTCGAATGGCGAGCTCGTCGCCGAACCGGCGCGGCGCTAAAAGCCTTGCTGGGTCTTGCGCCGAAAACGGCGAGACGAATCTCCGGCAGTGATGAACACGACGTAGCGTTGGATGACGTGCAGGTCGATGATGTATTACGTGTGCGTCCCGGCGAAAAAGTACCGGTCGACGGCGTCGTGTTGAGCGGCAGCAGCCGGGTGGACGAATCCATGCTGACCGGCGAGCCCTTGCCGGTAACGAAGGCGCAAGGCGATGCGGTGACGGGTGGTACGGTGAATCGCGACGGCAGCTTCGCCATGCGCGTGGCCAAAGTCGGCGCCTCGACCGTACTGGCGCAAATCGTCGCGCAAGTCGCGCAAGCGCAACGCAGCAAGGCACCGTTGCAGCGCGCCGCCGATCGCGTGGCAGCCTGGTTCGTGCCGGCAGTGATCAGCATCGCCGTGTTGGCGTTCGTGGCCTGGGCCTGGTTCGGGCCGGATCCGCGCCTCGTCCATGCGCTTCTCGCCGCGGTAGCGGTGTTGATCGTTGCCTGTCCCTGCGCGTTGGGCTTGGCCACGCCGATCTCGATCATGGTGGCGAGCGGACGCGCTGCCCAACAGGGCTTGTTGTTCAAGGATGCGGCGGCAATCGAGATGCTGCGCGAGGTCAATACGCTAGCACTGGATAAGACCGGCACTCTGACCGAAGGCCGTCCAGCGTTGCGGACCGTCGTTGCGCTCGACCGCTACCGCCGTGACGACCTGCTTGCCTTCGCTGCCGCGCTGGAGCGGCCCAGCGAGCACCCGCTCGCCAAGGCCATCCTTGGTGCCGCAAAAGAAACACAAGCGGATATCGCCGATGTAGAAAACTTCCAGGTACATGCCGGTAGTGGCGTAAACGGACGTGTACTGCGGCATGACGTGGCGTTCGGTAACGCGATGCTGATGGACCGTTTGAACGTGGCGCTCGACGCGGCCGTGCACGCGCAGGCGGACGCTCTTCGCAGCGAAGGGGCGACGGTGATGTTCCTGGCTATCGATGGAAAATTGGAAGGGCTGTTCGCGGTCGGCGACCGCATCAAACCGGATACGCCAGATGCCATCGCAGCACTGCAAGCGGCCGGCATGCGCATCGTGATGCTGACCGGCGACAACGCCACCACCGCCAACCGGGTGGCGCGCACGCTGGGCATCGACGAGGTGCATGCGGATGTATCGCCGGCCGGCAAGGCGGCGGTGATCGAGACATTGCGCAAGCAGGGATTTCGCGTGGCAATGGCTGGCGATGGCATCAACGATGCGCCAGCCCTGGCCATCGCCGATATCGGCATTGCCATGGGGCAGGGCACGGACGTGGCGATGGAGAGCGCACAACTGACCCTGGTAAAGGGGAGTCTGCACGGCATCCTGCATGCCCGCGCCTTATCCAGGGCGACGGTGCGCAATATCCGCCAGAACCTGTTTTTTGCCTTTGCCTATAACGTGCTGGGCGTACCGCTGGCGGCAGGCGTGCTGTACCCACTGTTCGGCATCACCCTGTCACCGATGATCGCTGCCTTGGCGATGAGTTTGTCATCGGTTTCTGTGGTGAGTAATGCACTGCGTTTGCGCGGACTGCGTCTTTGATTTCCACTATTTCCTCTCACGCGGAAAGTATTGGCGTGCAAAGCCGTTCCTTCGATAAACGTTACTTCCGGACTGAAGGTGTTTTTTAACCAGCGGCCCTGGATTCCGCGCCACCACGCTCGAAAGACAGGTTATGGCCTGTCGCGGTGCATTTACCAGGCTCGATATTTTAGTTCGCTGCCCGAGCACCTTGGCTTCGAGCGCCCTGTTATCCAAGACCAGCCTTGCGCGCCATGCCGGACAACCTGACAATGCAGATGGAGGCGGCTCATTCTTAGGTCCGTGCGGCGTTGAACGTTCGCGCGCGCTCTTGATCTGTCGATGACTTAGCCCTGTGAGCGACGAAAGCACTGGCGCAGATGTCGGAGGCTGCTGTGATGGTGGAACATCCAAGATCCATGGGGGCGGCGTGAGCGAACAACACGGTGGACCAGGCGCTGGACGAGTTGAAGCCCATCGCATCGATAGCTTTGTCGATGCCGCGTTTGCCTTTGCTGTTAGCGTAATGGCAATTGCCGGCGCGGAAGTGCCGCATAGCCTGCACGATTTGTTATTGGCTCTGGACCGGACGCCCGGCTTTGCCTGCAGCTTCGCAACCTTGATGATCTTTTGGCATCGGCAGGTACGCTGGCGCGAGCGCTTCCGCTTGCACGATGCCGGTACGACTGTCCTGAGTTTGATGCTGGTGTTTTTTGCCCTGATTTTTGTTTACCCCCTAAACATGCTGTTCCAGGCATTGTTTAGTTCGTTTTATGACGCTTACGCAAACGCCCCGTTGCCGAACGAGCCAATGATTGGCAACGCGCATGACCTGAAAGCCCTGTATGTCTGCTTTGCACTGGCGTACATGTGCATGGCTGGCTGCCTTGGTTTGTTGTACGGCCACAGCCTGCGCCGATCACCGCCTCTGTTGCTCATCGATCAAATAAAGTCGCGTAGGACGTATTACGTCCAGTGGGGATCGGTTGCGGTGGCGATCTTGTCTTTGCTTGCTACCTGGATAATGCCGGAGAGAGGTAGCTGGACTTGGATGCCGGGCGCCGTATATCTCTGCCAGATCGTGGTCAACAGGACGTTCGTTCGATGGTCGAGAAAGCGGTTGGCAGAATCACCTTGAGGTATCCGCGCATCCGATTACGTTCATGATGCCATGCACTGGCGCGCTTGATTGCGCAGGACCATGTCTATCATGCGCAGGGGTATCTCGCGGTGTATTGGCGAAGTGGGAGCTTGCCTGACGTTTGACCCTGTCGTTGAACAATCGTCATGCGGAAGAAAGCGCTCTGTCCGGATGAATGGAGGCTCGGTAGCCCTCGGAAGCAGGGATCGCATTTATCGCGATTGGGGCGCGTTATCATGGATAGGAAAAGGCAGCTTCCTGCCTGGGTTGTGTGAAAACGAATGACAGAGTGACTGCCGGTGGTTGCGTAAAATTGCATGCGGCCGAAACGGGCGGGTGTAATTCGCAGTCGTCAGGCTGTGATCACTCACGCGATGCCCGCGTGCCACGATTTTGATCATCCGCTTCATGTTTAGGCAAGTACCTTCGAGCTGACCCCGGTTGTGACTCTTGGTAACGACTTTGTCAGCATTGGCGTGGTACCCAGCCAAGCCTTGAGCGTGCCGAATGCATGCTTCATTGTTTGCCGTTGAGCTACTGCCGAGCAGTGTTTGTGTGGCGTCAGCCCATTCTCTTCTGTCGTGAATTGATGGATAGGCCGCTCGTCAGCAGTGCACTCGTACTCGTCGGCTTCCGCGGTTTCGAAAAGCAACGTCACTTCGATCCGGCACTCCGGGCAATGGATGAAACGGGGGCAACGCCGCCATCGGTAAGATCAACCCTGAGCTTGGAGGCTGATATCAATGTGCGTGTGGGCGCCCTCGTCAATTCCCGATTACGCAATGCTTAGGCTGATGCCGTGCTGCGCGGAGTTAACCGCGCGCATCTTGTGATCCTTGCAGCGGCCACCGACTGGTATATCGCAGTTGAGATGGGGGCTGTCGCTGTGTAGCCGTGCGCAAGCATTTCCCTTGTGCAGTACTGCCCCTTATTTCTCGTTTCACATTCTGATATCCAGAGCCAGTGCTGCTAGTCATGGCTATCTGCCCTAAACTTTTTCCTGGAAACCCGGATTAGTACTCCCGACAGGCGATGCCGTGGTGGCGTCGCTGGCATTCGGGAGCAGCACGATGGTCGCAGTGATCACGGGAAATGGTCTGGGTCTGGGCAACACCTCATTGACCTCACTGGGACAGGCCCAAGGCGGCTCGCCGTCGCTGGGCCAGGCGGCCAACAGCAGCTACGTCAACACCGCCACCGGTAACCTGGTGCTGCAGAGCCAGGACGAAGGGCTGCTGTTCGATGGCCTGCCGCTCAATGTCTTGCGCACCTACAACAGCCAGGGCCAGTTGAACGGCAACGACGGTTGGAGCTACGGCTTCAGCCGCAACGTGAACAGCCTGACCGGCACGCTCAATACCACCGGCAGCACGGTCACCCGGACCGATGATGACGGTTCCAGCGTGGTCTACACCTATGACGCCAGCCTGGGCGCCTATGTAAGCACCGACCAAAGCGGCGCGGTCGATACGCTGGGCTGGAACGCCACCGCGACTACCTGGACCTGGACCGACGC